>JALZAK010000183.1 GCA_030948385.1 Actinomycetota bacterium
TTCCCACCACCAGAATTGCGACCCGTACGGATACTCGACCCTGCTGTCGACGTGCTGCCAGGAGTGGCTGTATGACTCGAGGCCTGAGTACCCGCAGGTCTCGGCGATCCGATACACGCTGTACGTCGACAGGCCGCTCACCACCGTGTCCGCGGCGATGCCGTACATGTGCATGCTGTTGCTGGCCGCGCCGATCGCAGAGTTGTAGGCAACGCTGCGGAAGCCCGAGTTGATGGTCACCGGCCGGTCACCCGCCTTGTGCCGTAGAGCCTCCAGCTTGTACATGTTCCGGCGTACGTTCTCCTGCACCGTGCCGCTGCCGACCCGGCCGCCCCCGAAGCCGGCGCCATCGTGGGAGGTGAACTCCGACCAGTCGAAGTGAGCGGTCGAGCCGTCGCCGCTCTCCAGCGCATTCAGCGCGCCCTGGGTCTGAGGTCCCACGATCCCATCCACGCCGAGGCCATAGGCGGATTGGAAGCGACGGACAGCCGCGTCGGTCATCGGGCCGAACGACCCGTCGACGCCGATGTAGGTCTGGCGGGCACTGTCGGCGGCCCAGCCAGCCACCCGGATCTGCAGTTCGGCGACGTCGCCGCCCGAACTACCGATACGCAGGGTCCGACCCCAGCCATAGGCCAGCGCGGTGCCGGTCATCCCAACCGATGCGGCGCCGATCAGCACCGGGAGGGCGAGGGTGGCTTTGAGAACGCCGCGGCGGGTGAACGACTGGCTTCCGGACATGTGAATCACCCTCTTGGTTGAAGGTTTCGCTACTTAAAGTAGGGGATTACCCACTCCACGTAGTTTCTCGCCAGCCTAACGAGAAGTTCGAGGCTGTCAAGCCCTCTTTGAGTTGTCTGTCCGGTTGCTGGCGCGAATCGGGGTCGCGGTCGGCCGGGGCAGATCCTGAAAGGCGGTGACGGCCATCGGCGCCTCCTCAGCATCTCGATCCGGCGGACGTGACCCCGGTGTGCGATCCGGGCCATCGACGGTCACCTCTGCGCGACGCCGCCTCGCCTTGGCCTGGTCAGCCACGTCGCGAGCATCACGGCCGAGGCCACGGCCCCATCCCGCAAGGCCGGCCGTCGATGCTTTGAACTGGCCACGGCGAAGACCGCACAGGACACAACGTGGGTGGCGTCCACCAGCACTCCTGCCGCGATGACGCCCGGCGTGGGGCGCAGGAGCAGGGTCCCGGCCTCGGCGAGGTGACGCGCCCCCAGCAGGCGCAGGACCGGATGGGCATTCCGCGGGCGGACTCCGAGCAGACGGGCGGACAGGCCCGGACGGAACACCAGCAACGCTCCGAGACAGGCGCGGAGAGCGGCGACCGTCCTGCCCGGCCCGGCGGGTGAGCCGATCAAGGTCGCGCCGCCGCGGGCCCAACGAGTGCGGGGCACGAGATCAACGCCCACTCGCTGCGTGCCGGGCCATGGTCGCCGCCACAGCGGCGACGCCGGCCAGCACGGCAGCCGTCGCGCCGTGGTGGCGCGAGAACCACGCCTGCGGGCTGTGCGCATGCGACCGGTCGTCGAACCGGCCATGTGCTCCGTGGTCCACTCCATCCGGGCCGTCCACCGGCTTCCACAGGTTCTCGGGGGCGCCGGCGGCGTTGTGCTGAGACGTCTGCTGGCTCTTGAACCCGGTCTTGGCCAGATAGCGATCCAGCAGCCCCGGGGCGATCGCATTGAGGATCAGCGTCGCGGCGGTCGTCTCCCCACACCAGTACTCGCGGCGACGAGGGTGATCGGCCGCATAAAGGACCGTCCGGGCGATCACCTCCGGCTGGTAGATCGGCGGGACCGGCTGTGCCTTGTGCGGCAGCCGGTTCAGCACCCAGTCGAACTGCGGCGTGTTGACGGCCGGCAGCTGAACCATCGTGGTGGCCACGCTGCTCTTGTCGTGCAGCAGCTCGCAGCGCAGGGACTCGTTAAAGCCCTGGATGGCGTGCTTGGCGCCGCAGTAGGCCGTCTGCAGTGGGATACCTCGATACGCGAGGGTCGAGCCGACCTGGACGATCGCGCCCCGGTCGCGCCGCACCATCCGCTTGAGCGCCGCGTGCGTGCCGTAGACATAGCCCAGGTAGCTGACCTCGGTGACCCGCTTGAACTCGTCGGGCTCGATCTGCATGAACGGGGCGAACACCGACGTGAACGCGACGTTGACCCAGACGTCGATCGGGCCGAGCTCCTGCTCGACCCGTTCTGCGGCCCGGTCCACGGCCTCGAAGTCGGACGTGTCGACCGGCAGGACCAGCGGCGTGCCACCGGCGGCCCGGACATCGGCGGCCGCGCCGTGCAGCCCCGCCTCCCCCCGGGCCAGTAGCGCCACTGCATCCCCGCGCTCGCCGAAGGCTCGAGCGACCGCGCGGCCAACCCCGCCACTAGCGCCCGTCACCACGATCACCCGTGCCATACCGGCCTCCCGTCGCACGTCACACATCCGACTCGGACCTACCAACATTTGCGGAGGGCAAACGTGCGGCCGGTGAGATATGGAACAGTGTTTGCATGTCGAGCAGTGATGTCGCCAGGATGATGGAGTTGTCTCGTGCTCTGGTGGCGGTCGCGGTTCGGTCGCTCGGCGCCATCGACGGCGAGGTCTCCCTGCCGCAGCTCCGCACTCTGGTCGCCCTGCGACGCATCGGGTCCTGCAACGCCGGGGAACTCGCGGAAGCGGTCGGGCTGCACATCTCCACCATCACCCGCACCTGTGACCGGTTGGTGGCGGCCGGGCTCGTCATCCGCGAGGTACGAGCGGCGAATCGTCGGGAGGTCGAGCTGTCCATCACGCCGACGGGCGCTGCGCTGGTGGAGCGAGTCTGGGCCGCCCGGTCCGCCGAGCTGTCCTCCGCGCTACGCGGTCTGAGTACCGCCGAGCGGGCCAGCTTACGCGCGGCGATCCCCCCCTTGCTGGTCAGGCTGGGCGAACCAGCAGCGGACGGTTCCGAGGACGCACTAGGCTGATAGGCGTCTACTAACTAACAGTTGCTCCGTGCATTACACAGCACCGGGCGGGGGCTGGCGCGAAACGTGGAGGGGCCTCGACCAGGCAGTCGGCGCCCTTCGTCGTTTGCGTGACGGTCCCCGATGACTTCCTCGCAAGGCCGCCGGATGACAGATCCGGCCCGACCCGAAAGCCAGGCATGGACATCACCGAGCTCATCCTCAACGACCATCGCGATCAACGCCGTATGTTCGCCTTCCTCGACGACATCGACAGGGACAACCCCGACGCCCTCGGCGCGATCTGGTCGCGCCTAAAGATCCTGCTGGACGTGCACGCCGAAGCCGAGGAGAAGGTCTTTTATCCGCACTTGCTCAAGATCGGCAGTGGCGCGGGGGGGCAGCGCAGCGCCACCGCCGAGGTGAAAGATGTGATCAAAGACCACAACCAGATCCGCGACGCAACCAGGGAGGTCGGCCGTCATGACGTCGGCAGCGACGCGTGGTGGAAGGCGGTAATCACGGCACGCGAAGCCAACAGCGACCACATGGCCGAGGAGGAACGGGAGGATCTCGCCGACTTCCGGCATCACGCCGACCTGCAGCTACGGCACAGCGTGGCAGTGGCATTCCTGACCTATGAGTCACAACATGCGGCTGGCATCGCAGCTCGCGACCGAGATCCTGACCGCTACGTCGAGCGGCACAGCTAGCCCTCGCGCGAAGCTGCTCTCAGCAGCGCCGGCGTGGTCGACTGACGGTGGAGGGCCGTCACGGCGATCCTGAGCTCTTTGTCCGTTTATCCGGGCGTGCGACGGCCTCATCGGAGGTGTCCCGGTCAAAGGACACGTTCACCTCTTCGAAGCCTTTGTGCCGCTCGCTGTTGGCGTAGGACTCATAGCTGCGCTCGTCGGCGTCGGTGAGCTCGACCCGGTCGGTGAAAGGGGTGAGCAGCGCCCGCGGCCACAGCCGCTTCGCCCGGACGACGTTGATCTCGGCGGCCAGCACCACGGTGACCGCCTCGAGGTAAATCCAGGCGATCAGACCGAGCACGAGGCCGAACAGTCCGTACACCTCGGTCGCGCCGCGCAGCTTGTGCTGCAGGTAGTACGTGCCCGCCGTCTGCAGCACCTGCCAGGCGACGGCGGCGCACAGCGCGCCGACCAGGACATCCCGGGTGGCGATCCGGCGTGCCGTCATCACCCGGAAGGCGACGACGAAAAGCCCGGCATTGACCACCATTGACGCTGCGATGGCCGCGATGCGCGCCCCACCGCCAACATTCGCGCCATAGCCCTGTGCTGCCGCGCCCACCGCGGACAGCACGGTGGTGATGGCCACACCGAAACCCAACACGACCAGCAGAAGCAGGCTCTTGAGCCGGGCCATGAAGGGGTTGGGACGCTCGTTACGGGGGACCCCCCAGACCCGGTTCAGCGCGGCTTGACCGGCCTGCGCGATCCCCAGGCCGCCATAGACGGTTGCCACGATGCCGACGACCAGGCCGAGGCCGCTGCCGTGCAGCGAGCGCACGTTCTGGCCAAGCTGGGTGCCGATGATCGGGAACTCGCGCAGCGCGGAGCGCACCACCTCCTGTTGCAGGTGCGGGTTGCCGCCGAGTACGAAGCCCAACACGGTGGTCATTACCAGCAGCAGCGGGAACAGCGACAGGAAGCCGTAGTAGGTCAGCAGTGCGGACAGGTACGGGCCCTGATCGTCGAAGAACTTGTACACAACCGCGAGCGGCAGGCCGATCCAGCGGTGCCGGCGCTGGTAGTCGTCCAGCCTCGCCGTGAGTCCCATCGCAGCGTGATACCCACCGTCGGCATCCCCGCACCACCGAACGGTCTGAGAAGCTGGCGGGCATGTACTTCGCACTGGTCTACGACCTCGTCGACGACTACCTCGAGCAGCGCCCGGCCTTCCGGGACGAGCACCTGGCGCTGGCCCGCGCCGCACTCGAGCGGGGCGAGCTCGTCCTCGCCGGCGCGTTCGCCGAGCCGGCTGACAAGGCTCTGCTGGTGTGGGCCGTCGATGACCCCAGTGTGGTCGAGCGCTTCGTGCAGGCCGACCCGTACGTCACCAACGGGCTGGTGCTGCGCTGGGCGATCCGCTCCTGGAACGTCGTGCTGGGCGGGGAGGCCGGCGGCAGAGCAGCGCCGGCAGCGGGTCTCAGCAGGCGTTCACCATGACGACCCAACCCTGCCCGGCCTGGTACCTCGCAGTGAAGGAGATGCCGCTGATGGTGCCGTCGCCGGTCCCGGCGGCCGGCGGAACATGACCCCAGACGATCGGCGTGATGCCCTTGAACGGCGTGTCACCGCAGGATTGGCACCCGCCGTCGTAGGTCCGGATCTCCGCCAGCCGTAGCGCGATCTCGGCAGCGGGCCGCGAAGCCGGTGCGACAGCGGAGACCGGGGGCGACCCGGCGGCCATGGCGCGGGCTGCAGCCACGTCGGCGGGGAACCTGCGGGCGGCGGCGCTTCCGTTCCGCAAGCACTGCAGCAGCCGAGCGTGGCTCTGTGCCGGCCGGAAGGCCAGCGACCGCACCTCCAGATCGTTGTAAACGGCGAGCACGCTCTTGAGCAGGTCTGCCTTCATCCCGGCCGGGATGGCAGCCGCCACCGCCTGGACGCCCGTGGCGGCTGCTGCTATCGCCTGGTCGGTCGCCGGCCGGTACGTCACATCGCCGCTGGTGGCACTTACGTCGGCGCTCACCAGTCTGGCGGCGATCCGAACCAAGCTGTCGGCCTGGTCGGTCGCCGCGAAGAAGGGGGCGAGATCGGCCATGGCGGACGGGACAGGCTCCCCCACGGGGGCAGGGGTCTGACGGGCGGGCGGCGTGGCGGAAGTGGACGGCTCTGGGCTGGGCGCGACCGACCGGCCGGCCGGCGGGACGGGGCGGGTCGGGTTGTCCCGGTGGTGCGCGACGGCGATACCGCCCGCGGTCGCCCCGGCCAGCACCATCGTCACGGCCAGCGCGGTGCCGATGGCAGCGTGGCGCCCACGTGCGCGGCCCCGCGCCTTCACCGCCTGGCGACTGGGCGTGGGCACCGGGGTGCGCGACAGGGTATCGAACATCCGCCCGAGGTCGTCGGTCATGACCTATCACTCCTCGACAGGGTGGGAAGTGGCCCTGTTGGCGGTTCGGTGAGCTGCGCAGCAAGAGCCTTACGACCCCGGGAAAGCCAGGCCTTCACACTGCCCACCGGGCACGACATCTCCATAGCCACCTGCTCGACCGACAGGTCGGCCATGTAATGCAGGACCACCGCTGCGCGTTGCCGCTCCGGTAGCTGACGAAGCGCCTCGACCAGGGCGACCGAGTCGGGATTGAGCTCGGCCGACTCGCGGGGCGGGCCGTGACGACGCCAGGCCGTCGCCGCGTTCTGGGCCTTGCGCCAGCGGCTGACCGCCAGCCGCATACCGACGGTACGGACCCAAGCCTCTGGAGCGTCGTACCCGCAGACCTGCCCCCAGCGCTGCCAGGCCCGCGCGTACGCCTCCTGGGCGACGTCCTGCGCGTCGCCCAGGTCGCCGGTGAAGGCGTAGATCTGGCGGACCAGCCGTTGCACTGTCGCCGAGTAGAACTCGTCGAAGTCAAGCTGGTCACCCCCGATCGCCATCCGGCATCCTCTCGTTTGCGGTGGTGCGCAGAACACGGAGCCGATGACCGGATCAGCCGCACGAGACCAGACTGGCGACGTACCAGCCGGTTCGGGATACCGGCGCCACCTCGATCTCAGTGTGACCCACGCTTCCGTGAGCCGCGTGGCTAGCCGCCGGGTAGTCGTGGTCGAAGAAGCACAGGTACACCCCGGAGCCGCTGCTGACGCAACCGTTCAGGCGCAGGTTGGTGGCCTCGCTGTGCATGGCATTGAGGTCGTGCCGGGCCTGGCTGTTCGTCAGGTGGCCGACCATGGCGACGTCGCGGGAGTTCCACGCCGAGGCGAATTCGCGGGCCGTCGACTCGGGCGTGTTGAAGTGCGGGACGCCCGGTCGTGTCACGGCTGCCGGCCCGGCGGCGACGACCGCGCCGGCCGGAGCGCCGGCGCTGGTGAGCCGACTGGTGGCGGTGCTGGCGGCTGGTGCACGGCCGAGCGAGCCGCAGCCCGCAGTTGCGGCGGTAAGCGCTACCGCGGACGCGACGAGTACGAGCTTTCCGTTCATGATGGGCCCCCCTGGTGTTGGCGGTAGATGAGTCACTAGTGACACCGCCGGGAGTCGCTGCGGGTTACAGCCGGCCGGTCACGACATCTGTCGGGCACCCGCAACGCGCGCCCGTACCTGGGCGGCGTGCGAGAGACTAGGCCGGTCCCGGGCGGCTTGGCCGTCCGCAGGAGGGTTCGCATAGTGGCCGAGTGCATGCGCCTTGAAAGCGCACGACGGGTGACCGTCCGTGGGTTCGAATCCCACACCCTCCGCGTTGTGATCTCCAGAGATCGGCGACGGCTGACCCCGTCCGGTCAGCACTAGGCTGCCCCCGGTGAAGGCTGTGACGCTGCCGCGCTTCGGTGGCCCTGAGGTGCTGACCTGGGCAGATCTACCGGATCCGACGCCCGCCCCCGGCGAGGTGCTCGTCGAGGTGGCCGCGACGGCGGTCAACCGGGCCGACCTGATGCAGCGCGCCGGCCACTATCCCCCTCCCCCCGGAGCGCCGGCCTGGCCCGGCCTGGAGTGCAGTGGCCGGATCACGGGGCTGGGCGAAGGCGTGATCGGCTGGGCGATGGGTGACCAGGTCTGCGCCCTGCTCTCCGGCGGGGGCTATGCCGAGCAGGTGACCGTGCCTGCCGGGCAACTGCTGCCGATCCCGGCCGGCGTGTCCCTTGTGGACGCCGCCGGACTGCCCGAGGTCTGCTGCACGGTGTGGTCCAACGTGTTCCAGACCGCTCATCTCGCGGCCGGCGAGGTCTTCCTCGTCCATGGCGGCGCGAGTGGCATCGGAACCATCGCCATCCAGCTGGCAAGGAGCACCGGGGCCCGGGTGTTCTGCACCGCCGGCGGTGAGCGCAAGCGGGAGCGCTGCCGGGCGCTCGGCGCGGAGCGGGCGATCGATTACCGCGAGGAGGACTTCGTCTCCGTGCTGCGCAGCGCCACCGGCGGTCACGGCGCCGACGTGGTGTTGGACAACATGGGGGCCGCCTACCTGGGGCGCAATGTCGACGTCCTCGCCGTCGGCGGTCGCCTCGTCGTCATCGGACTCCAGGGCGGTCGGGAGGGCCCGCTCGATCTGGCGATGCTGCTGGGGAAGCGGGCTTCGGTCACGGCGACCACCTTGCGCGGCCGGCCGGCTGACGAGAAGGCCGGGATCGTCGCCGGGGTACGCGCGCAGGTCTGGCCGCTGATTGCCGCCGGCCAGGTCCGGCCGGTCATCGACCGGGTGCTGCCGCTCCCTGAGGCTGCCCAGGCGCATCGGGTGGTGGAGGCGAGCGAGCACGTCGGCAAGGTCCTGCTCGCCGTGTGAGGATGTCGCCATGACGCAGCCGAAACCCGATTCCGACGACGACCCGCCCGTCGTGGTACTCGGCGAGGACGGCCGGTCTGACGCCAGCGCTTTTGGTGACACCGACGTGGCCCGCCTGGTGGAGCAGCCGGCAAAGGTGATGCGGATCGGCTCCATGATCAAACAGCTGCTCGAGGAGGTACGCGCGGCGCCTCTCGACGAGGCCAGCCGGACCCGCCTGAAGGAGATCCACGAGGCGTCGATCTCCGAGCTGGAACAGGGGCTCGCTCCGGAGCTGGCCGACGAGCTGCACCGGCTCTCCCTGCCATTCGACGAGGCAGCGACACCGAGTGACTCAGAGCTCCGGATCGCTCAGGCCCAGCTGGTTGGCTGGCTCGAGGGGCTCTTCCACGGCATCCAGGCAGCCCTGTTCGCACAGCAGATGGCCGCCCGCGTGCAGCTTGAGCAGATGCGCCGGCCGGCTCTGCCGCCGGGAACGGCGGCGCCCGGCACGGCGCCGGATGCCACGGCCGGATCGATCCCGACGTCGGGCACCGGCCCGTATCTGTGAGTCGCAGCACCGCCGAACGAGCCGTCGGCCGGCCGTCGACCGAGGTCGGCGGCGGCATTGCACCTGTGTCGACCATCCGTTGGGAACCACTGCTCGCCGCCGTCCTGGCCGCGGTGCCGATCACCGTCCTGGCCCTGCTCGGCGCCAAGGGCGGGGACATGCAGGCCCAGCTATACCGCAGTGAGCTGGCGCGGCACGGCACCTGGCTGTGGGACAACAACTGGTACGACGGCCTCTACCTGCCTTCGTACAGCGTGCTGTACCCGCCGCTGGCGGGCCTGGTCGGCAACGTGCTTCTCGTCGCGCTCGGCGGGGTGGTCGCCAGCGCGCTGTTCATGGACCTGGCTTTACGCACCTGGGGACGGACCGCACGATGGGGCGGCTATGTCTTCGCGCTGCTCGCCTGCACGCCCCTCCTGACGGGGGAATATCCGTACTCCCTGGGCATCACCGCGATGCTGGCCGCGCTGTGCTGCCTTTCCCGCCACCGCCTGGGGGCGGCGCTGGCCTGCGCGGCACTGACGGTCGCCTTTGCCCCGCTCGCGTTTGCCTTTCTGGTCTTCGTGCTCGCCGGCCTTGCGGCCGGATCCGGACGGCCGGATCGCGCTGCGATCGGCTTCGGGGTCGGAATCACAGCCGTCGGTGCGGTCGGGGCCACCGTCGTGCTGCTGATGCCGGTGCCCGGCCTGCAGACCTTCCCCTTCGTGTCGCTGTGGCCGGCGCTCGTCGCTCTGGGCGCCGGCGCGGTGGCCGGCCTGATGGCCGGCGACCGGGCGCGACGCCGGCTGGGCACGGTCTTGCTCGTGTGGTCCATGGCCTGCGTTGGCCTGTCCCTGGTGCCTACCTCGATCGGCTACAACGTGACGCGGATCCGGCTGGTGTTGTTCGCGGTCCTGGTGGCCGCGCTGGCCGGCAGCCGCCGCCCCCAGGGCCGGACCTACCGGGCATTCGCGGCCGTCGCGCTGATCGCCAGCTTCATCTGGACCGCACAGCTGTTCACTGAAGTCGTGCCCGACTCGCTGCACGCGCGCTTTGCGGCGGCCTCGCGCTGGCAGCCGGTCAACACCTTCCTGGCCGGACACTGGACACCGGACTACCGGGTCGAGGTCGCCCCGACATACGACCACTGGGAGGCCTACTGGGTCGGCCGGCGCTTCCCGCTGGCCCGCGGCTGGTACCGGCAGGCCGACCTCGACCGCAACGGACTGCTCTACCGGCCGCTGACGGCCAGGGCCTACCAGGGCTGGCTGCGGGACAACGCCGTGCGGTACGTCGTCGTCCCCCCCGGCCCCAGCGAAAGCCATTTCGAGGCGGCTCTGCTGCGCTCCGGGGACTCGGGGCTACGGCCCGTCTGGTCCGCCGCCGGCTTCACCATCTGGGAACTGCCGAGGCCGGCTCGGATCCTGCGCGGGTCGAGCGCGGCCAGGCTGACCCGCTACGGCCATGACTCGATCAGCGGAACACTCCCGGCGGCCGGGACCTACCAGCTGCGGCTGCGCTACAACCGCTACTGGCGGGTGACCGGGGACCTCTGCGTCGGCCCTGCAGCAGACGGCACCACGCTGCTGACCGCTAGCCGGCCGACCAGATTCACCTTGGGCCAGCCGCGCGGACCGGCCGAGCTGTTCGGGGGCCGACCCCGATGTACGGGGGCTTGACGACCTCTGGGGTGCCGCCGGCGCTCAGAACCAGCGTTCCAGCGTACGAGCCACCCCGTCCTCGTCGTTGGTCTCGATGACCTCGTCGGTCGCGGCCAGTACGTCGGGATGGGCGTTGGCCACGGCGAAGGACTGGCCGGCCCAGGCCAGCATCGGCAGATCGTTGGGCATGTCGCCGAACGCCACGACCTGATCGGCCGTGAGCCCGCGGTCGGCCGCGAGGGCGGCCAGCCCGGTCGCTTTCGTCACCCCGGCGGCGCTGATCTCCAGCAGCCCGTCGAAACTCGAGTGCGTCAGGGTGGCCCGTTCACCGACGACCGGCCGGGCCGCGGCCAGTAACTGATCGGCGCGCAGGTGCGGATGGCGAACCAGCAGCTTGGCTGCTGGCCGGTCCAACAGGGCGGCCGGCTCCACCATCGTCACGTTGGGATTGTCGGCGTCCCAGCGCGGTGCGTACGCCCCCTCGTGGGAGAAGCTCTGGCCGTACTCGACGGCGAAGGCGCTGTCGGGCAGCTCCCTCCGGATCGCCGCCACAACCTGGCGCAGCGCGTCGATGCCGAGGAGCTCCGTGCGGACGACCGTTTCGGTGTGCAGGTCGTAGACGAGCGCGCCGTTGGCGCAGACGGCCAGCCCGCGGTGCCCCAGAGCGTCGGCTACCTCGGACAGCCAGCGCGGTGGCCGGCCGGTGACGATCACGAACGGCACGCCGGCCGCCTCGGCCCGGGCAACCGCCTCGACCGACCGGGCCGAGATCGTGCGGTCGGAGCGGAGCAGCGTGCCGTCGAGGTCACACCCGATCAGCTGCGGAATCACTTGACTTCGAGAACCTCGCGGCCGAGGTAGGGCCGCAGCGACTGCGGCACCCGTACCGAGCCGTCCGAGCACTGGTGATTTTCCAGGATCGCCACGATGGTGCGGGTCGAGGCCATCAGCGTGGCGTTCAGGGTGGCCACGTGCCGCGGTCGCCCGTCGAGGCCGCGATGGCGGATGTTGAGCCGGCGGGCCTGGAAGTCGGTGCAGTTCGACGTACTGGTCAGCTCCAGCCACCGCTGCTGGCTGGGCAGCCACGCCTCGCAGTCGTACTTGCGCGCCGCACTGGCGCCGAGATCGCCGGCGGCGACGTCGATCACGCGGTACGGCAACTCCAGCTTGGCCAGGAATTCCTCCTCCCACGCCAGGAGGCGAAGGTGCTCATCGGCGGCCTGCTCGACGGTGGTGAAGGAGAACATCTCGACCTTGTCGAACTGGTGCACCCGGATGATGCCGCGGGTGTCCTTGCCGTACGACCCGGCCTCGCGGCGGAAGCAGGAGGAGAAGCCGGCGTAGCGCAGCGGCTCGTCGCCGAACTCGAGAATCTCGCCCATGTGCCGCGCGGCCAGGGCCACCTCGGAGGTGCCGACGAGGTACAGGTCGTCGGCTTCGAGGTGATAGACCTCGGGCGCGTGCGAGCCGAGGTAGCCGGTGCCCTCCATCGCCTCGGGCCGCACCAGCGCCGGCACGATAACCGGGACGAATCCAGACTGGACCGCTTGGGCCATCGCCAGGTTGACCAGGGCCAACTCGAGTAGTGCGCCCACGCCGGTGAGGTAGTAGAAGCGAGCGCCGGACACCTTCGAGCCGCGCTCGATGTCGATGGCGGCCAGCCGCTCCCCGATCTCGAGATGGTCTAGCGGGTGGTCGAGCGCCGGCCGCTGCCCGACCTCACGCAGCACGAGGAAGTCGTCCTCGCCGCCGGGAGGGGCGGCCGTCTCGGCCACGTTCGGCACCGCGAGATGGGCTGCGCGCAGCGCTTGTTCGGCGGCGGCCTGCTCGGCTTCGGCCTGCTTCACGGTGGCAGCTAGCTCGCGCGCGGTCGCGACCGCCGCGGGACGGTCGGCCGGACCGGCCCGCCGGACCTGCTCACTGAGTTCCTTCTGCTCGCCGCGCAGCGCGTCGGCCCTGGTGACAGCCGCTCGCCGCGCCTCGTCGGCGGCGAGCAGCGCGTCCACCAGCCCTGCATCCTCGCCCCGGGCCCGCTGCGAGGCGCGGACCCGCTCGGGATCCCGGCGCAGCAGATGCAGATCGATCACCCGGTCAGCCTACGGGGAGGATGCGATGCTCAGCCGGTGGTCGAGCTGTCGCGGGAGCGCTTCGAGGAGCTGGTCGCCGACGCGCTGGACCGGGTGCCCGAACAACTGCTGGCGCTGATGGACAACGTGGTCGTCCTGGTCGAGGACGACTCGCCGGCCGGCGAGTCCGACCTGCTCGGACTGTACGAGGGCATCGCGCTGACCGAGCGGGACTCGTCCTACGCGGGTGTACTGCCGGACCGGATCACCATCTACCGCCGGCCGTTGTGCGCCGCGTGCGACACCGAGGAGGAGGTCGTCGACGAGGTCGGCGTGACCGTGGTGCACGAGATCGCCCACCACTTCGGCATCGACGAGGGGCGGCTGCATGAGCTCGGGTGGGGATAGGCCGCCGGGTCAGCCGTCGCGGCCCTCGCGCAGCCGGGCCAGCCAGGCGACCGCGCCGGCGAAGTCCTCGTCGCTGGTGCCGGGCCGCTGCGGCGCCGAGTCGTCGTCGGCTCGCGGGTAGGAGCCGAGGAAGCGCACGTCGGCACAGATCCGGCGCAGCGCCGCCAGTGCCTCACCGACCCGGGTGTCGTCGACGTGGCCGGCGCAGTCGATCGAGAAGCAGTAACGGCCCAGTTGCTGCTTGGTCGGCCGCGACTCGATCCGGGTCAGATCGATACCGCGGACCGCAAACTCGGTGAGCACCTCCAACAGCGCGCCGGTGTGGTTGTCGGCGATGAACACCACCAGGCTGGTGCGATCGTGGCCGGTGCGCTGCGCCGGGCGGCCGGCGCGAGACACCAGGACGAACCTTGTCACGGCACCGTCGGTGTCGTGCACGTCGCGGGCGAGTACCTCCAGGTGGTGCCGGTCCGCCGCCAGCGGTGCCGCCAGCGCAGCATCGAACTCGCCGCGAGCCACGGCGGCAGCAGCCTCTGAGGTGGACAGTGTGAAGTGGACAGTCGCGTGGGGAAGGTTCGTGCGCAGCCACGCCCGGCACTGCGCCTCGCCGTGCGGGTGGGTGGCCGCGCTGTGTACGTCGGCCAGCGCGGTGCCGGCCCGGACCAGCAACACGAAACTGACAGGCAGCAGAACCTCGCGGGTGATGGCGAGGGCGTCGCCGGCGGCCAGCTCGTCGAGGGTCACCGACACCGACCCCTCGACCGAATTCTCCAGCGGCACCAGCGCCGCGTCGGCGGTCCCCCAGCGGACCGCATCCAGGGCGTCCGGGACTGACGCCGACGGGGACAGGATGCCGGCGCGGGCCGCCGGCAGGGTGCGCAGGGCCTGCTCAGCGAAGCTTGCCTCGGGCCCGAGATAGGTGAACCGGGTCGGCGGGACCCCCGGCATGTCAGCGGCGGACGCGGCTCGGAGCCCCGCCCGGTAGCCGGATAGACGTCCGGCTCGGCACCCGGCCGAGTGCGGCGTCGACAGCCCCCTGCTCCTCCGGCGAGAGCGTCTGCTCGCCGGCGCCGGCCAGCACTCCCTTGGCGTACGCCCGGGTGTCGGACCGGCCGTTGATCGCCGACAGGATCAGCCCGTCTCCGGCCGTGTCGAGCATGGCGACGCTGTACGACAGGTGCCCCGCCATGTCTTCGAACGCGTCGTAGCGCACCACGGCGACGTGACGGACCGCCTTGGGGTCGACGCCGGCGAGGATCGCCGGATCGGCCCGCAGGGCGGCCACCTCGGCCTGCAGGCGGCGCAGGCGCCCGGCCAGCAGGAACCAGGCAAGCAGGCCGGCGATCGTCAAGGCGAGTGCGGCAATGACGAGGCCGTCCAGCAGCGACCGGGACAGGTGCACGGTCGGCAGCCTAGTTCCTCCGGGCCGTAGGGTGGCCGATCGTGGACCGCAACCAGGCGCGCGAGTTGCTCGCCGGCGTCGCCGCCGGCGCGGTGAGCGTGGATTCGGCGCTGGAACGGCTGACCGAGGGCCCGCTGGCGGGGTACGCCGACCTCGGTTTTGCTCGGCCGGACACCCACCGGGCGCTGCGCACCGGCGACCCCGAGGTGATCTACGGCCCCGGCAAGACCACCGATCAGGTGGTCGAGGTCGTGGCAGCACTGCGGGCCGCCGATCCGGAACGGCCGGCGTTGTTGACCCGCGCCGGCGAGGGGATGCGGGCAGCCGTGCGAGCCGCCTTCAATGCCGAGCCGGTGGTCGACGAGCCGGCCGGTGGCTGCCTGGCGGTGGGCCGCCTGCCCGAGCCACGGGGCGAGGTCACCGTGGTGAGTGCGGGCACCTCCGACGAGCCGGTGGCCGCCGAGGCGGCCTTCGTGGCCCGGGTGTTCGGCGCCGGCACCAACCGAGTCACCGACGTCGGCGTCGCCGGCATCCACCGGCTGCTCGCTGTGCGCGCCGAGCTGGACGCCGCGGACTGCCTGATCGTGGTGGCCGGGATGGACGGCGCGCTGCCGAGCGCAGTCGGCGGGCTGACCGGCGTGCCGCTCGTCGCGGTGCCGACAAGCGTCGGGTACGGCGCGTCATTCGGCGGTCTGGCCGCATTGCTCACCATGCTCAACTCCTGCGCGCCCGGTGTCGTGGTGACCAACATCGACAACGGTTTCGGGGCTGGTGTTTTCGCCGCCCGGGTGGCCCGCCGCAGGCCGGCCGCGACGTGATCGGCTGGCTGGACTGCTCGGCCGGCGCCAGCGGCGACATGCTGCTCGGCGCGCTCGTCGATGCGGGGGTCAATCTCGTCAGGCTGCAGGAGGCTGTCGATGCGGTCGGTGTCGAGCCGGTGCGACTGCGCGCCGAGCCGGTACTCCGCGGCGGGCTGGGTGCCACCTTCGTCCATGTCGACGCCCCGCGGAGCATGGTCACCCGCACCTGGCCGAACATCCGCGATCTGCTCGAACGCGCACCCCTCGACGACTCGGTCAAGGCTCGGGCCCTCGACGTCTTTGCCCGGCTGGCGGCGGCCGAGGCCCGGGTGCACCGGGTCGCCACCGAGCAGGTGCACTTTCACGAGGTAGGCGCTCTGGACGCGATCGCCGATGTGGTGGGCGTCGCTGCCGGCCTGCACGCGCTGGGCGTTCTCCGGCTCAGCGCCGGCCGGGTCGCCGTCGGCAACGGCATGACGCGCAGTGAGCACGGGCTGCTTCCGGTGCCAACCCCCGCCGTGCTGGAACTACTGTCCGAAGTGGACGCGCCGACGTGGTCCGGTCCGGTCGCGCATGAGATGTGCACGCCGACCGGGGCCGCGTTGCTGGCTGCGAGTGTGTCCACCTGGGAGACACTGCCCGAGATGACGGTGCGCCAAGTCGGCACCGGCGCCGGCAGCCGAGAGGTCGACGAGCTGCCCAACGTGATCAGGCTGGTCCTGGGTGAGCCGCTCAGCCACGCCGCCACGGGCACCGCCGTCGTGGTGGAGACCAACGTCGACGACCTCGACCCGCGGCTGTGGCCGCTTGTTCTGAACCGGCTGATGGAGGCCGGTGCGGCCGATGCCTGGCTGACTCCCATCCTGATGAAGAAGGGCCGCCCGGCGCACACGTTGCATGCCCTGTGCCGGCCGGACCAGGTCGAGGCGGTCCGATCGGTGATCTTCACTGAGACCCCCACCATTGGCGTCCGTCAGCTCACGGTCGGCAAGTTCGCCCTGGACCGCGACACGGTGACCGTCGACGTCGACGGCCAGCCGGTGCGGGCCAAGCTCGCCCGGGCCGACGGCCGAGTCGTCAATGTCAGCGTGGAATACGACGACGTCGTCGCCGCGGCCGCCGCGCTCGGCCGCCCGGTCAAAGCCGTGCTCGCAGCAGCCACATCGGCTGCACAGGCGGTGGCATCGACCCGGTGAGTTTCTCACTCGGCGTCCTGGCCGCTACGTTTCTCGTCATCCTGTCCGTCGAGCTACCGGACAAGACGCTGGTTGCCACCCTGGTCCTGTCGACCAAGTACCGGCCGTGGCCGGTGCTGATCGGGGTCACCGCGGCGTTCTTCGTCCAGTGCGTCGTAGCAGTTACGGCCGGCCAACTGCTGCACCTGCTGCCACACCGCCTGCTGCTGGGCGTCGTCGCGCTCCTCTTCGCCGCCGGCGCGTTCGTCCTGCTGCGTGAGGCGCGGCGTACGAAGGCCGTCGAAGACGCGGCCAGCGATGACGACGTGCCCGAGCGTGATGTGAGCACCCGGCGGATGGTCACCACATCGTTCGGCGTGCTCTTCGCCGCGGAGTGGGGAGATGCGTCGCAACTGGCCACGGCCGCGCTCACGGCTCGCTACGACGAGCCGGTCACCGTTTTCGTCGGCGCGTTCGTCGCCCTCGTCGGGGTCGCCGCGTTGGCCGTGGTGCTGGGGCAGGTGATCCTGCGAGTGGTGCCGCTGGTCTGGATCCACCGGATCGCCGGCGTGTTGTTCGCCGTCATCGCCGTGATCATCGCCCAACAGGCGATCCGCGGCTAACGTCGCGGCGCTAGTGACGCTCGGTGATCGAATAACGCAGCTTGGCCATCATGTTCTCGGCCTGCGGCGCGATCCCCGCCTCGGTGAACAGCTCGTCCAGCCGGGCGGCCAACCCCTCGGCGGTCCAGCGCGACTGGGAGTTCTCGATGGCCGCCGCCGAGGTGAACGGCCGGTAAAGCTCGACCGCGTCCCCCTGCACGCCGAAGACCTTGCCGCTGATGTGCGCGCTGGCCTCACTGCACAGGTAGGCCACCAGCGGCGCGACGTTGTCCGGATGCCAGAAGTCAAAGGCCTCCTCGGCGCCGCCTTCGCCGGTCGCCGCGAGCTCTCCGTACGCTCCCTCGGTCATCCGGGTGCGCGCCGCGGGGGCGATGGCGTTGCACGTCACGCCGTACCGGGCCATCTCCATCGCCACGATGGTGGAGAAGGCCGCGATGCCGGCCTTGGCGGCACCGTAGTTGGCCTGGCCGAAGTTGCCCAGCAGCCCGGAGGTCGAGGCCGTGCACACGATATGGCCGGGCCGGCCCTCCTGCTTCCAGTACGCGCAGGCCGCCCGGGTCGGCGCGTAGTGGCCGCGCAGGTGCACCCGGATGACGTCGTCCCACTCCTGCGGCGTCATGTTCACCACGGTCCGGTCACGCAGGATGCCGGCGTTGTTCACCAGCGCGTCCAGTCGGCCGAACTCCTCCACCGCCCGCGCGACCAACGCGCCGGCGACGTCGACGTCACTCACGTCACCCGCCACCAGAACGGCCGTGCCACCGGCCGCCCGGATCTCGCCGACGACGGCCTCGCCAGCGCCGGCGTCGAACTCGTTGACGACGACCGACGCCCCCTGAGCGGCCAACTCGATCGCCTCGCCCCGGCCGATACCCCGGCCGGCGCCGGTGACTATCGCGACCGCACCCTCGAGAAGTCCCATGTCGAGCGACCCTACGGCCGGTCCGCTACGGGCTGTGCACGACCATCGCGGCGCCGCCGCCGAGCCGGCTCGGCTCGGTGGCTGCCTCCACCCGGTTGCCGCCCAAGAACTCCAGCGCGTTGACGAAGCCGATCACCGGCGGGTCGTAGGACGGCGGGCCGATGACCGCGAGGTCCTCGCCGTACGTGTTGGTCAGAACGCTGGCGTACCGCTGCGCCGCGAACGCCGGCTCCACGTCGGTCGTCGAACGGTTGCGCTGACTTGCCCGGGGGGCGACGATCGCCTGCTCGAGTGACATGTTGAAGTCGACCCGGTTGATCAGGGTCTGCAGGGTCGTGGTGATGATGGTGGAACCGCCGGGCGAGCCCAGCGCCAGCCACGGCGCGCCGTCGCGCATCACGATCGTCGGGCTCATGCTCGACCGCGGCCGCTTGCCCGGCGCCGGCAGGTTCGGGTCGTAGGCGCCCGGCGCCGGCGGCGCGAAGTCGAAGTCGGTCATCTCGTTGTTGAGCAGGAAGCCGTAACCGGGCACCGTGATGCCGCTGCCGAACAGCTGCTCGATCGTGTTGGTGTAGGACACGACGTTGCCCCAGCGGTCGCTGGTCACCAGATGATTGGTCTGAGTGCCCTCCTGCGGGGAGGTGGCTCGCGCACTGGACGACGCGCAGCCGGCGAACGGCGGGTAGGGATTTCCGGGGGCTACCGGGCTGGTCAGCGCGGTGTTGTGCACGAGGCAGCGCCGGGTGGCGGCGAACTGCTTGCTGAGCAGTCCCTGGGTCGGCACCGGCACGTAGTCCGGGTCGCCGACGTAGGCGTTGCGGTCGGCGAAGGCGAGCCGGGTGGACTCCAGATAGTGGAACAGCGCCCGGGCCCGCGGCTCGGCGCCCAGCTTCCAGCCGGACAGGATGTTGAGGGCCTCGCCCATGGTGGTGCCGCCCGAAGACGGCGGCGCCATCCCGTACACGTCCAGGCCGCGGTAGTTCACGTGCGTGGGCCGGCGGTTCTTGGCCACGTAATTCGACAGGTCCCTGGTCGTCATGATGCCGGGGAGCACGGTGATCGCCGCGTTCGGCGCGACCGGCGGCGACTGCACGGTGCGGGCGATCGCCTGGCCGAGTGGCCCGTCGTAGAGGTAGCCGGGACCGTGCTCGGCCAGCAGGCGGTAGGTCCGGGCCAGGTCGGGGTTGGCGAAGTGCGCGCCGACCGGCAGCGGCTGGCCGGCCGGGGTGAGGAAGAGCCGGCGGCTGCTCGTGAAGGACTGCAGGTCGGTCAGCGCGGAGACCTCGGACCGGTGGAAGTTGAAGCTCACCGGGAACCCGTCGGTCGCCACCCGGATCGCCGGCTGAAGGTCGCTGCTGAAGGACTTGTTGCCGTAGAGCCGGACGGCCTTGGCCCACTGGGCAACCATCCCGGGCACGCCCACCGAGATGCCGGAGTGCCTGGCCAGTTCGAAGTCCATCGGGGCGCCGGTCGCGGGATCGAGGAACATCTGCGGGGTGCATCGGGCGGGGCACATCTCACGGCCGTCGATGGTGAGGATCTGCTTGGTCTTGGCCAGGTAGATCACCATGAAGCCACCGCCGCCGGGGCCGGCGACCGATGGCTCCGTGGCACCGAGCGTGGCGGCGGTAGCCACCGCCGCGTCGATCGCGTTGCCACCGGACCTCAGCACCCTGATGCCGGCCCGGGTCGCCTCGACGCTCTCCGAGGCCACGGCGCCTCCGGTGCCGATGGCGACCGGCGTCTTGGCCGGCGCCGCCGAACCGGCAGCAGCGGCGGTAGTGAGCGGGGCGGCGAGCAGGAGGGCCGGTGCCAGGATCAGCAGGGCAGGACGCAGCGCAGATCGCATGGGTTTCTCCTCAAAGGTGGCCGCCTCGTTCCCGGCCAAACTAGTGGCAAAACGCCGAATCGGTGAATGCTCGCCACCCGCTACCCTCCGCGCATGACGACCGACGCTCCGCGGCACTACGTCGACAGCGAGGTCGGTCGGCTGCGTTCGGTCCTGCTGCACCGTCCCGGCTCAGAACTCAAGCGGTTGACCCCGCGCAACAACGACAAACTGCTCTTCGACGGGATCCCCTGGGTGGGGCGGGCGCAGGAGGAGCACGACGCGTTCGCGACCGCTCTGCGCGACCACGGCGTCGAGGTGCTCTACCTGGCCGAGCTGCTCGGCACCGCTCTGGAGGTGCCGGCGGCCCGTGAGGAGACGATCGCCGCGGTCGCCGCGGACCCGCGGCTGGGGACCACCCTGCGCCGCACCATCGTCACGCACCTCACTGGCCTGCACCCGCTCGACCTCGCCGAGGTGTTGATGGCCGGCCTCGCCCACGAGGAGACGTCGGACGCGCACAGCCTGACCTACCGGCTGATGGACAGGCACGACTTCGTCATCGATCCGCTGCCCAACTTGCTCTTCACCCGGGACTCCAGTGTCTGGGTACGCGATCGGATCGCGGTGACCAGCCCGTCGATGCCGGCCCGCCGGCGGGAGGCCACGCTGACCCAGGCGATCTACCGGCACCATCCGCGCTTCGCCGGCACCGAGGCGCTCTACGCCGCCGGCCAGGAGTGGCTCGAGGGCGGCGACGTACTGCTGCTCAGCCCCGGTGTGCTGGCGGTCGGCGTCGGCCAGCGGACCAGGGCCTCCGGCGTCGAAGCGCTGGCCCGACGGGCCTTCCAGGCCGGTGTCGCACACACGGTGCTTGTTGTCCCCATCTCCCAGGAACGCGCCACCATGCACCTGGACACGGTGTGCACGATGGTCGACGTCGACGCGATCGTCATGTACCCCGCGGTTGCGGACAGCCTGGTCGCGCACACGCTCACCGATGCCGACGACGGGCCGGTCGTCTCCGGCCCGGAGCCGTTCCTGGTCGCCGCGGCCAAGGCGATGGGGATCGACACGTTGCGGGTCATCGACACCGGCCTGGACCCGGTCACCGCCGAGCGCGAGCAGTGGGATGACGGCAACAACACGCTCTGCGTGGCGCCGCGCGTCGCGGTGGCCTACGAACGCAACACCGAGACCAATGAGCGGCTCGAAGAAGCGGGCATCGAGGTGATCCGGATCGCCGGCAGCGAGCTCGGCAGCGGCCGCGGCGGCCCACGGTGCATGTCCTGCCCGGTTCTCCGGGAGCCTCCGGGCTGAACCGCTGGGGAGCTCGGGCCGTATGTATCGGTATGCGGATCGTCCTGCGGGTGCTGGCCGCCATCGCGCTCGTCTACGCGGGGTACATCCATCTGCATCTGGCCCCCGGCTACGACGGCGGCGGCGGCCTGAGTGTCGGCAACGAGTTCCGCGCCCAGTTCGTGGCCACGCTGATCGCCGCCCTGATCCTGCTCATCCCACGACGCTGGGCCTGGCTGCCGGCGCTGTTGGTCGCCGCCTCGACGCTGGCCGCCGTACTCGCCACGGTCTACCTGAAGGTGGGGGCGATCGGCCCGTTGCCGGCGCTGCCGCACGAGCCGTGGTACCCCGACAAGGCATACAGCGCCGTTGCCGAGGGACTGGTCGTCCTGCTCGCGCTGGCCGGCTTGCTGATCGGGCCCGGACGCCGCCGACGGGGGAGGCAACGGCGTCCGGGCACATCAGAAAATATGCCCACGCAACCAACTACCGCCTGACACTTATTGACCATTGACCGCGAGGAGTGTCGGCTGCAGCACCACGCGCAGGGGCTCAGGCCGGCTGGGGCCGCGCGTGGCCAGCACCACGGCCCGGCTTGAGGACCGCCCATACGGTGGTCCCGACGGCGCTGGATTCCACTCCCCAGGCAGCGGCCAGCCGGCTCACGATGGTCAGGCCGCGGCCGGCGGACTCGTCGTCGGCGGGTGCCCGCAGCGCCGGCACCAGATCGGCCCCACCGTCGGTGACCCGCAGCTCCACCTCGCTGCCCTGGACCGTGCAGGAGAGCATCAGCTGACCACCCGGTAGCGGCTGGGCGTGCCGAACGGCATTGCCGACCAGCTCGCTGACGACCAGAGCCGCGTCGTCGCTCATCCGCCGGCTCACCGCGCGTTCCTGCAGCTCTTGGCGAACCCGCCGGCGCGCCGCTGCCGCGCTGCCCACATGGTGCGGCAGGCGAACGGTGACCATCCCCCCACCTCCCACGGGTCCGCTGGTCCGGCGTCCCCTCGTTGCCTGTGCCCGACCCCGACAATCGGTAAACTTCCGGCACGAGGGCCATCGGGCATCACCCAGCGGGGCGTCAGCCGCGCCCCAGCCGGCGCAGCACGTCGGCCGGCCGGTTGGTGATGATGGCGTCCACACCGAGGTCCAGGACCAGTTCGACATCGCCCGGCTCGTCCACGGTCCAGACGTGCACCCGGTGCCCGCGGGCGCGCAGCCGGGCGACGAAGCGCGGATGCCGCCGCACGGTCTTGATACTCGGCCCGGCGGTGTGCACGCCGGCGGGAAGCAGGCCCTCGCGCCAGGCTGCGTACGTCTTGTCCCTGACCAGCAGCAGCGTGGGCAGCTCCGGAGCCAACAGCCGCACCCGGCGCAGCCCGACCGGGGCGAAGCTCATCACCGTTACCTGACCCGCCGCGGCCGCGTCGGCGCCGAGAACGCCGTATTCCTGCAGCACCCGGACCAGAGTCTGCTCGACCAGGCCGGCGTAGCGGTTGGGGTGCTTGGTCTCGACATGCAACTCCACCCGTTTGGGCCAGCTGAGCACCAGCTCGAGCAGCCGGGTGAAGGTCAGTACGCCGCCGCTATCGGTGTCCGGTTGCTGCGGCTCGACCGGCTGCCCCCGCCAGGAGGCGAAGTCGAGCTCGGACAGCTCGGCCAACTCCAGGGTCGATACCGGGCCGCGGCCGGTCGACGTACGGTCCACCCGCCGGTCGTGCACGCAGACTAGGTGACCGTCACGGGTCAGCCGTACGTCGCATTCGAGCGCGTCCACGCCCTCGTCGAGGGCCTGCCGGAAGGCGGCGAGGGTGTGCTCGGGGACCGCGTGCGACGAGCCACGGTGAGCGACCACGAGGGGACCCGCTGGATCCACCCGCCAGACGCTACGCGTCCGGCACTCGGGCTGCGAGGATGCTGGGATGACGGACTACGACCTCATCGTGCTCGGCGCCGGCGCGACCGGGTTGGCGGCGGGCCGGGCGGCCCGGGCCGCCGGCCACACCGTCGCGATGGTGGAGCAGGACCGCCCGGGTGGCGATTGCACGCACTACGGGTGCGTGCCGAGCAAGACCATGATCGAGACTGCCCGGCGGGTGGCCGCCCTGCGCGACGGCGAGGAGCGCGGCTATTCCGGCACCGTCGAGGTCGACTTTCCCGCGGTGATGAAGCACGTCCAAGAGACCATCGCCCTGATCGAGCGCGACGAGTCCCCCGAGCTGCTCAAGCGCCAGGGCATCGACCTCGTAACCGGGCACGCCGTCTTCACCGGCGCGCACACCGTCGACGTCGAGGGGACCACCCTGACCGGCCGGCGGATCATCGTGGCCATCGGGGCCAAGCCCGCGATCCCCCCGGTGCCCGGGCTGGACGACGTGCCGTACCTCACCAACGAGACGGTCTTTTCCCTTACTGAGCAGCCCGGTCATCTGCTGGTGCTCGGCGGGGGGCCGATCGGCTGCGAGTTGGCCCAGGCCTTCCGCCGGCTGGGCAGCGAGGTGACGGTCATCCAGGGGCCCCCGGCGCTGCTGCCGCGAGACGAACCCGAGGCCGGCCGCATCCTGCAGGCAGCACTGGCGGGCGACGGCGTCCAGCTTCGGCTCGGCACCACGGTGACCGAGGTGGCCGCCGGCCCGACCCTGACCCTGAGCGACGGCACGACTGTGTCCGGCAGCCACCTCCTGGTCGCCGCCGGCCGCCAGCCACGCACCGACGGCCTGGACCTGCACGTGCCGGGCGTCGATCTCGATCGCAGGGGGATGGTCGTGGTCGACGAGCACCTGCGGACCACGACCGAGCACATCTTCTCCGCCGGCGACTGCGCCTCGGTCTTGCAGTTCACCCATGTGGGCTTCCTGCAGGGACGGATCGCCGCCGGCAACGCGTTCGCCGCGGCGTGCCGGCCCGGTTTTGCCGGCGGCCTGCGCAAGTGGGACGACGCGGGAGTCCCCTGGGTCACCTTCACCGATCCGGAGATCGCCCACGTGGGACTGACCGAAGCCGAAGCCTTCGAACGTTACGGCGAGTCGGCACTGGTCAGCTTCGCCGCGGACACGACCAGCGACCGGGCCCGGGCGGCCGGCGAGACCACCGGCTTCGTCAAGATGATCGCGGCGCCGCGGCGGGTGCTCCGGGCCAAGGTATTCATGCGCCTGGTCGGGATGACCGTGGTGGGACCGGTGGCCGGAGAACTGATCACCGAAGGCGCGCTGGCGCGACAGACCGGGATGTTGATCGGCCGGATCGCGCAGACGATGCACGCCTATCCCACCTGGGGACTGTCCAATCAGTACGCGGCGGGTCAGTTCTTCGGCGAGTACGCCGGGCGGACGGCAAGACCAGCCCGGCCCAAGCCCACCGGCGTCCGCTCCGCTGGCTGACGGCCCCGGTCAGAATCCGTGGGACGGGTCGCTCACCCAGCGCGGGTTCGCTCGCGCCCACGCCACCATCGTGTCGTTCTTCAGCGCGGCGAACAGCTGCGACGCCAACGCGTGGTCGGTGATCTCGACGTCACCGTAAACCGGGTCGCGGGCGCTGCGGGCGATCGGGGTGGTCATGAACGTGAGGTCCGCGGGGCGCAGTCCGCGCAACTGCAGCACCAGGTCGATCAGCCGCAGCTGCCGGTCGACACTGACCGCCTTGGTGACCGCGTCAAGGAAGCGGTTGAGCTTGATCGGGTTGGTCAGCGTTCCGGTCGAGATGGCCTTGCGCAGCAGCGCGGAGAGGAACTGGTGCTGGCGTTTGATCCGGTCGTAGTCGGAGCCGGGCAGCCCGTGCCGCTGGCGTACGTAGAACAGCGCCCGCTGGCCGTTGAGGTGATTCACGCCGCGCTTGAATGTCTGGTGCGTTTGGGTGTCGCGGACCGTCTGGTCCACCACCACGTCCACCCCACCGACCGCGTCGACGACGCGTTCGAGGCCCTTGAAGTCCACGACGAGCACATGGTCGATGTGGTCGCCGGTGTATTCCTCCACGGTCCGTACCAGTAGCTGGATGCCGCCGTACTGGTAGGCGGCGTTGATCTTGGCCGAACCGCCCTGCCAAGTGCCCCCGACCGGAATGTGCACGAAGGTGTCGCGCGGGATCGACACGACGTAGCCGTGCTTCTGGTCCGACTGCAGGTGCATCAGCATGATCGTGTCGGTGCGCTGGCCGCCGTCGGCGTTGAACTGCGCGGGGTCCTTGGGATCCTTCGCCCGGCTGTCCGATCCGACGACAAGGAAGTTCATCGGGCCGTCCACCCGTGTTCGGGCCCTGGCCTCTTTGACCGATCCGCCGGCCGGCACACTGAACGCGTCGATCCGGCGGACGTTGCTGTCGTACTTGCGGGCCGCCGCCCACACCGTGCCGGCGAGCACGCCGGTGGCCGCCGTCAGGACGGCGACCACCACGACGGCCACGCCGCGCCAACGCCGGCGCCGGCCGGAGATCTGCTGTCGGTGCCGGCCGGAGGCCGGCGGAGCGGGGCTGAGGGTGGTCATCGGCCTGCCGCCGGCTGGGGGCGCCGGGACGAAGGCAGTGGCGAGCGCACGCTCACTCCATCTCCTCGTCGCCGGGTGCGGGGGTATCAGGCCTATTCGGGGCACTGGGGACACACAGGGTAGCCGAGGAGGTCTCAGCGGCCCACCCCCCCGAAGCCGCGCAGGTGAGTCGTCGCTGCGGCCGGGGAGAGGCTCCGCCGTGTAATCTGGCGCCGGCCACGCACCCGGAGCAAGGAAGGGAATGCGTGTCGTTGCGCAACCGGGCCCCACGCGATCAGTCTCACCTGCTCCCGGCCGGGTCGCCGGAAGGGCCGGTCCGCATCGGTGGATCACGCGCGTACGTGCTGGTCAAGCGGCTCCTGGACCTGGTGATCGCCGCGGCGGCGCTGGTCCTCGCCACCCCGCTCCTGGCCGTTCTCGCCGCCCTGATCAAGATCGAGAGCCGCGGCCCGGCCGTGTACGCGGCCGAACGGGTCGGGCAGGACGGCCGGCACTTTGCCTGTTACAAGCTGCGCACGATGCGGGCCGACATGGACGACGCGATTCACCGCGATTACCTGCGGTATTTGATCGAGAACTCTGAGTCCGTGGTGGCCGAGCGGCTGCGGGACGATCCGCGCATCACCCGGGTCGGCCGCTGGCTGCGCAAGAGCAGTCTCGACGAGCTCCCTCAGCTGTGGAACGTCGTGTGCGGGGACATGAGCCTGGTCGGCCCCCGCCCCCCGCTGCCGTACGAGGTCGAGTGCTACAAGCCGTGGCAGCGGGGGCGATTGGCGGTGCCACCGGGGTTGACCGGCTACTGGCAGATTCTCGCTCGCGGCCAGGTGACCTTTGACGAGATGTGCCGGATGGACCTGCGCTACATCCGGTCCCGGTCCCTCGCGCTGGACCTGTGGATCCTGCTCAAGACGCCCTCGGCTGTGTTGTCGCGGCGCGGGGCCGGCTGATGGGCGATCCGGTACGTCCGGCCTACATCCACCCGACCGCAACGGTCGAAGACGGCGCGGTGCTCGGCGCCGGCACCCAGGTTTGGCACCAGGCCCAGGTGCGCGCCGGCGCCCGGGTGGGAGCGGACTGCGTGCTGGGCAAGGGCGCCTTCGTCGATCTCGACGTGACCGTGGGCGCCCGCTGCAAGCTGCAGAACTACGCCAACGTCTTCCACGGCAGCGTCTTGGAGGACGAGGTGTTTATCGGCCCGCTCGCGGTGCTCACCAACGACCGGTTCCCGCGGGCCGCGACCCCCGACGGCGGCCTCAAGAGCGACGACGACTGGATCGTCGAGGGCATCACGGTGCGGCACGGCGCCAGCATCGGTGCCCGCGCGGTCGTACTGCCCGGGGTCACCGTCGGCCGGTGGGCGATCGTCGGCGCCGGCGCGGTCGTGCTCAAAGATGTCGAGGATCACCGGGTGGTGGCGGGCAACCCGGCCCGGCCGCTGTCGTGGGCCGGCCGCTGCGGGCACGTCGTCAGCGACGAGGCCTGGGCCGGTGCGACCGACTGCCCCCGGTGCGGGCTGCCCCTGCGCTGACGGTCCTGCGTTGCTTCCCGCTCAGGGGGCGGGCCGGTCCACCAGCACGTGCACGGCCTGAGTGTCGACCGGGAGGGCAGGTGTGCCGGCGCCGATGACGGCGTCCGGGTTGCGCCCGGGCACGCCGTTGATGACCACCCCGACGACATTGGCGTGCACCTGGGAGAGCGCGGCCTGGGCCTGCCTGACCTCGTCGATCAGGGTCCGGCCGTAGCGGATGACCAGCAGTGCTCCGTCGGCGATCGCGGCCAGCTCGGCCGCCTCGGCGAAGGGCAGCACTGCCGGCGCGTCGATGATCACCAGATCGGCCTGCGCCTCTAGCCGCTCCAGCAACGCGACCATGGGTGGGCCGGCGAGCGCGCTGCCGGGCCGCTTCCGAGCCTGGCCCGCCAGCAGGATGGACAGCCCGGGCAGATCGGTGCCGTGCAAGGCGCCGGCCAGGTCAGCGTCCCCGGAGAGCAGCTCGGTCACGCCGGCGCCGGCCTTGAGGCCGAACATCCGGCCGGCCGCCGGAAAGCGCATGTTGCCGTCGACCAGCACTACCCGCCGGCCGGCCTCGGCCACCGCCACCGCCAGATTGGCCGCCACGGTGGACGAGCCGCCGCCAGGCTGCGGGCTGGCGACCACGAGTGAGCGGGCCGGCGCATCCGGCTGGGCGAACTGGATCGCGGTCCGGAGCTTGCGGATGGCCTCGGCCGGCCGGGAGTCCGGCTGCTCGCGCAGGAGCAGGTTGACCCCGAAGCCGTGATCGCCGATCAGCCCCAACGGCGGCTCACCGATCGCCTGGGTGAGCGCCTTGCCATCGGTCACGCTGCGGTCGAGCAGCACCTTGGCGAGCACCAGAGGGATGCCGATCAGCAGCCCGACGGTCAGCCCGACCAGCAGATTGCTGAGCAGATTGGAGCGCACCGGCGCCAGCGGCGCCTTGGCCGGGCGAACCGTGGTGACCTTGACCACGGCGGGCACGCCGGGCCGAGCTCGCTCGATCGTGTCGACAGTTCCGGCCAGCTGGTTGGCGGCGCCGTTGGCGATCACAGCGGCGTCCTTGGCGTTGGCCCAGGTGACGGTGATCTTGACCAGCGACGTGCCCGGCACCCACGCCGCGACAGTGGCGGCCTCGACCTTGTCTTCCTTGGCGTGGATCTTGTCGGCGACCGGCCCGAGGACGTCGGGCGTCGTGGCGACCTCCACATAGGACTGCGCTCGCTGCACGGTGAACAGGCCCGCCGAGTAGGCGTCGCCGATATTCGGAGTCCCGCTCGACAGCGGGGCGTTGGGGCTGACCAGCACCTCGGCGCTGGCCTCGTACGCCTTGCTGTGCAGCAGGGTGATGGCCCCGCCGGCGAGCAGGCCGAGCAGGGCGCAAGCGGTCAGCAGCCGCCAGGAGTTGCGGAGCTGCACGAGGATGCGACTGAAGTTCACCGGAGCTGGCTCGAATCCGTGGAGGGGCCGGGGCGGCTTTCCCCGTCAAGATAGCGGCTGCCGGCCGCCCGGCTGCACAAGCTCACGGCGGTGTCCGTCCGGCGGCCACCGCGCGGCGGACCGCGGTAGGCACCCGCGGCGCCGGCACCGCAGGCGGGATCCCCGTGGGATCGTCGCCGGCCGGGCTCGCCGGCGCCGAGCGGGACAGGGCCAACGCCAACGTCCAGAAAAGCAGCCCTAGTTGCGGGGTGAAGAAGTAGTTGATCGTGAGCGAGCCCAGCGTGAAGCCGAGCAGGCCGAGCCAGGCACCGAGCAGCTCGGGGCTGCGGACCCGCTCGCGCAGGGCGGCCGGCAGCCACCCGAGCGAGACGGCGACGGCGACCACCAGCAGCACGGCCGCAGCCACGCCCAGGGTGGCGCCGGCCTCCAGCACCGAGTTGTGCGCGGTCGCCGTGGCCAGACCGAACGATGTCTTCTGGTATTCCGGTAACCGGTGCAGGTACTGGGCCGGCCCGACGCCGAGCAGGGGGTTGGCCCGGATCATCTTCAGCGCGGCACTCCACAGCGCCAGCCGGTCGTTGCTGTCGGTGAAACGGTTGCGCAGCGGCGATGCGACGATCAGCAGCAGCGACAGCGCAGCGGCAGACAGCGCGATCTGCGGGCGCAGCCGCAGGCCGAGCAGGACGACCACCAGGCCGATGCCCAGGGCGATCGAGACCCGGTCGAAGGTGAACAGCAGTCCCACCGCCAGCGACATCGCCGCAAAAGCCCAGCGGATCCGCATCTGCCGGTCCCGCGCACCGATCGCGTAGCCCAGGGCGATCGGCAGCAGCAGCGCAAATAACGCGCCGGCACCGGTCGCGGGCAGGCCGAGGGTGCCGGAGATCCGGCCGGGGAAGGTCGAGTGCAGGGTCTGGTAGCTACGGAACGGCTCAATGCCGATGTAGTACGGCCCCGCGTAGCCGACCACGAACGCGCCGATGCCGAACACCGCGTCGGCCGCCCCCAGGATGGTGACCGTACGCAGGAAGAGCGAGCGGAGACCCTTGTCGGCGCCGAGGATGAAGGCCAGTGCCACCAGCAGGGTGATCTCGGTCCACCGGATCGGCCCGGCGAGCACGTCCAGGCTGTCCAGCCCGTGGACCAGCGTCGAGGCCGCTGCCACCAGGATGATCTCGCCGGTGATCAGCGCCACCGCCGGCACCCGCACCGACCGGCCGGCGAACAACTGGGCCAGCACCGCGAACCCGCCGAGGGCTACGGCCAGGATCGGCGGGAAGTCGTTGAGTGCCAACCCGACGCTGGACACCTTGATATATGGGATGACTGGGGTGGCCGCCATGAGCAGGAAGAACCCGGTCGCGCAGCGCCGGCCGGGTGGCCGGGCCAGCGAGTCGCTGCGTGTGCTCACTCCAGCCAGCTCCTGCGTGCTCGTCTCCGGCGGTGACCGCCCGATAGCCTAGCGGGGTCGAGCCGCCGGCCCGGCGCGCCCACAGCACGCTTCGAGGACGTCCGGGCCAGCGTGATAGACACTGGATCGGTGACCGCATGGCCAGGGACTCCGCCCTGACGGGAAGGCAGACCGTGAGTTCATCGGACCCGCCGCCGCTCCGCGCGGCGGTGATCGGTGCGGGTGCCATGGGCCGCAACCACATCCGGGTGCTGACCGAGTTGGGCGACGTCGACCTGGTCGGCGTGGCGGACGCCTCGGAGGCCAGCCTGACCACGGCCCTGCGTGGCCGCACCGTGCGCCGCTACACCGACGCGGCGCGGATGCTCGATGAGACCCAGCCCAGCTTCGTGGTCGTCGCCACGCCCACGGTGCTGCACGCCGAGATGGCCGAGTTGGCACTGAGCAGGGGCGTGCACACCCTGGTGGAGAAGCCGATCGCGGCCACCCGGCACGAGGCCGAGCAGATGTCGAAGCTGGCCGACAGCAACGGCGTGCACCTGGGCGTCGGCCACGTGGAGCGGTACAACCCGGCGATCCTGCAGTTGCGCGACCGGCTCACCCGTGGTGAGGGCGGCCAGGTGCATCTGCTCACGGCCCGGCGGACCGGTCCGTTCCCGGCCCGGATCCGCGACGTGGGCGTCATTACCGACCTGGCCACCCACGACGTCGACATCATGATGATGCTGACGCTGTCGTCGGTGGAACGGGTCTACGCCGAGACGGCCAAGCGGATCCACCGCACGCACGAGGATCTCTTCTGCGGCACCCTGCGCTTCGAGGACGGCCAGATCGGCCTGCTCGACATCAACTGGCTGACCCCGTTCAAGACTCGCGAGCTGTCCGTGGTCTGCGAGCGCGGCACGTTCGTCGCGAACTACCTCACCCAGGAACTGACCTTCTACGAGAACGCGGTGTCGGCCGGCGGCTGGGATTCCCTGGCCCAGTTGACCGGGGTGTCCGAGGGCAACATGACCCGCTACCAGGTCGACCGGGTCGAGCCGCTGCGGGCCGAGATCCAGGCCTTCACCTCCGCCATCCGGGGCGAGGGTTACCGCTACGTGACCGCCGAGAACGGCCTGGCCACTCTGGATGTCACCTCGGCGTTGTTGCGGGCGGCCGAGACCAGCCAGACCGTGGAGCTGTCGCCGGCCGGCGTGGCCGGATAGCGGAGACGAGCCACCCCTTGCGCGTCTGGGTCGACCTCACCAACTCACCGCACGCCATGTTGTTCGCGCCGATCGTGCGCCGGCTGCAGGAGCGCGGCGACGACGTGCTGGTCACCGCCCGCCGGTTCGCGCACACGGTGGAGCTGGCCGAGCATCGCTTCGACCACTTCGAGGTGGTCGGCCGCGGTGCGGCGAAGTCGTTGCCGGACAAGGTGGTCTCGCTGCAGGACCGGGTCCGCGCGATGCGCACGGTGGGCCGGCGGTTCCGGCCCGACGTCGCGGTCAGCCATGGCTCGATCGACCAGGTTGTTGCCGCCCGGACCATGCGGGTGCGCTCTCTGGTCAGCGTCGACTACGAGTACCAGCCGGCCAACCACCTCTCCTTCCGGCTGGCCAGCCGGCTGCTGCTGCCGGCGGCCTTCGAGCAGGCCGACATCGACCGGCGCGGCGGGGCGGACAAGGCGTGGCGATACAACGGGCTGAAGGAGGAGGTCTACCTGCGCGACTTCGCCCCGTCGCCGGCCGCCCGCGCGCAGCTGGGCGTCGCCGACCACACCGGGCCGGTCGTAACTCTGCGCCCGCCGCCCGAGGGTGCCCTTTACCACCGTGGCGAGAATCCCTTGTACGACAAGCTGATCGACGCGCTGCGAGCCCGCGACGACGTGGTGACCCTGGTGCTGCCCCGGCATCCCGCTCAGGTGGAGCCGCTGACAGCAGCGATCGCAGGCAGGGGCATCCGGGTGCTCGACGAGGTGGTCGACGGGCCGAACCTGATCTGGTGGTCCGACGCGATGGTCTCCGGCGGCGGAACGATGAACCGTGAGGCGGTCGCGCTGGGCACCCCGGTCTGGACGCTGTTCGGCGGAACGATGGGCGGGGTGGACCGCAACCTCATCGCCGCCGGCCGGTTGCACCGGCTGGCCGGCGAGGGCGACCTCGCCGGCTTCGACCCCGTTGTACGGCAGCGCGGTGAGCGGCCGGACCTGCCGCACGACGTCCTCGGGCAGTTCGTGACTGCGATCGACCGCACCGCGGCGGGGGAATAGCCGGTGCGCGTCGTCTCGGTGGTGGGTGCACGCCCGCAGTTCATCAAGTCGGCCGTGGTGGAGCGGGCCCTGACCGGCCGCGGCGTCGAGGTGCTCGGCGTACACACCGGCCAGCACTACGACGAGCGGATGAGCGATCTGTTCTTCCGCGAGCTGTCGATCGCCGAGCCCTACGTCAACCTCGGCATCGGGTCGGCCAGCCACGGGGTGCAGACCGGCCGGATGCTGGCCGCCCTGGAGGGCGTGCTGCAGGAGACCCGGCCCGATGCGGTGGTGGTCTACGGAGACACCAACTCGACCCTGGCGGCGGCGCTGGCGGCCAGCAAGCTGCTGGTCCCGGTCGCGCACGTGGAGGCCGGCCTGCGGTCGTACAACCCGGCGATGCCCGAGGAGCAGAACCGCATCGTTGCCGACCACCTGTCCTCGCTGTTGCTGGCCCCCTCGGCGGCGGCGATGGACAACTTGGCCCGCGAGGGGCTGGCCGACCGGGCGGTGCTGGTCGGCGACGTGATGCGCGACGCGCAGGCGATGGTGGCCGCCGCGGTCGACCCGGCGGCCGTCTGCGCGTCGTACGGAGTGCCACTCGGCGGCTTCGTCCTGGCCACGGTCCACCGGGCCGAGAACACCGACAACCCCGTCCGCCTGGAGGCCATCCTGCGCGGGCTCGGAGGCTCGCTGCTGCCCGTGCTGCTGCCGTTGCATCCCCGTACGCTGGCCCGGCTGGATCTCGCCGGCGTCCCCGCCGCGGTGCGGATCCTGCCGCCGGTCGGGTACGTCGAGATGACCGCGCTGGAGCTGTCCTGCGAGCGGGTCGCCACCGACTCCGGCGGGGTGCAGAAGGAGGCGCTGTGGGCCGGCGTCCCGTGCGTCACCCTGCGCGAGGAGACCGAGTGGGTCGAGACGGTGCAGGCCGGGTGGAACACACTGGCCGGCGCCGACGCTGCGTTGATCGAGGCGGCGCTTCGAGCGCCGCGGCCGGCCGGTGTGCCGGCGCAGCTCTACGGTGACGGCGCGGCGGGCACCCGCATCGCCGAGCTGATCGAGAAGGAAGACTGGTGAGCGTGAAGGTCTCGGTTGTCGGGCTGGGCAAGATGGGGCTGCCGCTGGCTTGCCAGTACGCCTCGCACGGGCACGACGTGACCGGCTGCGACGTGCTGGTCGAACAGGTCGACGCGGTCAACCGCGGCGAGTGCCCGGTCCGCGGCGAGGAGGGCCTCGAGGGGCTGGTGGCCGACATGGTCGCCGCCGGCCGCCTGCGGGCCACCACCGACACCCCGGCAGCGGCCGCCGGGTCCGACGTCATCGTGATGATCCCGCCGGTGAAGCTCAACCGGGACGGTACGACCGACTACGCGACGATGGACGCCGCCAGCCGCTCGGTCGGCGCCGGCCTGCGCCGCGGTGCCCTGGTGGTGTACGAGACCACGCTGCCGGTCGGGGACACCCGGCAGCGCTTCGGGCCGATGCTGGCCGAGAGCTCCGGCCTGCGCGCCGGCGCCGACTTCTCGCTGGCCTTCTCCCCCGAGCGCGTGTTCATGGGCCGCATCTTCGCCGACCTCAAGAGCTACCCCAAGATCGTCGGCGGCATCGACGCGGCCTCGACGGCCGCGGCGGCCGCCTTCTACCGATCGGTGCTCGATGCCGACGTGATCGAGGTCGCCAACAGCGAGACCGCGGAGTTCGTCAAGCTGGCCGAGACCACCTACCGCGACGTGAACATCGCGCTGGCCAACGAGATGGCGCGGGCCGGCGAGCGCCTCGGCGTGGACGCGCTGCAGGCATTCGAGCTGGCTAACACGCAGCCGTTCTCGCACATCCACTCACCCGGCGCCGGCGTGGGCGGGCACTGCATCCCGGTCTACCCCAGGCTGCTGATGAGCCGCGCCCCCGAGCTGCGGATCCCCGCCCTGTCCCGCGAGATCAACGACGAGATGCCGGCCGTGATGGTCGATCTGCTCGACGCGGAGTTGGGTGGCCTGGCCGGCCGTACGGTCGCCGTGCTGGGCCTGTCGTTCCGCGGCGACGTCAAGGAAGCCACCCTCTCGCCGGCCTGGCCGGTACTGGAGCGACTACGGGCGGCCGGCGCCCGGGTCCGGCTGCACGACCCCTGGTTCACCGACGACGAGCTGGCGGCGACGGGGGCGGAGCCGGCGCAGGGCGACCCGGTGGCCGACGGCACGATCCTGCTGGCCAAGCACGCGCCGTTCCGCGAGCTGGACTACTCCCGCGGTGGCGCCATCATCGACGGCCGGCCCGGTGGCTGGGTGCCGGCGACCGCACCGGGTCAGCGGCTGCATGTGATCGGCCGGGGCTGGAGTGCCGGCGGCTGACCGGCGACTCATTCCCGGCTGCGCAGCGGGTCGCGACCGATGAAGCCGAGCAGGCGGGTCTGCACGTCGGCGCCGGGCGGCACCGGCACCGGGGGCCCGTACTGCCCCGAGGACCGCAGCAGCTCCTCGAGCGGCGTCATCTCGGCGAGCAGGTCGGCGCAGGTCTGCGGGTCGAGTCGCTCGTCCTGGCCGGTCGCGCGGGCCAGGTCCCAGGTGTGCAGAAACACGTCCGAGGTGTAGAACCGGTCGACGGCGTCCGGCAGCGGCATCTCCCCCACCATCGGGTGCCGGAACGGGGTGGCCGCCTCCGGCCCTTCCAGCAGCCGCTGCACCGCGTCGGCGTGCACCTGCCAGGCGGCGACCGGGTCCTCCTCCGGCGACGGGCCGCGGTCGAGCACCAGGCCGGTCGCGCTCGTCACGAAGTCCGGGAACCACTTGACCAGGTGACCGACCACGTCGCGGCCGCGCCATCCGGGCACCGGGGCCGGCGCGTCCCAGTCGGACGCGCCGCGTACTCGGTCGGTGAAGCCGGCGGTTACCGCGCGATGACGCGCGGCAGGGCCTGTGGGGACGGACATGGCTCAGTAGCCGGAACTGACCGTGTTCGCCGGGTTGCTCTTGAGCCAGTCGTTGACGTTGTCCTTGTTCATGGCCTCGAACAACGCCAGCGCCTTGGGCTTGTCGCTGCGAACCACGAGGCCGACGCCGGGGATGCGGTCCTCCTGATCGAGATGCGGCATGGTGATGAACGTCAAGTCTTTGGCTCTCAGACCACGGAACTGCACCGCCGTCTTGCCCACCGACAGGTTCTTATCCACGACCAGGGCGGCGGCCGTGGCGTCCAGGAAGTTGCTGAGCTTGACGGGGTCGGTCAACGTGCCGCGCGCCGTGGCGGTTGCCAGCAAGGCCCGGATGAACTGCTGCTGGCGCTTGACCCGGTCGAAGTCGCCGCCGGGCAGCCCGTGGCGCTGGCGGACGTAGTACAGCGCCATCGTGCCGTTGAGATGATTCACCCCGGCCCGGAAGGTCGCGTGCGTCTCCGGGTCGGTCACGGTCTGCTTCACCACCACGTTGACGCCGCCGAGCGCGTCGGTCATCTTCTTGAACCCAGCAAAGTTGATCATGATCACGTGGTCGATCTTGACCCCGCTGAAACCCTCGATGGTCTGCACCGCGAGCCTCGCGCCGCCATATGCGAATGCCGCGTTGACCTTGGTCTTGCCCCCCTGCCACGGGCCGCCGGCGGGGACGGTGACGTACAGATCGCGAGGGATGGAGACCAAGTAGGCGTGATCGTGCGCCGCGTTGACGTGCATGAGAATCAAGGTGTCGGAACGCTGGCCACCAGTGCGGGCGATGTCCTCGGCCTTGGCCTGGCTGGGCAGCGAGTTGTCGCGAGTGTCCGAGCCGATCAGCAGGAAGTTCTGCGCCCCGCTGACACCCTGACCGGGCCGGTTGGTCAGGCCGGCGAAAGGATCGGTGCGCCCCACGTTGGCGTCGAACTGCTGGACCTTGCCGTACGCGGTGAATGCGATGCCGGCGACAATCGCGAGCAGCACCACCACGATGATCAAGATGATGTTGCGGGCCTTGGCGCCCCGGCTGGTCGGCTTGCGACCTCCGCCTGACCCCGCCGATCGGCCCGGCGGCCGTGCGGTGCCCGCTCTGGTCGAAGTCACCCCTGCTCCTGCCCGGGCAGCCGTGTATTGGAGGCCTCAGGGTAGCGAATCGGGGCGTACGCCCGCCGTAAGGCGCGGCCCATGCCGGCGCGGGTTGCCGGCGCGGTCAGCCCCACCCACGGCGGGTGGCAGGGTCCCGCTCGGCATCGGCGAGGAGCCGAAGCAGGTAGGTGCCGTACCCGCTGTGGACGAGGGGTTGGGCCAGCGCGCGCAACTGGTCGTCGTCGATGAAGCCCTGTCGCCAGGCGACCTCCTCGACGCAGCCGAGCTTGAGGCCTTGCCGGGCCTCGATCACCCGGACGTACTCCGCGGCCTGGACGAGGGACTCGAACGTCCCGGTGTCCAGCCACGCCGTGCCTCGATCCAGCAGGGTCACCCGCAACTCACCGCCCCGCAGGTACTCCTGGTGTACGTCGGTGATTTCCAGCTCGCCGCGTCCGCTGGGCTTTAGCGAGCGGGCAATGTCGACGGCCCGCTTATCGAAGAAGTACAGGCCGGGCACCGCGTACCGCGACTTCGGCCGAGCCGGCTTCTCCTCGATCGAGAGCACCCGACCGTCCGCATCGAACTCCACAACGCCGTAGCTGGTCGGATCGGACACCGGATAGGCGAACACTCGAGCGCCCTCGATCTCGGAGTGCACTTGTAGCTGCCGCCCCAGGCCCACGCCGTGGAAGATGTTGTCGCCCAAGATCAACGCGACAGACTCGCTACCGATGAACTGCGCACCGATCACCAACGCCTGGGCGATCCCCTCCGGGCGAGGTTGAACGGCATATTCCAGACGGATCCCCAGGTCCACCCCACTGCCCAGGAGTCGCTGGAACTGGGCTTGATCCTCCGGCGTCGTCACCACCAGCACGTCCCGGATCCCGGCCATGATCAACGTAGCCAGCGGGTAGTAGACCATCGGCTTGTCGAAGACTGGCATCAGCTGCTTAGAGACCGCCCTGGTGATCGGCCAGAGGCGCGAGCCGGTGCCGCCGGCGAGCAGTATTCCGCGCACGGCTACCGACTATGCCACTGAAGCTCTACTGAGCGTAGGCGGAGGGATACAATCCGTCGGTGAACGTTCTGGTCACCGGTGGGGCCGGCTTCATCGGGTCCCACTACGTCCGGTCACTGTTGAGCGGTCGCTATCCATCACTGCGTGACGCCCGGGTGACGGTCCTCGACAAACTCACCTACGCCGGCAACCTCGCCAACTTGTCGGCGGCGGCCGCCGATCCCCGGATGACTGTGGTCGTGGGCGACGTCTGCGACGCTCGCCTGGTCGACGAGTTGATTCCCGGCCACGATCTGATCGTGCACTTCGCTGCAGAGTCGCATGTGGACCGTTCGATCACGTCGGCGGCGGACTTCGTCACCACCAACGTTGTCGGCACCCAGACCATCATGGACGCGGCCCTGCGGCACCGCGTCGGCCGGGTGCTCCACGTCTCGACCGACGAGGTGTACGGGTCGATCGCGGACGGCTCGTGGGACGAGGAGCAACCACTGGCTCCGAACTCGCCGTACTCGGCGTCGAAGGCGAGCGCCGACCTGATCGCTCTCGCCTACGCGCGCACCCACGGTCTCGACGTGGTGATCTCCCGATGCTCCAACAATTACGGCCCCTACCAGTTCCCCGAGAAGATCATTCCCCTCTTCGTGACGAACCTGCTCGAGGGCCGCAACGTGCCGCTCTACGGCGACGGCGGCAACGTCCGCGACTGGCTGCACGTCGACGACCATTGCGCCGGCATCCAGCTCGTCATCGACGGCGGCCGCGCCGGCGAGGTCTACAACATCGGCGGCGGCACCGAGCTGACCAACCGCGAGCTGACGTCCTGGCTGCTGGCCGCCTGCGGCGCCGACTGGAACAACGTCGAGAACGTGCCCGACCGCCGTGGGCACGACCGCAGGTACTCCGTCGACATCACCAAGATCGTGAGTGAGTTGGGATTCCAACCGCAGATCGCCTTCCCCGAAGGGCTGGCCAACACGGTCCGCTGGTATCAGGACAACAGCGATTGGTGGCAACCGCTCCGGCAGCACTCGCTGGTGTCATGACCCGCTGACCGGGGCGGCATCAGGCTCCGCCGGCACGGGTGGCGAGAAGAACCGCTGGGCGATCGCGGTGGGCAGCACCGCGCTCAGGACAACAACGGTGACCAGCACCGAGAACTGCGCCCGGGTGATGATCCCCGCGGTGAAACCGTAGGTGGCCGAGATGGTCCCGAAGGTCAGTCCGGTGCTCATCAGCAAGGTGGTGAAGCCGGCGCGCGGCTTGGCGTACCGCCGGGCCAGCGGATAGACCCCGACGGCCTTGAACACCAGTTTGACGGCCAGCAACATGGCGAGCAGGCCGAGATTGGCCAGCACAAGCGGCAGCGAAACGTTCATTCCCGAGCGCAGGAAGAAGAAGGGTGTCAGCAGCGCGAACGCCACGACGCGGAAGCGCTTCTGGGTGGCGCGGTGCCGCAGGAACGTCCGCGACACGGCCAGCCCCAGGATGAACGCCGGCAGGACGGCCTGGCTATGCGCGCGCTCGCCGAGCCACATCAGCAGCAGCAGGGCTGCGAACGCGCCCTTGATCTCCGGCTCGGTCACCCGGTCGCCGTAGCGGGCGAAGAACCAGCCGTCCAGCCGCGGCATCACCACGATGAACAGGGCGGATACGGCGACGAAGGGCACCAGCCACCAGCTCGGGCTGATGAACAGGACGGACAGCGCCAGAACGGTGCCCATGTCGGTGATGAAGGTCGAGCTCATGATCAGCTTGCCGATGGTGCTGGCGTTGAGCCCGGTCTCGACCAGCACGGCGTAGACGACCGCGAGCGAGGTCGTCGACAAGGCGATGCCACCGATCTCGGCGGCCCGCCAGTCCCATCCGAAGGCGTACCGGCAGGTCAGCGTCGCCGCAATGAACGGCAGCAGGAACGAGACGCCGCCGATCAGCAGGCTGGCCCGCCAGGTCTGCCGGAGTTCGCCCGGGTCGACCTCGGCACCGGCCAGAAACGTCAGTACGACGCTGCCGAATGTTGCCAGGAACACCAGCCACTGCGGGGTCGACAGGTGCAATGTGTTGCCCACGACCACGCCGGCGACGATCTCGATGACCGAGACCGAGAGGCCCACCTCGACCGAGATCATGCTTGCGGCCAGCGCGACCGCGGCCAGCGCCATCGCGACGTACAAACTTGTTCCCATCCGCACCTCCAGCATCGAGCTCCCGGCTACTGCCAGGAACCATCAGCCGCGCGGCGGTTCGGGGCGGGCGCCCCAGGCGGGATCCATCGCCTCAAGGCGAGAAGGAAAGCCCATCTCTGGCTCGATCGTCAAGCCGCCTCCGCGCGAGGGCGCTACTCCACGGTGCCGGCGGGAACCACCCACGTACACCGCTGGCCGGTGACCGAGGCAATCAGATCGAAGTCGCCGTCGTAGTGCAGGACCTCGACATCGAGAGCCTCGGCGGCCGCGGCCACCAGAAGGTCGGGAATCTTCCGGCCGCGCTGGCTCCGCGCGGCCAACAGGCGCTGCACCTGCAGCGCCCGTCGGACATGGTCGGCCGTCGTGTCCACTGATTCGAACGCGCTCAACGCGCCGGCGAGCTGATCCCACTCGCTGGCCGTGCGGGCCGAGTAACCGACCTCAAGGTCGCAGATGCGCGGCCGTCCCAGTCTCCCGGCCACGGCCAGGGGCTCCACGATCGCCCGCACCTCGGGGCGACCGAGCCGCTTCAGCACGCTGGTATCCACCAGATGGGTCAGCGCCACGCGTCCTCACGGTCGGCCAGCTCGGCCTTGCCGAGGACGTCCAGCGACGCTGCTACCTGCCCTTCACGCTGGCCAGTCGCACGCCGCAACGCCTCGTTGACCGTGTCCCTGATCGTGGTTGTTCCCAGTTCGGCGCGCGCTGCGCTGAGCTTGTCCTCGTCCAGGTCGATCAGATGCTTCCCCATAGGTCGAGTATATACCGGTCGCTGGGCGTATATAGGGACGCGGGCTAGCGGATCAGCCGGGACAGCCGCCGGTCGGCCAGCGGCGTCCCGCCCGTCTGGCAGGTCGGGCAGTACTGCAGCGACGAGTCGGCGAAGGACACCTCGCGTACGGTGTCGCCGCAGATGGGGCAGGGCAGGCCGGTCCGGCCGTGCACCCGCAATCCGCTGCGCTTCTCCCCCTTGAGAGTGGCCGCCCGCTGCCCGACCGAGCGGGCCACCGCGTCGCGCAACGTGCCCACCAGCGCAGCGTGCAGCCGCTCGATCTCGTCGGGGGCCAGCTTCGCGGCCAGCTTGAACGGGGACAGGCGGGCGACGTGCAGCACCTCGTCGGAGTAGGCGTTGCCCACGCCGGCAATCGCGCCCTGATCGGTGAGCAGCCCCTTGAGCTGCTGGCGGGCCCCGGCGAGAACCCCGGCCAGGACGTCGACGGTGAAGTCTGCGCCGAGGGGGTCCACGCCGAGTCGCGCCACACCTGGCACCGACGCCGGGTCGCGCACGACGTACACGGCCAGCCCCTTCTTGGTGCCGGCCTCGGTCAGGTCGAAGCCGGCACGGTCGTCGAGGTGCACCCGCAGCGCGATCGGGCCCTTGCCCGGCTTCGGCGGCGCCGCCGAGAGCTCCGTGCGCCACTGCAGCCAGCCGGCCCGGGCCAGGTGCACGACCAGGTGCAGGCCGTCACAGTCGAGGTCGAGGAACTTGCCGTGCCGCTGCGCCGCCGTGACCTGCTGGCCGGCCAGCGCGGTCGGCTGCGGGTCGTAGGTCTTGAGTACGTTGACCGCCGCGACGTCGACCCGCGTGACGAATCGGCCGACCGCGTTCTCGCGTAAGAAGGCGGCCAGGGCCTCGACCTCCGGCAACTCGGGCACGGTGCCAGTGTGCCCTGATCGGAGCCGTACGCTGCCGCGCAAGTATCAGCCTTCGGATGCCGGCCCGCCGGCATCCTCACCGACCCTGCCGCCCGGCTGGTACCCCGACCCGGGCGGCACCGGCGCCCGGCGGTTCTGGCACGGGACCGGCTGGACCCAGCAGGTCGAAGCGACGCCCGGTGGGTGGCCGCCCGCAGCGCCGGCAACGTCGACCAGCGGATTCGCCATCGCCGCGCTCGTCCTGGGCGTGGTCGGCGGATCCATCCTGCCCATCATTTTCGGGCTGGTGGCCCGCAGCAGGATCCGCCGCTCCGGCGGCCGGCTGCAGGGCAAGGGGATGGCGACCGCCGGCATCGTGCTCGGCTGCGTCTGGACCGTCGTTATCGGCTTGGTCGTGACCCTCGCTGCGGCCGGCGTGTTCGACACGAGCAATGCCCGGCACTACACCGGTGAATCACGCGACGTCGCAAAGCGGGTCGACCAGACCCAGCAGGCGTTCGACCACGCCGACGGCGATCGCATTTGCAACCAGATACTGACGCCGCGGTACGCCGACCTGGTGGCACGGGGCAGCGGGACCTCCTGTGCCGAATCGGTCCGCCGCGAGATGCACAACAAGCGGCAGGCCCCGGTCACGGTCAAGAACATCGCCATCTCCGGCGCCACGGCCACCGTCGACGTGCGGGAGGGCACCAGCGACGAGCGGTGGACCATGCTCCGGCAGGACGGCCAGTGGCGGATCGACAACATCGACCGCCGGTGACCCGCGAGGAGGCGATCAGCAGGTCGTGATCAGCGGGCCGGCCGGTGGTGCCTGGACAGGGCGTGGTGATCGCTGCCCTCGGCCTCGGCCGGATCGGCGTGCACCAGCGCCGCGGTCAGCCGGCGTACCTCGTGCAGCAGCCGGTGTTGCGCCTCCTCGGAGATGCGGTGCCCCTCGACGACGCTGAGCTGCGGGTCGACCACCACCTCACACTCGGCCCGCAACGCGTGCCCGATCCAGCGCACCCGCACCTCACCCACATCGCGTACGCCGGCAGTGGCCCGCAGCACCGATTCGACCCGGTCCACCAGCTCGGGATCCACCGCGTCCATCAGCCGGCGGAACACCTCACGGGCTGCCTGGCGGAGCACGGCGAGGATGGCGACGGTGATGACCAGGCCGATCACCGGGTCGGCCCAGCCCCAGCCCAGCGCGACCCCGCCGGCGCCGAGCAGCACCGCCAGGCTGGTCAAGCCGTCGGTACGGGCATGCAGCCCATCGGCAACCAGCGCCGCCGAGCCGATCCGCCGGCCGACGGCGATGCGGTACTGCGCCACCAGCTCGTTGCCGACAAAGCCCACGATCGCCGCGCCGGCGACCAGCGCAAGTTGGTGGACGTCGCGCGGATGGATGAGCCGGCGGATCGACTCGACCGCCGCCACCGCCGAGGATGCCGCGATCAGCGCGACGACGACGATGCCGGCCAGGTCCTCGGCCCGGCCGTAGCCGTAGGTGTACCGCCGGGTGGCCGCCCGCCGGCCCAGCGTGAACGCGATCGTCAGCGGCACCGCGGTCAGCGCGTCGGCCAGGTTGTGCAGCGTGTCGCCGAGCAGCGCGACCGAGCCGGACGCCAGCACCACGGCGGCCTGCAGCAGCGCGGTGCCGGCCAGGATGGCAAAGGAGATCCACACGGCCCGAATGCCGGCGCTACTCGCTTCCAACTCGCTGTCGACGGAGTCGCTGGAGTCGTGGGAGTGCGGACCGAGCAGGTTGCGCAACGCCGCCCACACGCCGGCCGGGTGATCGTGATCATGATCGTGATCGTGAACCTCTTCGTGGCCCTGGCCGTGGTCGGACATGCCGCACATCATCGCCGACGCCCGGCGGCACGCCCTACGGCTACCGTCGGGCGGTGGATGCCCCCGGCCGGACCGTCACGCTGGTGCTGTGCACCACCGGCGGTCGCCTGCTCGGTGCCCTCCCGCCGCTGGCCGTCGCGCGACCGTGGTGGCCCGAGGCGGGTGACGTAGTCGCGGCGGCGCGGGAGACCTTCGGCGTCGAGGTGACCGTGCTCCGCCTGCTGACCGAGCGGCCTCCGCCACCGGAGCAGGGCGGCGCGGTGAGCTACCTGGCTCAGGTCAGGGAGCCCCCCGATCGACCGCTGCAGCCCTGGGACGGCGACGATCCCACCACCGACGCGCCGCGCCGGCTCCCCTGGGCCCGACCGGGCGGGCCGGACGCCGATCTCGCCTGGGCCGACGCCGTGCTGGCCGATCGCGGCAGCCCGCGCACCGGGCCGGCAGAGCAGGTTCGGACCTGGAACCTCTCATCGCTATGGCGGCTGCCGACCGGCGCCGGCTGGGTGTGGCTCAAGGTGGTCCCGCCCTTCTTCGCCCACGAGGGCGCGGTGCTGCGCCGGCTGGCCGGCGCGTCGGTGCCCGAAGTGCTGGCCGCAGCGGACGGCCGCATCCTGATGGCGGAGGTGGCCGGCGCGGACCAGTACGACGCGCCGCTGCCGTTCTTGCTGGCCATGGTCGCCCTCCTCGTCGACCTCCAGTCGCAGTGGCTGGGCCGGTCCGCGGAGTTGCTGTCGCTCGGATTGCCCGACTGGCGAGCACAGCCGCTCACCGAACTGGCGGCTGATGTGGTACGCCGCAATGCCGCGGACCTCGACCCGGACACCATGACCGCCCTCGAGGGCCTCCTCGGTGCACTGCCGCGGCGCTGGGCGGCGATCGCGGACTGCGGCCTCGGCGACTCGTTCGTACACGGCGACTTTCACCCGGGCAACGTCCGCGGCAATGCTGACCGGCTGGTCCTGCTCGACTGGGGTGACTGCGGCGTCGGTCATCCGCTGCTCGACGACCCAGCCTTCACCAGCCGGCTCTCCGATCGCGACCGGGCTTCGGTGCGGGCGCACTGGCACGGCCTGTGGCGCGCGGCCGTGCCAGGCAGTGATCCCGCTCTGGCCGCTCGGCTGCTGGCGCCGGTCGCGGCGTTGCGGCAAGCCGTGATCTACCAGCATTTCCTCGACGCCATCGAGGACAGCGAGCGCGTGTATCACGTCCACGACCCCGTGATCTGGCTGCGGCGAACCGCAGCGCTGGACCATGCCGGATACTCCGGCCCACCCCGAACGAGGAGCACCCCATGACGTCCTTCCAGCCCGACGCGGTCGCCTCGGCCCGCTTGTCGCAGTCCGGCCGGGTGTGGACCAGTGACCTGTCCGTATCGGAGTTCGCGCTGCTGGAGGCCGCGGACTTCGAGCCGGTGGAGTTCGTGATGGGCAGCTCGGTGTTCCACATCGGCTGGCAACAACAGAACCTGCGCCAGTCGGTCGAGCTGCAGGTGCTCACCCAGGCGATGTACACGGCGCGGATGAACGCGATGAACCGGATGCTCGCCGAGGCCGCGCAGGTCAAGGCCGACGGGATTGTCGGCACCCAGTTGCAGTTCCGCCAGCACGGGATCAGCGCCGAGCACATCGAATTCATCGCGGTGGGAACCGCCGTCCGCGCCCGAAAGAACTCCGAGTCCTATCGCCGCCCGGACGGCTACCCGTTCAGCAGCCATCTAGGCGTACAGGACTTCTTCACGCTGCTGCAGACCGGCCATGTCCCGGTCGAGTTCGTGATGGGCGTCTGCGTGTGGCACGTGGCCCAGCAGGGATTCATGCAGACGTTGCGCCAGATCGGCGTCAACTGCGAGATGCCGCAGTGGACCCAGGGCTACTACGACGCCCGCGAGCTGTCGCTGTCGCGGATGCAGGCCGAGGCGGAGCGGGTACAGGCCACCGGCATCACGGGCGTGGACTGGTCGGCCAGCGAGTGGATGTGGGGGGTGCACACCCTGGAGTTCTTCACCTCCGGCACCGCCGTCCGCCGGGTGTCCACGCCGGCGCCGCTCGCACCGAGTTTCGTGTTGCCGCTCCGGTGACCGCCGGCATCCCCGCCGGGTTCGTCGACCCCTTGGACGCCGGGCAGGTCGCCTCGGTGCTCACGGTGGCCCTCGAGCGCCTCGGGATGACCGGCCTGGTCGAACTGCTCAGCCGGATACCCGGTCTGCGGATCGACCCCGGCCAGGCCGGCGGGCTGTTCCGGCCGGCCCGCCCCGCCCGGGTCTTCGCCGGCGAGGAGGTCGTGGCGCTGACCCGCCCGGTGGTGCGGGAGCACGTGGTGGGCGGGATCGTGCTCGGCCGCAACACCGTACGACCCGCCGAGGTGCCCGGCCTGCTGGCCTGGGCGGTGTGCACTGCCGTCGCGGACTACGGCGACGCGGAGCAGGCCAGCGTCGTGCTCACCTCGGCCCGGGACGCCCTCGGCTCGGCCGGCGCACCGCCGAACTGACCGGCGAGCTACGCCTAGGAGATGTCCATCGCGATCCGCAGCATGAGCGCCTGCGCGCACTCCACGATCACATCGCGGTTGTAGGTGAAGACGAAGTCGTACTCCTGTTCCGCGCGCAGTTCGGCGTGGCCGGTCTCGCGGGCGGCAAGCATGGCGGCGAAGTGCGCGCCGATCACGACGACGTTCCAGGTGCCCAGCAGCGGATCGTCGTCGCGAATACGCAGGCCCGGACTGGACTTCGGAGACAGGCCGACCGAGACTGCTGCGACGAATGCGAGGTTCGCCGCGAGTTCCTCGTACACGGTGTCGAGCCTGGCGGTCGACTGGTCTGCCTCGGGGAAGCTGCTGATCAGCAGCGACGTGCGGTGGCCTTGAGCGGCCTGGCGTTCCAGCTCACGGCTGATCGCGGCGAGCAGCGGTAGCGTGCCGTGGCGGACCGGCCGGCGGCCGCTGGCCAGATCGAACGGCGTGCGCCACGGGTGCGGCAGCGCCGCAGTGAAGATCGGCAGCGGGATGCCCGTCACATTCGCAATGTTCGGCGTGGGCGTCGGCCCGCCGAAGAACAGTCCCTGTCCCATTGTCGCGCCGAGCGCCCGGGCATAGACAGCTTGCTCCTGCGTCTCGACCCCCTCGGCCACCACGGTGGCGCCGGTGCGCTCCGCCTGTGCCGCCACGGCGCCGGCAATGGCGGCGATCTCCGGGGTCGGCTGGTCCTGGACCAGCCGGAGGTCGAGCTTGATGACATCGGGTCGCAGCAGCGGCATCAGCGCCAGCGAACGCGTGTCGGCGCCGACGTCGTCGAGCGCGATGCCCCAGCCGGCTGCGCGAGCGCGCTGTACGGCAGGTAGCAGCTCAGCCAACCGGGTGGTCAGGGTCCGCTCGGTGAGTTCCACGACTCCGCGCATGCCGCGCCCCATCGTCGGCAGTGCGCCGATGCCAAGGGTGTCCGGTTCGGCGTTGACGAACAGCGTCAGCGGGGACGAGAGCTCATGTGCGGCGGCGCCGGCCAGTGCCGCCTGCTGGCAGACGGCGTCGAGTTCCTGCAGCCGACCCTCCTTCCGGGCGGCGGCAAAGAGCTGGGCGGGATGCTCCAGCGCCGAGCCCTGCGGCCCACGGGCCAACGCCTCGAAGCCGAACAGCCTGCCGGTCTGCAGATCCACGATCGGCTGGAAGACCGAACGAACGTGTCCCCCGTCGAGGATGCTTCCCAAGGCGGTGGCCCGCGCTGCCGGTCGATCGGTGTCCGGTTTCTCCACGAAACGACGATAGCGCGAAAGATCACTTACCGGCACGCCGGGTCACGTTGCGTCATCTCAACCCGTGGGAATCACGTCCCGAGCGCGGTCACCGCCCCAGTGTCGCCCCGGCGCCGCGCTCGACGGCCGCGTCATAGTCCGTCGCCGGCGCGGCCTCACTGCGCCGCGGCATCAACAGCAGGGCGAGGAACGCGAGCACACAACAGCCGACGATGTAGGCGCTGATCCAGGTGCTCGAGCCGGTGTGTTGGAGAATGGCCGCGGCGATCAGCGGAGCCGGGCCACCGGCAATGACCGATGCCAGCTGGTAGCCGATGCCGGCGCCGCTGTAGCGCAGGTTGGTGCCGAAACTCTCCGCGATGAGCGCCGCCTGCGGACCGTACTGGATGTCGTGCACGATCAGCGAGACCACGATGGCGACCAGGACCAGCGCGCTCGACTTGGTATTGAGTAGGCCGAAGTACGGGAACGCGAAAATCGCCGTGCCCACGATCCCGATGCCGTATGTCAACCGCCGTCCGATCCGGTCGGACAGGTAGCCGAACAGCGGAACGCTGATAAGGCCTACGGCCGCGGCCAGCAAGGTGTAATTGAGCAGGTCACCCCGGGCCAGGTGCAACTTCTTCGTCCCGTAGGTCAGCACGAAGGTGATGAACAGGTAGAACGGCGCCTGCTCCGACAACCGCACGAACGCCGACGTGAGGATCTCGCGCGGCTGGGTGCGGATGACCTCCCACACCGGTTGCCGCGCCACCGCCTGATCGGCCTTGACCTCGGCAAACGCCGGACTCTCCAGCACCCGCAGTCGCACGTACAGCCCGATCCCTACCAGGACGATGCTGGCGAGGAACGGCACCCGCCAGCCCCACCTGTCGAAGCCGTCGCCGGCGAGGTTCTCCATCAGCTTGACCATGCCCGTGGACAGCAGCAGCCCGAGCGGCACCCCCATCTGCGGGAAGCTGGCCATCAGGCCGCGCCGGCGCTGTGAGCCCCACTCCATCGACAGCAGCACTGAGCCACCCCATTCCCCGCCGACGCCGACCCCCTGCGCGATCCGCAGCAGCACGAGGATCACCGGAGCCGCCACACCGATCGACGTGCGCCCGGGGAGCAGGCCGATCAGGAAGGTCGCGATCCCCATCACCATCAGGGTTGTCACGAGAGTCGTCTTGCGGCCGGTGCGATCGCCGAAGTGTCCGAAGATGGCGGCCCCGATGGGCCGGGCGGCGAAGCCGACGAACTGGGTGGCGAAGGCGGCCAGTACGCCGGAGTAGGAGGAACTGCCGGGAAAGAACACGTGCGGGAAGATCAGCGCCGCCATCGTGCCGTAGAGGAAGAAGTCGTACCACTCGATCGTGGTGCCGACCGTGCTGGCGACGACCGCGCGGCGCCGGTGGCTCGCGATCAGGGGGTCCGGGGTCGTCGTCGGGGACTCTGCCGTCATGGCTACCTCCTGCTGACTGACTTCTTCTCGCTCGGGGCGAAGTCAAGCAGAAGTCGCTCGGCGCAGTCGAGCGCCGCGATCGGCTCCGCGTCGGGTCCGACGATGCGCGGGTCATAGTTGGCGTCCAGGAAAACCTCGGTCACACCCTGGTCCTGCAGAGCCGCCAGATCGGCCCGGATCTGCTCGACGCTGCCGTGCAGCGGCCGGCGCCCCTCGGCCTGTGCGGGGCCGACCTGGACCACCCCTCGAACCACGAAGCGGAGCGCGCCGGCATCCCGGCCGGCGTCGCGCGCAGCCGCCCTGACGACCTCGATGGACACCCCGATGGTGGCCAGATCGGCTCGGCTGCTGCTGATCCAACCGTCGGCGATGCGGCCGGCGCGGCGGAGCGCGCGGTCGGCACCGCCGCCGAGCAGGAGTGGTGGATGCGGTTGCTGGACCGGCTTTGGCTCGACCCGGCAGCGCGGCACCTCGTAGAACTCGCCGGCGAACTCCACTTCGGGCTCGGTCCAGATGCTCTTCAGGCAGTCCACGAACTCCTCGGCCCGCGATCCGCGCCGCTCGTACGGCACACCGGTGGCTTGGAACTCCTCGCGGGCCCAGCCCAGGCCCAGCCCCACGTCGAGACGGCCGGCCGAGACGATGTCCAAAGTGGTCAGTGCCTTGGCGAGCACGATGGGTGCGTAGAAGGGCAGGTTGACCACCGCGATGCCGAGCCGGATGCGGGTCGTGATGCCGGCCACAAAGGCCAGCGCGGTGACCGGATCGTGCACCTCGTGGTAGACCGGCCCCCAGTCGCCGTCGACCGGATGCAGCAGCCGCTGAAACGTCCACAGCGAGGCGTAGCCCAACTCCTCGGCGCGAGTGGCGATCCGCCGCATGTTTTGTGGCGTCGCCCATGCGCCTGACACCGGCAGGCCGACACCGATCTCCACCAGCGGCCTACTCGTCGAGCTGCCGGCCGGCGAAGTACATCAGTGGGTCGCTGAGCAGCTCGATGCCGATGCCGTCGGGGTCGCGGAAGTACATCGACTCCGGGATGCCGCGCTCCGGCCCGGTGTAGGCGACACCAGCCTCGTCCAGCCGCTCGCGCAGCTGCTCCCACCGATCGCGGGGCACCGAAATCGCGATGTGCTGCACTCCGCCGATCGCCTCGACCGCCGGGCTCAAACCGAGTCCGGGGAAGTCGAAGAAGCCGAGCAGGGTGCGGTTGCCCACATCGAAGAAGAAATGCGAGGAGCCGGGGTAGTCACGGTTCTCCACCAGCTCGATCAGCGGAAACCCCAGCAAGCCCTGATAAAACTCGATGGTCCGCTCGACGTCGGAGCAGATCAGCGCCGCGTGGTGGATGCCGGCGCCGGTCGTCGGCGGTCGTTGCGCCGGCGGATGCAGGTGCTTGGCAGCGAGCACCGCCCGCCGGGTGGCCAGCTCGGCCCCCGAGTCCTGCGCTGTCACCGCCGTGCCCTCCCGCGTGTCGCTGCGGATTTGCCTCCCGGCCGACTCTACTGCCGAGATCGAGCCGCCCCGTGCGCCTGGGTGCACACAGAGTTCACATACTCCCTGGCCTACCGTCGGGTCATGCGGGTGCTCCTGGTCGAAGACGAGGTCAGGATGGCAGCCGTCCTCAAGCGCGGGATGGAGGAGGAGGGGTACGCGGTCGATGTGGCCCATGACGGGCCGACGGCGGTGTGGCAGGCCACCGAGAACGCGCACGACGCGATCGTGCTGGATGTCATGCTGCCCGGGTTTGACGGCTTCGAGGTCTGCCGGCGACTACGGGGCGCGGATCGATGGGCTCCGGTTCTGATGCTCACCGCCCGCCACGATGTGGCGGATCGGGTCCGCGGGCTGGACGCCGGCGCGGATGACTACCTGACGAAGCCGTTCAGCTTCGCTGAGCTGTCCGCCCGGGTACGGGCGCTGATCCGGCGCGGCGCATCGGCTCGGCCGCCGGTTCTGCAGGTCGGGGACCTCCGGCTCGACCCGGCGACCAGGCAGGCGTGGCGGGCAGAACAGGAACTGGCACTGACAGCCAAGGAGATGGCGCTCCTGGAGATGTTCCTACGGCATCCAGGCGAGGTCCTCTCCCGCACTCGCATTCTGGAGCATGTCTGGGACTTCGCGTTCGACGGCGTGTCCAATGTGGTCGACCAGTATGTCGCGTATCTGCGACGCAAGATCGACCGGCCCTTCGGGCGAGCAGACCTGGAGACCGTCCGGGGCGCGGGCTACCGCCTCCGGACCGCCGGAAAGCCGCCCCCCATCGGCGCGCGGTAGACAATGCCGATCCGGGCCCGGCTGGCGATGCTGGTCTCGCTCGCCGTTGCCGCCCTGGTTGCGACCGGCGGCGCCCTGTTCGTGTTCCAGCTCCGGACCGGCCTCGATGCCTCACTCGACACCGCCTTGCGGGCCCGCGCGGACACACTCGTGCAGAAGGTTGGGCCCGACGGAAACGGCGACTTCCAGGACAGCGGTGGCGGCGGCCTGCTGCGGCCCTACGAAGGACTCGCTCAGGTCATCGACCCGCGCGGCCGCCTGCGGGATTCCTCGGAACAGACCCGGGGGAAGGCACTGCTCACGCCGGCACAGCTGGCCCGAGCGCGGATACATCCCCTCAGCGCGACTTCCCGGACCGGCACCGGCGAGGGCATCCGATTGCTCGCAGTCCCCGTCGCCGGGTCAGGCCGACCGCCAACCGTGGTCGTTGTCGGCACGTCGCGCGCGTTGACGGAGAACGCTTTGAACAGGGTCCGCTTCGGGCTGCTTGTCGGCGGAGGCCTGGCAATCCTCTTGAGCGGGGTGGGGGCGTGGCTGCTGGCCGGGGCGGCGCTTCGGCCCGTGGAGCGGATGCGCCGGCAGGCCGCTGAGATGTCCGCGGGCGACAGCGTCGCCCGGCTGGCCGTGCCCGCGACCCGCGACGAGGTCGCCCGGCTTGCCGCGACGATGAACGGCCTGCTGCAACGGCTTCAGGAGGCGCTTGCCCGGCAACGGGATTTCGTCGCAGACGCGGGCCATGAGCTCCGCACGCCGCTGACCACGCTGCGGGCCGAGCTGGAGTTGGCCGCCCGGCCGGGTCGCGATCGCGGCGAACTCGTCGCCGCCGTCCGCCGCGCCACCGTCGATACCGACCGGCTCGTGCGCCTGGCCGAGGACCTGCTCACTCTGGCGACGGCCGATAACGGCCAAGGCTCCTTTCTCCGGCGCGCACCTGTCCGCCTCGACCTGCTGGCACGCGAGGCGGTCGGCGCTGCTGCGGCGCCGGCCGGCCGGGCGGGAGTCCGTCTCGTCACCGACGGGCTGGCTGCGGTGACCGTCCATGCGGACCGTGATCGGTTGCGTCAGGTGATCGACAACTTACTGGGCAACGCGCTGCGTTTCACCCCTGCCGGCGGGACCATCACCATGCGGCTGGCGAGAACTGGTCCGACCGAAGACCGGGCCACACTCGAGGTCCTCGACGACGGTCCCGGCTTCCCGGAAGCCTTCTTGCCCCATGCGTTCGAACGCTTCCGGCGAGCGGATTACTCACGCACGTCCCGCGACGGCGGCACCGGCCTGGGCCTGGCGATCGTGGCCGCCCTGGTGGATGCGCACGGCGGAACGGTCAGCCTCACCAATCGGCCGGACGGCGGCGCATGCGTTCGGGTGGAGTTGCACGCGACGCCGATCGCGCCGACCAGCGAGCCGCCTCAGGGTGAGCAGCCCCGCACGGCGCCCCCGCGCGACCCGCTCAGGTCTGCAGATTTTGAGACGCACATCTAGCGCACACGGTCGCCTCAGTAGCCGCAGTGCACTCTCGACGGGTAGCTATCCACCAATCGCACAGGAGGCCAAGCATGAACAAGCGCAGCAAGCTAGCAACATTCGCGGTGACCGCGGTCGCGGTCGCTGGACTGGGCGGCGGCATCGCGCTCGCGGCGTCGTCGAGCAGCCCTACTACTCGGCCCACCACCGCGGTGGAGGTGACCACCCCGGACACCGACAACGTCAACGTCCAACAGGGCGACCAGACCACCCCGGACGCGCCGGCGGCCGCCGTCAGCAAGGCCTCGTCCGCGACGGCCGGTGAGGGCTCGGAGAGCTCGACCGAGACCGAGGCGCCCAGCGACGGCCCCGGCGGCCACGCGGACCCCGCCGGTGACGTCCAGCACGAGGGCGGT
>JALZAK010000185.1 GCA_030948385.1 Actinomycetota bacterium
TCGACCTTGATCTTCACGTCCAGCCGGCCGGGGCGCAGGATGGCCGGGTCGATCATGTCCTCGCGGTTGGACGCGCCGATCACGATCACGTTCTCGAGCAGCTCCACACCGTCGATCTCGCTCAGCAACTGCGGGACGATGGTGTTCTCCACGTCGGAGCTGACGCCCGACCCGCGGGTCCGGAAGATCGAGTCCATCTCGTCGAAGAACACGATCACCGGGGTGCCCTCGGAGGCCTTCTCGCGGGCCCGCTGGAAAACCAGCCGGATGTGCCGCTCGGTCTCCCCCACGTACTTGTTGAGCAGCTCGGGGCCCTTGATGTTGAGGAAATAGGACTTCGCGTCGGCCTTGCCGGTCTGGTCGGCGACCTTCTTGGCCAGTGAGTTGGCCACCGCCTTGGCGATCAACGTCTTGCCGCAACCGGGAGGCCCGTACAGCAGCACCCCCTTGGGCGGCCGCAGCTGATGCTCGCGGAACAACTCGGCATGCAGGAAGGGCAATTCGACGGCGTCGCGGATCTGCTCGATCTGGTTGGTCAGCCCACCGATGGACTCGTAGTCGATGTCGGGCACTTCCTCCAGGACGAGCTCCTCGACCTCGGACTTCGGGATCCGCTCGTAGGCGTAGGACGACCGGGAGTCGATCAGCAGGGAGTCACCGGCCCGCAGGGGCTGGTCCAGCAGTACGTCGGCGAGGTGCACGATGCGCTCCTCGTCGGCGTGAGATATCACCAGCGCCCGGTCGCCGCCGTCCAGGATCTCCTTGAGCATCACGACGTCACCGGCGCGCTCGAAACTCAGAGCCAGCACCACGTTGAGGGCCTCGTTGAGCATGAGCTCCTGGCCACGCCGCAGATCCTCGATGTCCACCGCCGGCGAGACGCTCACCCGGAGCTTGCGGCCGCCGGTGAAGACGTCGACGGTCCCGTCGTCGTGCCGACCCAGGAATACCCCGAAGCCGCTCGGCGGCTGAGCCAGCCGGTCGACCTCTTCCTTGAGCGCGATGATCTGCTCGCGGGCCTCCTTGAGGGTGGCCACCAGCCGGTCGTTCTGTCCGGACAGCCCGGCCACGCTGGTCTGCGCCTCGCTCAGGCGCTCCTCCAGCACCCGCAGATGCCGAGGCGATTCGGTCAGCCGCCGGCGGAGGACGGTGACCTCCTCTTCGAGGAAGGACACCGCGGTGGTGAGGTCGTGGACCTCCTTCTCGTACTGCGCGGCCAGGCTCTCGGCATCGTCGCGATCCCCCACGGGTGTCCACCTCCCTACCTGTCGCCACCCTACCCGGGGCGGCCCACGACGACGGGCGACCCGCGGGCGACCCCTGTCGCTGAACCGATGTACGCCGCCAGCCCGGCCGGCGGATGGCTGGCCGGACTACCGGCCGGCCGGGTGGCCAAGGCCGGCAACGTCGGTGGTGTCCGCCGCCGGCGGCGGGACGACATGCACCGGGGTACCGAAGTCGTAGAACTGCTCCGTCACAACGAGCTCACTCCCCCCTTTGCCCGGCAGCTTGCTGGCAACCTGGCGGACCCGGTTGTCGCTGTCGACCCAGATGTCGACGGGGAATTTGCCGACGCCGGCACTGCTCATCAACTGGCGGAAGGCCGCGGCGGCCTGCGGGTCCAGCCGGCCGGTCGCCTTCGATACGTCGACGGTCGCGGCGTAGTGCGTGGTCTGCGCGCCGCGGATTCGCTCGGTGCCGACGGTGCGGACGTCCGGGGAGAGACCCTGCAGGTAGCCCAGCACGTCGGTGGGGTCCTGGCTGCTGCCCTGAAGTTGCTTGGCCAGCGCCGCGATCCGCGGATCGGCGCTCTTGGTCAGATCGAGCTTGATCCAGGACTTGCCGCCCAGGCGAACCCGCATCGCGGCAGGCAGTTGCTCATAGATCACCGGACCGATCTTGAGAGTCCGCACCGTGCCGAGTCTCGGGAGAGTCAGTGCGAGATCGAGGTTCTTGCTCGAGAAGTCGACCAGCCCGGCGCCGGTCAACGCGATGGGCTGGCCGTTGACGCTCCCCCGCTCGTCGAAGGAGAACCGCGCCGACTTCGCCGCCGCTGTGCGTGAATAGGCGACGGCGACCACTGACCGGGCCGACGGGGGGGCGACCTTGTGCGCCGCCGGGCCGGCGACGTGGGAGGGCTTGCCCTTCTGGCAGCCTGCCGTCGCGGCCAATAGGAGCAATGCGATCAGGGCAAAGACGCGTCGCATATCGGCATCACTCCAGAGAAAGGCGGCTGGCGGCCCACTTTAGGCTCCGCTGCTTGCGCCGGGCAGGCAGCCGCCGCTAGGGCGCCTCCGTGGACTTGGCCGGCCGGCGCTGGCGCGGCGGCGCTACCACGCCGGCGGCGAGCCGGCGGGCGCTGACCAGGAACGCCGTGTGACCGACCATCCGGTGCTCGGGCCGAACCGCGAGTCCCACCACGTGCCAGGGCCGCAGCAGCGACTCCCAGGCCGCCGGCTCGGTGAACCCGCCATGCTCGCGCAGGGCTTCGACGAAGCGGGACAGCTGGGTGGTTGTCGCGACGTACCCGATCAGCACGCCACCGGGCCGCAGCGACAGCCCTGCCGTGTCGAGCAGTTCCCAGGGCGCGAGCAGGTCGAGCGCCACCAAGTCGACATCGCGGTCGGTCGCCGCGGCGGCCTCGCCGACGTGCAACTCCCACGCGGGGTGTGGGGCACCGAAGAAGCGCTCCACGTTGGTCCTGGCCACGGCTGCGAACTCGGGCCGCCGCTCGTAGGAGACGACCCGACCTTCGCTGCCCACGGCGCGTAACAGCGAGCAGGTCAGGGCTCCTGAGCCGGCGCCGGCCTCCAGCACCCGCGCACCCGGGAAGAGGTCTCCCATGTGCACGATCTGCGCTGCGTCCTTGGGGTAGACGACCTGCGCTCCCCTCGGCATGGACAGCACATAGTCGGCAAGTAGTGGACGCAACGCGAGGTAGGCGGTGCCGCTGGTCGCGGTAACCACCACGCCTTCCGGCCGGCCGATCAGGTCGTCGTGAGCCAGGCCGCCCCGGTGGGTGTGAAACAGCCTCCCGGGCTCGAGGACCACGGTGTGCAGGCGGCCCTTGGGATCACTGAGCTGCACCCGGTCCCCGGCCCGGAAGGGGCCGCCACGCGCTTCCCTCATCGGGCCGCAGCCGTGTTGAGCGCGCCGACCACGTCGGCCGCGCTGAGCACCCCGACAAGGGCGCCGAGACGGTCGACGACGACGTACTCGGTGGCCGGGTGGCGCTGGATCGCCTCGACCACCTCGCTGCCGGACAGTTCGGCGGGCAGCGTGAGCCCATCGTCGAGGGCGCGCGCCACACTGCTGACCGACACCCAGGGCCGGCGGTGTACCGGCGTTCCCGAGACCGCCTGCTCCACCACGATGGAGTGAGGGCGCCCCGTGCTGTCGACGACAACGATCCCGCCGGCGCCCCGCTCGGCCAGCCGGCGCAGGGCCTCGGCCAGCGGAAGATCATGCGGAGCGGTGATCACCGGCCGGGCCATCCGGCCGGCGTGGAGCCGGGGCAGCCGGTCGACCATGTCGGCACTGCGGATCGCCTGGCCGGCGCCGGCCCAGATGAAGGCGGCGAGCAAGGACGACCAGAGCAGGTTGGCGTACCCGGCCGAGCCCGAGCGGCGCAGCATGACGATCGCCAGGGCGACGACGAGTACGGCCAGACCGCGGCCGGCCCAGGCTGCGACCTTCGTGGCCAACGTCCGGTTACCGGTCAGCCGCCACACGCCGGCGCGGACCAGCTGTCCGCCGTCCAGGGGCAGTCCGGGCAACATGTTGAATCCGGCTACCAGGAGGTTGACCACCGTGAGCTGGATGACGAGCTCGCGGAGTATGCCGCCATGGCCCAGCGGTCGGGCGGCGAGCGCGCCGACGGCGGCCAGCGAGAGCGAAACCAGGGGGCCGGCGATGGTGATCAGATACGACCGGCCCGGGTCGCGGGCATCGCTCTCGGTGGTGGTGACACCGCCGAGCATGTACAGCGTGATCGAGCGGACCCGCACCCCGACGGCCTGGCTCACAACACAGTGTCCGAGTTCGTGCAGGAATACCGACAGGACGAGCAACAGGGCAAATGCCACCGCCACGGCGTAGCCGCGGGGCGTACTGGGTGTCGTGCTGCGGTTCGGGCCGGTGTAGGTCAGCGCGATGAAGGCGACCAGCAGCAAGGTGCTCGGCGAGAGGAACACCGGCACCCCGAGAACGCGCCCCAGCGGGACGCCCGTTGCCAGGCGCCTTCTCGGGGGGGAGGGCTGGGCCACGGACCCGATGCTACGGGCGCGCATGCCTGTGGGGCGCCGAGCGCCCGCGCACCGCGCGCCGCCACCGCTATGTCAGAGGTCTCGCCTACGGTCGCGATATGAGCGTCGCCGCTGTAGACCTGCCGGCCCCGGTCCTCGGGTCGCTGTCTCCGTCGCGCGCCGCTGACTTCAAGTCCTGCCCGCTGCTCTATCGATTCCGCACCATCGACCGGCTGCCGGAGCAGCCGAGCCCGATCGCGACGCGGGGCACCCTCGTGCACGCGGTGCTGGAGCGGCTGTTCGACCTGCCGGCGCCGGAGCGGACTCTTGCCGCGGCCGAGGGCATGCTGGGGCCGGAATGGGAGCGGCTGCTCGCGACGGAGCCCGATCTCGCCGACATGTTCGCCGATCCCGCCGACCTGGCCGCGTGGCTGGCGTCGGCCGCTCCCCTGCTCGCCACCTATTTCGATCTCGAGGACCCGACCCGGCTGGAGCCTGCCGAGCGAGAGTGCCTGGTCGAGGTGCTATTGCCCTCCGGCCTGCGACTGCGTGGCTTCATCGACCGGCTGGACGTGACCCCCGCCGGCGACCTGCGGGTGGTCGACTACAAGACCGGCGCCGCACCGCGCGAGGCGTTCGAAGGCAAGTCGTTGTTCCAGCTGAAGTTCTACGCACTGGTGCTGTGGCGCACCCGCGGTGTTGTGCCGAGGCAGCTTCGACTGCTCTACCTGGGTGATCGCGACCTGTTGACGTACGCCCCGGAGCCGACCGAGCTGGCCCGCTTCGAGCGCACCCTTGAGGCCTTGTGGGCGGCGATCGAGCGGGCGACCGTCGCGCGGGACTTCCGGCCCAGTCCGAGCCGGCTGTGCCAGTGGTGTCAACACCAGGAGCGCTGCCCCAGCTTCGGCGGCAGCCCGCCGCCGTATCCCGACCCGCTCGACGCGGCGGTGCGCCAACTCGACGAGCCGGCCGTGGCCGACGACTAGGTGCCGGGTCCCGGCGCTTTCGGGACCGGTCAGGTGTTGAAGTACTTCGCCTCCGGGTGGTGCACGATCAGTGCCGAGGTTGACTGTTCCGGGTGCAGCTGGGACTCCTCGGACAGGGTCACGCCGATCCTGTCGGTCCCGAGCAGGGCGACGATCTTGTCCTGGTCTTCGATGTTGGGGCAGGCGCCGTAGCCGAACGAGTACCGGGCACCCCGATAGCCGAGCTTGAAGAAGTCCTCGACATCGGCGGAGTCCTGCTGGGCCGCGCTGCCGCCCCCGGAAAACGTCAGCTCCTCGCGTACCCGCTTGTGCCAGTACTCCGCGAGCGCTTCGGTGAGCTGGACCGACAGCCCATGCACCTCGAGGTAGTCGCGATATGCACTGGCGGCAAACAAGGCGGCGGTGTACTGCGAGATGCGGCTGCCCATCGTCACCACCTGCAAGGCGATGACGTCGGTCTCGCCGGACTCCTCCGGCCGGAAGAAGTCGGCCAGGCACAGCCGGCGGTCCCGCTTTTGCCGGGGGAACGTGAAGCGGCAGCGCTCCGCACCGTCGCCGGTGAGCAGGATCAGGTCCTCGCCCTTGGAAACGCACGGGTAGTAGCCGTAGGCCACGGCGGCTTCCAGAACACCCTCGGTCTGCAGTCGATCCAGCCAGTAGCGCAGTCGCGGCCGGCCCTCCGTTTCGACGAGCTCCTCATACGATGGGCCCTTGCCGGCGCGCGAGCCGCGCAGCCCCCACTGGCCCATGAAGGTGGCCCGCTCGTCGAGCAACGCGGCGTACTCGGCCAGGGCGATACCGCGGACCACCCGATCGGACCAGAACGGCGGCGCCGGCACCGGCACGTCGATGGCGACGTCGGATCGGCCGGCGACCTCCGGGACCGTTTCCTGCGCGGCCGCGGCCTGACGTTGCTCGGCGATGCGCACTGAGCGGTCGTGTCTGGCCCGTCGATCGGCGGCCTTGGCGCGCTCGTCCGCCGAGAGCTCCGGCTGGCTGCCGGTGCGCTTCGCCGTGACCAGCGCGTCCATCAGGCGAAGTCCCTCGAAGGCATCGCGGGCATAGCGCACGTCGCCTTCGTAGATCTCGGCCAGGTCGCGCTCGACGTATGCCCGGGTCAGCGCCGCACCGCCGAGCAGCACCGGCCAGGTGGTGGCGATCCCCCGCGAGTTGAGCTCCTGGAGGTTCTCCTTCATGATCACCGTCGACTTGACCAGCAGCCCGGACATGCCGATCACGTCGACCCGGTGCTCCTGCGCGGCATCGATGATCGCCGAGATCGGCTGCTTGATTCCGAGGTTGACGACGTCGTAGCCGTTGTTGGACAAGATGATGTCGACGAGGTTCTTGCCGATGTCGTGGACGTCCCCGCGCACCGTCGCCAACACGATCTTTCCCTTGCCCTCCTCGTCGGCCCGCTCGATATGCGGCTCGAGATGCGCGACGGCCGCCTTCATCACCTCGGCCGACTGCAGCACGAACGGCAGCTGCATTTCCCCGGACCCGAACAACTCGCCGACCACCTTCATGCCGGCCAGCAGTGTGTCGTTGATGATCTCCAGGGCCGGCCGGGTGGTCAGCGCGGCGTCGAGGTCGGCCCCCAGGCCGTTTCGCTCACCGTCGATGATGCGGCGCTCCAGCCGTTCGGAGAGTGGAAGCTGGGCCAGCTCCGCCGCTCGGGTGGCCCGCGCATCGCCGGCCGCCACCCCCTCGAAAAGCTTGAGGTATTCCTGCAGGGGGTCGTACGCCGGCTCGCCGTCGGTGGCTGGGCGCCGGCGGTCATAAACCATGTCCAGCGCCACCTCGCGCTGCCGGTCGGGGATCCGGCCGATCGGCAGGATGCGGGACGGATGGACGATCGCGGAGTCGAGGCCGGCGTTGACGCACTCGTGCAGGAACACCGAGTTGAGCACATGGCGGGCGGCCGGATTCAGCCCGAAGGAGACGTTGGACAGGCCGAGCGTCGTCTGCACCTGCGGGTAGCGCTTCTTGATCTCCCTGATCGCCTCGATGGTCTCGAGGCCGTCCCGGCGGGTCTCCTCCTGGCCGGTGGCGATCGGGAAGGTGAGCGCGTCGATGATGATGTCCTCGACGCGCATCCCCCAGTTGGCGGTCAGGTCCTCGATCAGGCGTACGGCGACGCGGACCTTCCACTCCTGGGTGCGCGCCTGACCGTCCTCGTCGATGCACAGCGCGACCACGGCCGCGCCGTGCTCGCGGGCGAGCGGCATCATCCTGGCGATCCGCGAGTCGACGCCGTCGCCGTCCTCGTAGTTCACCGAATTGATGACGGCCCGACCGCCGAGCCGCTCCAGGCCCGCCTCGATCACCGGGGGCTCGGTGGAATCCAGCACCAGGGGGAGGGTGGATGCCGTGGCGAACCGACCGGCCAACTCGCTCATATCGGCGACGCCGTCGCGGCCGACGTAATCGACGTTCAGATCGAGCAGATGCGAGCCGTCACGGGTCTGCTGCCGGGCGATCTCGACACAGTCCTCCCACCGCTGCGCGATCAACGCGTCCCGGAAGGCCTTGGAGCCGTTGGCGTTGGTCCGCTCGCCGATCGCCAGATAGGACGTGTCCTGGCGGAAGGGCACCGACTGGTACAGCGACGCGGCACCCGGCTCGGGCCGCGGCCGGCGGTGGGCCGGCTCGACGCCGGTGACAGCCTCGACCAGCGCCGAGATGTGCTCCGGAGTGGTCCCGCAACAGCCGCCGACGAGCCGGGTGCCGTAGTCGCGGATGAAACCGGCCAGGGCGGTGCCCAATTCGGCCGGAGTCAGCGGGTAGCTCGCGCCGGCGGGGCCGAGCTCGGGCAGGCCGGCGTTGGGCATCACGCCCAGGTGCACCCGGGCGTGCTTGGACAGGTGCCGCAGATGCTCGCTCATCTCCGCCGGGCCGGTCGCGCAGTTGAGCCCGATCAGGTCGATCCCCAGGGGTTCGAGTGCCGTCAGGGCCGCGCCGATCTCCGAGCCCAGCAGCATCGACCCGGTCGTCTCCACCGTCACGTGGCACAACAGCGGGACGCCAGTGCCGGCCGCCGCCATCGCCCGCCGGGCGCCGATCAGCGCGGCCTTGGCCTGCAGCAGGTCCTGGCAGGTTTCCACCAGGACGGCGTCGATGCCGCCGGATAGCATGCCCTCGACCTGCTGCTGGTAGGCGTCGCGCAGGGTGGCGAACCGGACGTGGCCGAGGGTGGGCAGCTTGGTGCCGGGTCCGACCGAGCCGATCACCCAGCGCGGCCGGCCGCCGGCGTCGAAACCGCCCACCACCTCGCGGGCCAGCCGAGCGCCGGCAGCGGCCAGTTCGTAGATCCGGTCGCTGATGTCGTACTCGCCCAGGTTGGACAGGTTGGCGCCGAACGTGTTGGTCTCCACGGCCTCCGCGCCGGCGTTGAGGTACGCCTCGTGCACGGAGCGGACCACGTCGGGCCGGGTCACGTTGAGGATCTCGTTGCAGCCCTCGAAGCCCTGGAAGTCGTCCAGGGACAATCCGGCGGACTGCAACATCGTCCCCATGGCTCCGTCGGTGACCACCACCCGCTCGGACAGTGCGCGCAGGAGCGACGAATCGGGGCTGCCGGTCACCTCCTGAGGGTACCGAGGTAGCGCAGCCGAATTAGCGCGCATCGCTGCGCCGGCACAACGTGCCACGATCGAGGACCCGGCGACCGCACTCGCCGTAGGGTGGGGCGCATGAGCGAGCCCGGCGGACTGCCCGATCTGCGGGCGCCTGTGGTGCTCGCCGCGTTCGAGGGCTGGAACGACGCCGGCGACGCGGCGACGAGCGTGATCGAGCATCTGGAGTTGGTCTGGGAGGCCAAGCCGCTCGCTGTCATCGACCCCGACGACTACTACGACTTCCAGGTCAACCGCCCGTCAGTGTCCCTCGTGGACGGTGCCACCCGCCGCATCGAGTGGCCGACGACCCGGCTGTCGGTCTGCTCCCCGGCCGGGGCGGGGCGTGACGTCGTGCTGTTGCGCGGGCTGGAGCCCAACATGCGCTGGCGCGGCTTCTGCGAGGAGATCCTCGCCCTGTGCCGGGATCTGCACGTCGGCACGATCGTGCTGCTCGGCGCGTTGCTGTCGGACAATCCGCACACCCGTCCAGTGCCGGTGACCGGCAGCGCATCCGACCCGCTGGTCGCCACCCGGCTGGCGATGGCGCATTCCCGGTACGAGGGACCGACTGGGATCGTCGGCGTCATGCAGGACGCGGCGACCCGCGCCGGCTTGGCCGCAGTGTCGTTCTGGGCGCAGGTGCCGCACTACGTCAGCCAGCCCCCGTGCCCCAAGGCCAGCCTGGCCCTGATCCGGCGCCTCGAGGATCTGCTGGACTTCCCGATGCCGCTGGGCGAGTTGCCACAACAGGCGCAGACCTGGCAGCAGACCGTCGACCAGCTTGCCGGCGAGGACGAGGAGATGGCCGAGTACGTGCGTCAGCTCGAGCAGCGCGAGCCCGAGACCGACATGCCCGAGGCCAGCGGAGAGGCGATCGCGCGGGAGTTCGAGCGCTACCTGCGCCGGCGGGACAGCACCTAGCGCCGCTGCGCCAGCTGTACGCCCAACAGGGCGTCCACAGTGGACCGCACCAGCGCCGGCGCGCCGGCGTCGCGGCCTCCCCGGCTGAGCGCGTCGACGGCCCACCGATCGACCATCCCGAGCGCGGCCGGCGTGTCGAGGTCGTCGGCGACATGCCGCCGCACCCCCTCGAGCACCGTCCGCGCATCAGGGCCGGCCGGCAGGGCCACTGCCGCCCGCCAGCGGGCCAGCCGGCCGGCCGCCTCGTCGAGGACTTCCGAGGTCCACTCCCTGTCACTGCGATAGGGCGCAGAGAGCAGGGCCAGCCGGAGCTCGGCCGGCTCGACGCCGTCGGCGCGCAGCCGGCTGACGAGCACCAGGTTGCTGCGGCTCTTGGACATCTTCTCGCCGGCCAGGGCGATCATGCCGGCGTGGACGTAGTGGCGGGCAAACGGCCAGTCGCCGGTCGCGACCTGTGCGTGCGCCGCCGAGCATTCGTGATGCGGGAAGATCAGGTCGTTGCCGCCGCCCTGCACGTCGAAGCCCATGCCCAACCGGTTCACCGCGATGGCCGCGCATTCCACGTGCCAGCCCGGCCGGCCCGGTCCCATCGGCGACTCCCACGAGGGCTCCCCCGGCCGCCGGGCCCGCCACAGGATCGGGTCCAGCGGGTCCTTCTTGCCGGCCCGCTCCGGGTCGCCGCCGCGCTCGGCGGCCAGCCGGAGCATCGTAGCCGCGTCGTATCCCCCGACTGCGCCGAATCTCGGCTCGCTCGCGACGGAGAAGTACACGTCGCCGCCGAGCTCGTAGGCAGCGCCGGCGCCGCGCAGCCGGTCGATCGTCGCGACGATCTCCTCGACCGACTCGACCGCCCCGACGAAATGCTCCGGCGGAACGACGGCAAGTGCAGCCATGTCATCGCGGAACAGTGCGGTTTCCCGGGCGGCGAGCTCCCGCCAGTCCTGCCCGTCCCGATCAGCGCGCTCCAGCAGCGGGTCGTCCACGTCGGTCACGTTCTGGACGTAACTGACCTCGTGTCCGGCGTCGCGCCAGGCCCGGTTGACCAGGTCGAACGTCAGGTACGTCGCCGCGTGGCCGAGGTGAGTCGCGTCGTACGGGGTGATACCGCAGACATACATCCGGGCCCGCCGGCCGGGTGCAGTCGGGCGGACCTGTGCAGTCGAGGTGTCGTACAGCGACAGCGGCAGGCCGCGCCCGGGCAACGGAGGGATCTCCGTTGTGGGCCAGGACTGCATGCGCTGCAGCGTATCGAGCGGGCTGTTAGAACGGCGGCCAAGGCACCGGCGGCCAGTCCTCCGACGGCTCGGGGTAGCGGCCCATACGCAGCAGGCGTTCGACCCGGCGGATGGCGGCGGAGACCTCGGCCCTGCTGAGCAGGGAACGCAGCTGCTCGCCGAGCTGTCCGGCCAGCTGGGATTCGAGGCTGGTGAGGACGTCCATTGCCTCCTCGGGCAGCCGCTGGCCGGCCCAGCGCCACAACAGAGTGCGCAGCTTGTCCTCCGCGTGGAAGCAAACGCCGTGGTCGCATCCGTACACGTGCCCGTCCGGTTGCGCGAGCAGGTGACCGCCCTTGCGGTCGGCATTGTTGGCCACCGCATCGAAGACAGCCATCCGCCGCAGGTCTGGGTGCTCACTTCGGACCAGCGCCACCAGATCGACCTCCTGGTCGGGCTCCATCCACAACTGGCACATGCCCGGTCCGAACGGGCCCTCGCGCAGCACCGTAGGCGGCACGATCTCCCAGCCGGTCGACGTGGACAGCAGGTAGGCGGCCACCTCGCGACCGGCCAGCGTGCCGCCCGGGAAATCCCACAGCGGCCGCTCGCCGCGGACCGGCTTGTACACACAGTTCGCGGCGACGCCGTTGAGCGAGATGGTGCAGTAGAAGCTGGCATTGCTGGCGTCCACCAGCCGGCCCTCGACGTCGAGCTCGCCGTCCCGCAGCAACTCGAGCGCGTCAGCCACCGACAGGGTCGTGGGCTGCGCGCCGGCACTGTCCACGCCGTCCGGCCTCAGCGCCGGAAACCGTTCTGGCGGGGACAGACGTGTCCGGCGGGGTCGAGCGGCAGCCCGCACAGCGGGCACGGCGGCCGGCCTGCGGCGACCACCCGTTCGGCGCGGGCGATGAACGCTCGCGCAACCGCGGGGCTCATGCGCACCCGCAGCACGTCGGGGCCCTCCGCCGACTCGGTCAGCGGCTCCGGAGCCTCCTCATCTTCGGCACCGGTCTGCGCATGCGCCTCGACGACGACGAGGTGGGCATCACCGTCCCAGGCCAGCCCCATCGTGCCGACCCGGAACTCCTCCTCGACCGGCACGTCGAGCGGAGCCAGATCTTCGAGTTCGGGTGCCTGCTCGGGCACGTCCACATGCAGCCGGCGGGCCACCTCGCCCAGAAGCTCCTCGAGCCGCTCGGCCAGAACGGCCACCTGCACCTTCTCCAGGGCGACGCTGACCGTCCGCCCGCCGCCGGTCGCCTGCAGGTAGAACACCCGCTCGCCGGGTTCGCCGACGGTGCCGGTGACGAACCGCTCCGGCGGGTCGAACAGGAACACCTGGCGCGGCATGTGACAACCCTAACCAGCGTCCGGCTCGCCACCGCCCGCGCCGCCACCGACGACCGCGTCGCCGTCGGCGGGCCGGCGCCGGCGCCGGCGCTTGGGCGGCAACAGGTCCTCGACCGCACCGCCGGTGTCGTTGAGCCGGACGACGAACGGCCTGGTCTGCGTGTAGCGGACAACGGTAAGCGAACACGGGTCGACGACGATGCGCTGGAACAGGTCCAGGTGCAGGCCGAGCGCGTCGGCGACCACCGCCTTGATCACGTCGGCATGGCTGCAGGCCAGCCAGGTGGCGTCCTCGCCGAGCCGGGCATTCCATTCCCGCACGGCGCTGACGGCCCGGGCCTGGGTGTGCGCCAGCCCCTCGCCGCCGGCGCCGGGGAAGACCGCGGCCGACGGATGCTGCTGCACCACCTTCCACATCGGGTCCTTGACCAGCTTCTTCAGTTCCTGCCCGGTCCAGTCCCCGTAGCGCGCCTCGCCCAGCCGGTCGTCGGTCTGGACCTGCAACTGCCCGCGGCCGGCGGCAATGGCACCGGCTGTCTCGACGCAGCGCTGCAGGGGGCTCGACACCACGGCGGCCAGCGGCACGGGCCGGAGCCGCTCGGCCAGCGCCGCGGCCTGGGACTGGCCCCGCTCGTCCAACCCGACTCCAGGCGTCCACCCGGCGAGGACGGCGGCTGTGTTGGCCGCGGTCCGGCCGTGTCGCACCAGCAGCAGCGTCGTCACGGGCCCACGATACGGAGCGCCGCGCTCAGGTCGCGGAGATGACGTGGCCGGCCAGCAGTCCGATCACGACCAGACCCAGCAGCACCCGGTAGCCGGCGAACACCGCGATCGAATGCTTCACGACGAACCGCAGCAGCCAGGCGATGGAGACGTACGCGACCACGAAGGCGATTGCCGTCGCCAGCAGCGTGGGCGCCAGGCCCACCCCGCCGGACAGCGCGTCCTTGAGTTCGTATGCGCCGGCCGCCACCAGTGCCGGGATGCCGAGCAGGAACGACAGCCGCGTCGCGGCAACCCGGTCCAGCCCGCGGAACAGGCCGGCGCTGATCGTGGCGCCGGACCGGGACACTCCCGGCACGAGTGCGATGCACTGCATCAGGCCGATCACCAGCGCGTCTTTCAGCGTGGTGTCCGCCTCGTGCCGGCGGTAGCTCGCTACCCGCTCGGCCAACACCATCACGGCCGACCAGACGATCAGCCCCACCGCGACAACCCACAGGCTGCGCAGGTCCCGCTTGATGAAGTCCTTGGCCAGAAAGCCCACCACGCCAATGGGTATCGATCCGGCGATGACGCACAGCGCGAGGCGCCAGTCGGTCTCCTGTCGGGCCGGCGCGCTGCCCAGCCCCCGGACGAATGCCACCACGAGACGCACGATGTCGCGGCGGAAGTACACGATCGCGGCCAGGATCGCGCCCACCTGGATGACCGCGGTGAACCCGGTAACGCTGTTCTTGTCGGTCTTGATGTTGAGCAGGCTCTCGGTGATGGTCAGGTGCCCGGTGCTCGACACCGGCAGAAACTCGGTCAGCCCCTCCACCACCCCCAAGATGCCTGCCTGCACCATGTTGATGTCACTCACTGCGCTGCTCCTGACAGTTCGAGGGCTTCGGCGGCGGTGCGTAGGGCGGAGATGCGTTCCTCGGGCGTGCTTGCGAACGGCAGCACACTCAGGGTTGTGACGCCGGCCTCGGCGTGGGCCAGCATTCTCTCAGCGATGCGATCACGTGGTCCCAGCAGTGAGGTCGCGTCCACGAAGGCGTGCGGCACCGCCGCGGCCGCCCCGTGGTAGTTCCGAGCCAGGTACGCGTTCTGAATCTCCTCGGCGGCTTGCTCGTAGCCCATCCGCCGGGCGACCGCGTTGTAGAAGTTCTGTGTGCGGCTGCCCATCCCGCCGACATACAGAGCCGCGTAGCCGCGGACCGGGTCAGCGGCGGCCACCACGTCGCTACCGACGACCAGGGGCGCCGTGACAACCACGTCAAAGCCCTCCATCGTGGCGCCGGCCCGGCTGCGGCCGCCGGCCACCGCGGCGATGGACTCATCGGCATGTTCCGGAGCGAAGAACAGCGCCAGCCAGCCATCCGCGATCTCACCCGCCAACGCGACGTTGCGCGGGCCCACCGCAGCGAGATAGACCGGGATGCGCTCCCGAGCCGGGTGCACCGTGAGCTTGAGCGCCTTGCCCGGCCCGTCCGGCAGCGGCAAGACGTAATGCCGGCCCTGATAGTCGACCCGCTCGCGGCGCAGGGCCAGCCTGACGATGTCGACGTACTCCCGGGTCCGCGGCAACGGCTGGTCGAACCGCACGCCGTGCCAGCCCTCAGAAACCTGCGGGCCGGACACGCCGAGGCCGAGCCGGAATCGGCCGCCGGACAGGGTGTCCAGCGTGGCGGCCGTCATGGCCGTCATCGCCGGCGTGCGGGCCGGGATCTGCATGATCGCCGAGCCGACGTCGACGCGTTCGGTCTGCGCAGCCACCCAGGCGAGCACCGTGGGCGCGTCGCTGCCGTAGGCCTCGGCAGCCCAGACGACCGCGTACCCGAGCCGGTCGGCCTCCTGAGCCAGCGCGAGGTTGTCGGCATCGTTGCCGGCTCCCCAGTAGCCCAGGTTCAGTCCGAGCTGCATGCCACCTCCGGCTTCCGGTCTGGCGAAGGGTAGCGGCGCGGGCCGGGGCGATACCGTCCGAGTCCATGGAGCATCGGGCTGTCGGTCGAAGCGGGCTACGCGTCTCGCGGCTCGGCCTGGGCACCATGACGTGGGGTCGCGACACCGACGAGGACGACGCGGCGGCCCAGTTGTGTGCCTTCCGCGACGCCGGCGGCACGCTGGTCGACACCGCCGCTTCGTACGCCGATGGCGACTCCGAGCGACTGATCGGCCGGTTGTTGCACGACGTCGTCCCGCGGGACGAGGTGATCCTGGCCACCAAGGCAGGGATCTCGCGGCGCACCGGTGAGCGCGTCGTCGACGTCTCACGCGGGGCCTTACTGGATGCGCTCGACGGGTCGTTGAAGAGGCTCGGCGTCGACCATGTCGACCTCTGGCAGGTGCACAGCTGGCAGGAGGACGTGCCGATCGAGGAGACGTTGTCCGCCCTCGACGCGGCCCAGTCCTCGGGGCGCACCAGGTACGTCGGCATCTCCAACTACGCCGGCTGGCAGACCGCCTACGCGGCGGCCTGGCAGGGCGCCGGGTCGGGCCGCGCCGCGCTGGTGTCCACTCAAGTGGAGTACTCGCTGCTGCAGCGCGGCATCGAGCGCGAAGTGGTCCCGGCTGCCCGCGCCGGCGGGCTGGGGCTGCTCCCCTGGTCTCCGCTGGGTCGCGGCGTCCTGACCGGCAAGTACCGCAACGGCCGGCCGGCGGACTCCCGCGCGGCCTCGCCGACCTACGACCGCTTCGTCGGCCGGTACCTCGACGAGAGGTCCGCCGGCATCGTCGAAGCGGTGGCGACGGCGGCCGAGGGCTTGGGCGTGTCCCCCCTGCTGGTAGCACTGGCCTGGGTGCGCGACCGGCCGGGCGTGGCCGCACCGATAGTCGGCGCCCGGACGGTCGGGCAACTGCTGGGCTCGCTCCAAGGCGAAGACGTCGAACTGCCGGAGTCCATCCGGGCCGCCCTCGATGACGTGTCGGCGCCGGAGCTGGGCTATCCCGAGCGAGCGCAAGGCTGACCGCACCCCCTCCGCCGCGTCGATACGCTCCAACGGTGCCCGATCCCGAGGCGGCCTTCGCCGCCTTCTGCACGGCCGGGCTCTGGCCGGGCGTGGGTCGCACCCTGGCAGCCGACCTGGCGGCGGCCGGCATCCGCCGGGCCGACGACGTCTCCGCCCGCGCGCTGTCGGCGCTGCCGGGCCTCAGCCAGGCGCGGGCCGACCGGTTGATGATCGCCTTCGGTCAGGCCGCCCCGCAGTACGACGCGGTCGAGGTGCTGATACCGGCCGGGTTGCCGGCGCGGCTGGCCGGCCGGGCGGTCGAGGTCCTCGGCAAGGCCGCTGCCGCCGTGCTCACCGACGACCCCTGGCGGCTGCTGGAACTGCCCGAGGTCAAAGTCGTCGACGCCGACCGGCTGGCGGTCGCCACCGTCGCCGGCGTCAGCCGGCAGGATCCGCGCCGAGGGACGGCGCTGGTGGCCTGGGCGCTCGGCCGCGCGGCGCGGGACGGGCACACCGCGTTGCCGGCCGACACCGTCACCTCGGTGCTGGCCGGCGAGCAGGTCCTCGACCCCGCTGCCGCGGTAGCCGCAGCCGTGGACTCCGGCCGGGTACTGGCCCATGACGACGATCTGCTCGGGCTGGAGCGCTACGCGATGGCCGAGGAAGCGGTGGCTGACGGGGTGGCCCGCCTGCTGGCGACCGCACGGCCGCTCACCGACGCCCCGGTTGGTGCCTCGGCGACCGCCGAGCTCGATGCGACGCAACGCCAGGCGGTGGCGAACGCGCTGGACAGCGGCGTCAGCCTGCTGACCGGCGGCCCCGGCACCGGCAAGAGCCGGACCGTCGCCGCCGTCGTCGCGTTGGCCGAGGCCGCCGGCTGCTCGGTTGCGCTGGCCGCACCGACCGGACGGGCCGCCAAACGTCTGGAGGAACTGGCCGGCGCGCCGGCCACCACCGTGCACCGCCTGCTGGGCGCCCAGGGCCGCACCGGTTCCTTCGCTCGGGGCGAGGCGTGGCCAGTCGACGCGCAGGTGGTCGTCGTCGATGAGACGTCGATGCTCGACGCGGAGCTTGCGGCCGCCCTGGTCGAGGCGTGTGCGGACGGCACCCACCTGATGCTCGTCGGCGACCCGGCGCAGCTGCCCTCGATCGGGGCCGGCCGCGTCCTCGGTGACCTCATCGAGGCCGACCTGCTGCCGGTCGCCGAGCTGACCACGCTGTACCGGCAGGCCGAGGGCGGCTCGATCGCCCGGCTGGCGACGGCAGTTCGCGGTGGGGACCTACCGCCGGTCGACGATCCGACCAAGGAGGTGGTCGTGGTGAGCGCCGCCGGCGCAGCCGAGGCAGCGCACCGCACCGTACAACTGGTCACCGACGCGATTCCGCGAGCCCTGGGCATCCCCGCCGCGGATGTCCAGGTCGTGACGCCGGTGCATCGCGGGCCGGCCGGCACCGTCGCGCTCAACGAGGTGCTGAAGGCCCGACTCAATCCGGGCGCCGGCATCGTGTCCGGCTTCGACGCCGGCGACCGGGTCGTGGCAACCGCCAACCACCTCGACCTCGAGCCCGTCGGATTCGCCAACGGCGAGGTCGGCACGGTGACCGATGCCTCCGATGGGGTGCTGACGGTAGCCTTCGCCGCCGGCCCGGTTTCCGTGTCGGGCAAGGCATTGGCCGACCTGCGTCACGGCTGGGCGATTACGGTGCACCGGGCCCAGGGATCGGAATGGCCGGCGGTCGTCAGTGTGCTGCCGGCCGAGGCCGGCGGCCTGCTGTCACGCCCGCTGGTCTATACCGGCTTTACCCGGGCTCGCCGACATCTTTCCGTCGTACACGCCTGTGGGCCGGCGCTGGTCCGCGCGGTCCGGCAGGTCCGCGCGCGCCCGCGTCGGACCCGGCTCACCGGGTTGCTCCGGTCGGCGGTGGGCGCCGGCGCGCCGCGGTGAGGCAGCCTCGCATTCGTCCGGCTGGGAAGCTCGTGAGAAGGCCGCCGATGCGGCAGACTGGCGCCGTGCCGCCGGAGTACGAATATCAGCCGCTGCGTCTGCCGCCCACCACCGATGGCGGAAGCGCCCAGGTCCAGTTGGCGGTCCAGGCGGAGTTCGGCGGCTGGGAGCTGGCCAAACTGCGGTTGTTTCGCGACGGGACCAGGCAAGTGACCCTGCGTCGCCGGCGCACCGCGGCACCGCTGCCGCGCCTGTCCAGCTGACGAACTGACCGGCGTTTCCCCCCGAAACGTACCGGGCATGGCCCTATCGCTTGTTGGCGCCCACAGCAACCTACCGCGGAGGCGGCGCACATGAATCTCCTTCGGACCAAGTCCATCGAACAATCCATTCGCGACACCGAAGAGCCAGAGCATCAGCTGCGCAAGGAGTTGGGCCCGGTCCAACTGACGGTGTTCGGCATCGGGGTGATCATCGGGACCGGGATCTTTGTCCTCACCGGCAAAGCGGCCGGGATCCAGGCGGGACCGGCGGTGGCGTTGTCGTTCGTGGTCGCCGGGATTGCCTGCGGTCTGGCGGCCCTGTGCTACGCGGAATTCGCGTCGACGGTTCCGGTGGCAGGTTCGGCGTACACCTTCTCGTACGCGACGCTCGGCGAGATCATCGCGTGGATCATCGGCTGGGACCTGATCCTCGAGCTTGCCCTCGGCGCGGCCACAGTCGCCGTCGGTTGGTCGGAATACTTCGTTACCGTCCTTCAGGACCTGTTCGGGGTGAAGGCTCCGGGGTGGATGGTCGGGGCGCACCACAATCTCGCCGCCGCCGCGATCGTGCTGATCCTGACCGCCGTGATCTGCTTGGGGATCAAGATCTCCGCGCAGTTCAACGCGGTCATCGTTGCGATCAAGCTCGGCATCGTGCTGTTCGTGATCATCGCCGGGCTGTTCTTCATCAAATCGGGCAACTACCACCCGTTCATCCCGCCCAGCGGGACCAAGGGCGCGCCCGGGCCCGCGGCCACACCCTCACTGCTGCAGGATCTCGGTTTCAGCCCGGGCTCCTTCGGCATCAGCGGCATCTTCACCGGCGCCGCCCTCGTCTTCTTCGCCTTCATCGGTTTCGACATCGTGGCGACCGCTGCCGAGGAGACCAAGAAGCCGCAGCGCGACCTCCCGATCGGGATCATCACGTCGCTCGTGGTCTGCACCACGCTCTATGTCGCTGTCTCGCTGGTCGTCACCGGAATGGTGAAGTTCACCAAGATCAGCGTGGCGGCGCCGCTGGCCAAGGCGTTCGAGCAAGTCGGCCATCCAGGCTTCGCGAACATCGTCTCGGTCGGCGCCCTTGCCGGGCTGACGACGGTGATGATGATCCTGCTGCTGGGTCAGAGTCGAGTGTTCTTCGCGATGAGCCGGGATCGGCTGTTGCCGCCGGCGTTCTCCGCGGTGTCGCCCCGCTTCGGCACTCCGATCCGAACCTCGCTGCTGACCGGCCTGGTCGTCGCCGCCCTGGCCTTTTCCTTCTCCCTCGGCACGCTCGCCGAACTCGTGAACATCGGCACCCTGTTCGCCTTCATCCTCGTCTCGATCGGCGTGCTCGTGTTGCGTCGCAAGGAGCCCGACCTCGAGCGGGCGTTCCGCGTGCCCGCAGTCGGGGTGATCGCCCCGCTCGCCGTCCTGGCCAGCTTCTACCTGATGCTGAACCTGCCCACTGCGACCTGGCTGCGCTTCGTGATTTGGATGGCGATCGGCTTCGTTGTGTACTTCGTCTACGGCCAGCGCAACAGCCGCCTCAACACCAACCGTCCCGGCGGCATTGACAGCCGGGACAGATTCATCCGCGACCGGGATGCCGGCGCCGGCGAGCAAGCCGGCTGATCCGAGTGGGCCAGTCAGCAGCTGGCCAGGAACCGATCGAGCACCCGCACCCCGAACTTGAGGGCACCCACCGGTACCCGCTCGTCCACCCCGTGGAAAAGCGCGGCGAAGTCCAACTCCGGCGGGAGCTGCAGGGGCGAGAAACCGAAGCAGCGCATTCCCAGCCGGGAGAACGACTTCGCGTCGGTGCCGCCGGAGAGCATGTACGGCACGCAGCGACCGTGCGGATCCTCCGCCCGCAGGGCGGCGCTCATCGCCTCCACCAGCGCCCCATCGAAGGTCGTCTCAACGGCATGGTTGCGTTCGAGCCACTCCATCTCCACGTCGGGTCCGATCGCCTCACGGATCCCGGCCTCGAACTCGTCGTCAAAGCCTGGCAGGCTCCGCCCATCGACAACGGCGCGCGCGACCGCCGGTATGACGTTGGACTTGTAGCCGGCGTCGAGCATCGTCGGGTTGACGGTGTTGCGGATGGTCGCCCCGATGATCCGCGCGATCGGGCCGACTTTGCCAAGCGTTGCTTCGATGTTCTCGGGATCGAAGTCGATCCCCAAAGCGGCGGCAACCTCCTCGAGGAACGCGCGGACAGTGTCGGTCAGGTGGACCGGGAACTCGTACCTGCCCAGGCGGGCAACCGCCTCGCAGAGGGCCGTGACGGCGTTGTCCTCGTGCATCATCGACCCGTGTCCTGCCCTGCCCCTGGTAGTCAGCCGCAACCAGCCCATGCCCTTTTCGGCGGTCTCGACGAGGTACAGGCGTAGGTCGGGCGCGACGGTCACCGAGAAGCCACCGGCCTCGCCGATGGCCTCGGTGCAGCCGTCGAAGAGCTCCGGGTGTTCGGCTACTAGCCAGCTGGCCCCCTGATGACCACCGGCTTCCTCGTCCGCGACGAAAGCGACCACGACGTCGCGCGGCGGCCGGCGTCCCTCGCGCATCCACTGCCGGATCAGCGCCAGGGTCATGGCGTCCATGTCTTTCATGTCCACCGCCCCGCGCCCCCACAGATAGCCGTCCTTGATCTCGCCGGCGAAGGGATCGACCGACCAGTCGGCGGCGGCGGCCGGCACAACGTCGAGGTGGCCATGGATCAGCAGCGCATCGCGGGACGTATCGGTGCCCTCGATCCTGACGATCACGTTGGTCCGGCCGGGCTCTCGTTCCAGGACGGTCGGTGCGAGCCCCACCTCGGCGAGTTTGCCGGCGACGTACTCCGCGGCTGCTCGCTCGTTGCTGGTCGGGTTCGACGTGTCGAACCGGATCAGGTCACGGCAGATATCGACTACTTCACTTTCGGCGTTCGCTGCGAGACTCATCCGCCCTTCCTACCAGTCGTACCCCGCCGCGTACGTGATCGAGGCGAGCACTGTCTGGCCGGACCGACTCGGGTGGAAGTAGTCCCAACCGGAAATCTGACTGGTCACGAAGGGATAGTTGAAGACCGTTCCACCGTCGTAGTGGCAGTTGCTGCCGTAGCCGGCGCAGGCGTCGGCGAGTTGTGCGTTGAAGTCGATGACCCGCTGGCGGACGCGGTCCCGTCGCGCGTTGTCGGTGCTGGAGTTCGACAGCGGGTTGGCAAGCATGGACTGGCAGATGTGCGCCATGCTCCAAATGGTCAACGCACCCAGGTTGTACCGGTCGATGGCCCAGAGGCGCTTGATGTCAGGGATGCTCACGACCAGGATCTTCGCGTCGGGCAGGCCGCTGCGCAGCGTGGTGAGGGCAGCGTCGATCTGGCTGCGGTAGGTCGATACGGGTGTCATGGTCGCCTCGGACGACGTACACGCGTCGTTTGCCCCGATCAGGATTGTCACGTACTGCACGCCCTGAGCCACGGCCGTCTGTGCCTGGCCGGGTAAGTCTGCGGCCTTCGCGCCGGTCATGGCGTTGTTGTTGTTGTGCCCGCTGATCGCCGGGTTGACCGCCAGAATCCGGCGGTAGTGGCTGTTGATTGCCGGGTCAGCGCCGGTGCTCCACGACTCGTTCGTGCAGTCGAGGTAGAAGCCGCAGGCATCGAAACCGCGCGTGATGGAGTCACCGAGTGAGGCCATCGAAGACGGCGGCGGACCGGCGCCGTCGACAGCCGCAGCGGCGATTCCGGGCGCCACGAGCAGCGTCACACCGGCCAGGGAGAGGGCGGACAGGAGACGGGTGGCCCTGCGACGCATGCGATCTCCCGGGCTGCTGTTCGAACGCGGGCGGTGACAGTTCGGACGCTAGCCCCGATCCGCTCTGTGCCACAAGTACGGTGATGTGCCCGGTTGTCCGCTTCGCCGTTGGGCACCGCTGCGCGCTTAGGTACAGTGACTGACCGCGCGGCCAGACGGCTGCGCCGCCGGTCCGGGTGGCGGAATGGCAGACGCGCTAGCTTGAGGTGCTAGTGCCCTTTACAGGGCGTGGGGGTTCAAGTCCCCCCTCGGACACTCAGCTCGGGAAGACTCCCCGCTCGGAACGAGACCTTGGCGACTTGACTTTGCGCAGCAAACCAAGCTAAGTTTGCGACACAAAGTAGCAACACAGGGGGTCGCCGTGAACGAACAGCGCAATGCCAACGAGACCACGCCCACCAACGGGGACGAGCTGGACCCGCGGGAGGCAGCCAGCCTCCTGGAGCGAACCCAGCGCGACGCACAGCGCAAGCTCACCAGCGACAAGCCGGTGCTGTCGGTGTTTTCAGCGCTGGTCGTGCTGGCGGCCTACGGTTCGATCTGGTCCTCCTCGCGTGGTCACCACCCGTACACAGGCCCCAGTCTCGACGCTGTCGGACTGGTGTACATCGTGGTCGCGGTCGCGGCACTTGCGAGCGTCTCGGTATACCTGCGCGCGAGGGCCGGGGTCAGCGGGCGGTCTCGACAGGAGGCCCGCACGATGGCGATCCCGCTCGTCGTCGCCGTCGTTGGTGTCTACGTCTTCGATGGCGCGCTGAAGTACGACGGGTTCAGTCCCTCTCTCGTCTACGGAGTCTTCGTCGCCGCTGCGCCATGGCTCGTCGTCGGTGCGGTCCTGGCCGGTTACGCAGCTGCGAAAGAAGATTGGTGGAAGCTGGCTGCTGCGATCGCGATGATCGTCATCGCGGCGGGCGGTGCCTTCGCCGGTCCAGCCAACGTGTGGGGGGTGCTTGCCATCTCCGGATTCCTATTGCTCCTCGCCCAGGGCGTGGTCCGCCTCCAGGGGGGGCGGACGGCTCGATCGCATTGGCTCGGCCGCGCGGTCGTCTCTAGTGACAACCGGTAACCCGCTCGACCCGCTCATCCACGCGCCGGCTCGGCTACGGATAGTCGTGACTTTGGCCGCGCTGCGCGAGGGTGACGCCATGTCGTTTACCCGCCTGCAAAGGTTGATCGGCCTGACTCCCGGCAATCTGATTACCCACCTGCGCAAGCTCGACGGCGCCGGCTACCTCCGCAGCGAGAAGACCGGCAACGGGACATCCTCTCGCACCTCCATAGCACTGACCCAGCAAGGTCGGGCGGCGCTCGGCGCGTACACCACCGCCCTCCGCGGGCTCCTCGACGGTGTTCAACCGGCCAAGAAGCGCCAGCGCAGTCCCGACCACGAGGAAGGGCCCATCTAGCAGCAGCGTGAGGGCGCCGCCGGGAGACGGGAGGGTCATGAGTGTGCCGGGGTCGGGCCTTCGGTGCGCTCAACCTGTCGGATGAGCTGTTTGAGGTGTGAGATCTCTTGGCGTAGTGCTGCTTCCCCCGCGGGGGTAAGAGTGACCCAGGTGCGGGGGCGCTTGCCTTCGTATCCCTTTTCGATGCCGATCAGGGCCGCCCTTTCCAGGACGGTCAGGTGCTGCCCGAGGTTGCCGGCGGTGAGTTCCAAAGTGCTGCGCAGGAAGCCGAACTCCACGCGCCGGGCTTCGTGGGCGACGGCCAAGATCCCGAGGCGCACGCGTTGATGGACTACGTCGTCGAGTGCGTTGGCCGGATGCTCGGTCATCGTGCTGAATTCTGGGCGCGGCGTAGCAACGCGAAGCTGACACTGCCGAGCAGCAGGACCGCAGCCGGGACTATCAGGTGCGGCAGGAAGTACCAACGTGACGAGGAGTGGATGACGAGGCTGGCCTGGACCAGCACGATCCCGAGGAACAATGCGCTGTACGCGAGCAGCAGTCGGTTGGCTTCCACCCACGCGAGCACCAGCAGTGCCAGTCCGATCACTGTCGCCGGCGTCGCGAACGACAACAGCGTCACGTGCGGATGCCCGAGGTTGACCTGGCTGGCCGACGGCAGGGTGAGCGGGTGCAATGCCCGCCACAACGATGCGGCGGCTAGCACGCCCGCCAGCACCACGCCGGCAGCCACGTACGGACCCACTCGCGTGCCGACACCTCGGCGGCGAGCTTGGTTGACGTAGAAGCGGGCGATCAAGAAGTAGGCGAGCACCAGAGCGATCGGCCAGAACACCAGGGCGGCCGGGATGTAGCCAGAGCAGACCGAGACTCCCCCGGCACCTCCCCGGCATGGGCCCACATGGTGTGGGGCGAACCGGTACACCGGGATCGCTGCCACGTTGACCCCGGCGAGCACGAGAAGCGGGAACCATGTGCCGCGTTGCGCCACGCGAACCTGGCGAGTCCAGTTCCGAACGGCCACTACGAGCTCATGGGGGTCGTCAGCGGGTGATATCGGAGGGAAGGCCATGTCCTCAGCTTTGCAGGACAGACTCATCTACACAAGAGACTACTCTGGCTTCTCTCCCACCAGCCACCGCCCAGCCACCGTGCTGCCATTGACAGGTGACTGAACGGTCACCTATGGTGTCGCTCGTGGACGCGGTGTTCCGAGCTCTCGCCGACCCAACCAGGAGGAGCCTGCTCGACGAGCTCTTCCGCCAGGACGGCCAGTCGCTCCGGGCTCTGGAGGGCCGCTTCTCGATGTCGCGCTTCGGCGTGATGAAGCACCTGAAGCTGCTCGAGGAGGCCGGCCTGATCGTCACAAGACGCCGAGGCCGCGAGAAGTTGCATTACCTCAACCCGGTGCCGATTCGCCTCGTTCACGACCGTTGGGTCAGCAAGTTCGCCGAGCCGTGGTCCGCGGCGCTCAGCGACCTCAAGCACAGATTGGAGAATCCGATGGAGAAAGTGTTCGAGATCTACATCCGCACCACGCCCGAGAGGCTCTGGGAGGCGATCACCGACGCCGAGATCCGCAGCAAGTACAACTTCGGCGCCCGCATCGACTCGGACTGGTCCCCCGGCTCGCACTTCCAGATGAGCAGCCCAAATGCCAGCGGCCTGCTCGGCGAGGGCGAGAACGTCGAGGTCGACCCACCGCGCCGGCTGGTCCAAACCATGGTCGCGCTGTGGAGTGACGACGTGAAAAGCGAGGGGACGTCGCGGGTCACCTGGGACATCGAGCCGGTCGGCGATTCGTGCCGTCTGACCGTCACCCACGACCAGCTACGCGACGGGGCAAACGCCGAGCTGTTCGGCGGTTGGCCGATGATCTTGTCCGGTCTGAAGACCTGGCTCGAGACCGGCGAAGTGCTCACGACGCCCGGCTCCCTGATGTACACCTGAGCTCCTGCGGCAGCCCGCGGCGGGCTGCCGGTCAGCCAGTGGGGGCAGGCTCCAAGGAGGCGAGGCTCGTCGGAAACTCGCGGCCACCGGCCGGCGCGATCCGGGCCGCCTCGGCCTCCTCGAGCTGCCGGGCCTGATCGTTGCGCCACAGCAGTGCGGCGGCTACCAGGTACAGCACGATCGGGCTCCCCACGGCGTTGTATATCGGGCTGAACACCAGGGCGAGCAGCAAGACAAGGGTTCCGGCCAGCCCGATCGGTGAATGGTCGCGCCGGTATCGCCACATCGAGTACAGGAAGAAGTAGACGTACAGGGCAGCACCGATCAGTCCCTGGCTGACCAGGAGCAACCAGATCTGCCCGTTGCTGCCCAGGGCCACATTGCCGCAGCGCGGACAGGCCCTGCTCTTGCCGACAGCGATGGACTGCGGGCTGCCCAGGGCATTGCGGGTGCCGCCAAATCCCAGGAACGGCGACTGGCGGACGACCGCGATCGCACCCTTGGTGGTGAAGATTCGCAGCGCGTTGCTCTTCCCGCCGGCACTCGACGTCCGCTGGTCGACAAGGGAGCCCAGCGAGGTCGCCAGAACGACCGCGAGGACCGCCCCGACTGCCAGGGCCACCCCGACGGCCAGTCCCGGCCGGCGCTGTGCGGCCAGCCGGTAGGCGAGGTACATGACCGCCACACCCAGGCCGACCCACAAGCCGCGGTTGAGCGAATGCACGACGGGCAACGCGGAGATCGCGAGGAAGGCCAGCGCCAGCACCCTTGTCCCCGTACGGCGGGACAGCACGAGCGCAGCCACGACGAACCACACCAGCAGAACGGCGTAGTTGTTGCCCCAGGTGTTGGTGTAGCCGAATGGTGCCGAGGGCCTCGGGGTGGAGAACCCGAGAACCTTCTGCAGTTGCGCCGCGGAAGGATGTACGAGGCTCTGCACGAAAATGTTTTGCGCCACCGAGGCCGGCAGCAGCTTCTCCACCGGGGAGGTGAACTGGAAGGTCGGGTCGACCGTCCCCAGCAGACCGCCCAGGACGGTCCATCCGAACAGCACCGACAGTGAGCGGATCAGGCGTTTGCGCGGCAATTCGAACTCGCTGAGATTGCCGATGTAGAGGAGCACCACGGTGGCCGAGAGGTATTGCGCGAGCCGGAGTCCGTAGGGCAGCAGGCGGTGGCTGAACGAATCATCAACAACGCCTCGCGGGTTCTCACCTAGCATGACGAAGCTGACCATGATCCACAGCAGCAACAGCAACCAGGCCCCGAACCCCGGTGGCAGCTTGATCCGCTTGCGCCGGCCGAGCTTGTACGCCATCGGGATGGCGGCCAGGATGAAGCTCAGATCGCCGAGGCCGAGCGCCCACCACAGCGGGAAGCCCACAAACAGTGCCACCAGCCAGCGGTCGGGCTTGATGCTGGGGCGGCGTACAGCCGGGTCACCGACGACGGTCGGCTGGTCGGCTACTACGTTCACCCAGATCCCCCCGTTTAGACCACTCGACGCGACGCCTGCTGAATCGCCAGGATACGTGCCGGCGCCGCACCGCGGGCGGCCTACCGGGAGTCCGTCACCCCGCCGGCCGTCACTGCGTGTCCAGGCGGCGGCCGAAGACCTCGCGGCCGACCAGTTGGAGGGCGGCTGCCGCTGGAATGGCCAATAGCGCGCCGACCAGCCCCAGCGCTGCTCCACCGAGAAAGACCGACACGATCGTCAGCACCGAGGAGATGTCGACGCTGCGCCGCATGATGCGCGGGGTGATCAGGTAATCCTCGACCAGCCGGTAGACGAACATCAGTGCAACCGCGGCGAGCGTCACGGGCACCGAGACCGTCAGCGCCACGATGGCGACGACCGTGCCCGATGCGTAGCCGCCCACCAGCGGGATCAAGCTGAGCAGTGCAGTCAGCAGGGCCAGGGCGGACGCGAACGGCACGTGCAGGATCAGCAGGATGATCAGTTCGAAGGTCCCGGCCAGGACCGCGGTGATCAGCTTGCCCAGCACGTAGCCGCCGACCCGCTGGGCGATCTCGTCGGTGAGCAGGGCGACTCTGGCCCGCCGGCTCCGGGGCACCAACCGGTGCAGGAAGTCCGCGATCGCCGGCCCCTCGGCCACGAAGTAGCAGGTCAGGGCCAGCACGGTGAGGATCGAACCCACCAGACCGAGCAGTGCCTTGCCCAGGCCGATGACACCGCCCACCAGGCGTTCGGGGTGCTTGGTCATCGTGTCGGAGAGGTAGTGCTGCGCTTTGGCGACCACGTGATGGCGGGCGTCGAGGTCGGCCAGTGCCGGGATCTTGCGCAGGTCACCGAGCAGGTGGGGTGCTTCCTTGACCATTTTGTCCACCTCGGTCAGCAGCGCCGGAACGAAGGTTGCGACGGCACCGCCTACCAGCACGGTGAGCCCGACCAGGACCACCGTTACCGCGAGCCCGCGGCGCATTCCGCGCCCGACGAGGTATTTCACCGCCGGGGTGAGCCCGACGGCCAGGAATCCCGACACCAGCACGAGAACCAGAGCTCCGCGTACGGCGGCGACCGCCTGAAGCAGGGTGTATGCAGCCAGTGCGCCGGCCGTCGCCTGCACGCCGGTCCGAAATGGCGCTCGGGATACCGGGCTGGTCAGCCGACGCAGGTCCTCGGCTGGCTGCTGTCCGGGGTGCACTCGGACGACGGTAGCGGTAGCGGCCGGGATGCGCCGGTTGCTGGTGGAGCTACGCTGGGTGCATGGGGGGACACGCACAGCAACTGCGTGCCGACGCCCCCCGCGCCTGTGTCGTGGTTGCGGCCGCGCTCAGCCTGTGGGCGCTTGCGGTTCAGCCGGCGCCGGCGCGGGCCATCGGCCCGCTGCCCCATCGGCACGCCGATCCAGTCTCCGCGATCGACGCCACACCGTCGGTCGACGGAATGAAGCCGGTTCTGGGCCGCGATGACCATTCGGCTGCGACCGCGCTACTGACCGCCGCGGCCGCCGGCGCCGTCGTCAAGAAGACCGGGCATGCAGCCGCACCCACCCGGCCCGACGGACTGGTAGCCGGCTCTCCGGCCATCGATCCGGTGGTGCTGGCCGCGCACCAGAAGTCGGCGGCGACGATGGCACGCACCGCCCCGCGGTGCCGCCTGCACTGGTCGCTACTCGCCGGCATCGGCCAGGTCGAGTCTGGCAATGCTCACTCCACCAACGTGTCTGCCAACGGAGACACCCACCCGAGCATCCTCGGACCGGTGCTGGACGGCAGCGCCGGATTCGCGGCCATCGCGGACACCGATCAGGGCCGCTACGACGGAAACGCAAGCTGGGACCGGGCCGTCGGGCCCATGCAGTTCATCCCCTCGTCCTGGCGGCACTCGGCCCAGGATGGCAACGGTGACGGCCGGCGCAACCCGAACAACGTTTTCGACGCGTCGCTCGCTTCGGCCAATTACCTGTGTCGAGGGCACGACCTGGCGGTGCCGGCGGAGCTTGGCCAGGCGGTGTATTCCTACAACCATTCGTGGGACTACGTCCGCGCGGTGCTGGCCTGGACGGTGGCCTTCCGGACCGGTCACCTGATCCTTCCGGCGACATCGGCGCCGGCC
>JALZAK010000015.1 GCA_030948385.1 Actinomycetota bacterium
GCGCTGATGGGGCCGCCGGTACGCCGCTGGGAGGCGCTGGTCGAGGAGCTGCTCGGCCAGCTGCGCCGGCCGCCGCGCCATCCGCTGACGATGGCGCGCTTCGGGCTGACCGGGGTGCGCTCGGCCCGGCAGGTGGCGCGCCGGCGCTTCAGCGGCGAGCCGGCCCGGGCACTTTTCGGCGGTCTGGCCTGCCACTCGATGCTGCCGCTGACCGGCGCCAGCACGGCCGCCTACGGCGTGCTGATGGGCATGCTCGGTCACGCCGTGGGCTGGCCGGTGGTCGAAGGCGGCAGTGAGCGCATCGTGGACGCGCTCGTCGCGATCCTCCGCGGGATGGGCGGCGAGATCGTTCTCGATGCTCGCATCGGCTCCCTGGCTGCCCTGCCGGCGGCCCGGGCAACGCTGCTGGACATCACGCCCCGGCAGTTCGGCGAGCTGGCCGGCGATCGGTTGCCCGGGTCCTACCGCCGGCGGCTCGATCGGTTCCGGTACGGCGCCGGGGTGTTCAAGGTCGACTGGGCGCTGTCGGGGCCGGTGCCCTGGCGAGCGCCGGAGTGCCGCCCCGCCGCCACCGTGCACCTGGGTGGCACGCTGCCCGAACTCGTCGCATCCGAGGCCGCGGTGGCGGCCGGCCAGCACCCCGACCGGCCGTACGTGATCGTCGTCCAGCCCGGCGTGGTGGACCCAAGCCGAGCGCCGGCCGGCCAGCACACACTGTGGGCGTACTGCCACGTGCCGAACGGCTCCCGAGTGGACATGACCGGCCGGATCGAGGCGCAGATCGAGCGTTTCGCGCCGGGTTTCGGCGACCTGGTGATCGCCCGGCACACCCGGGACACGGCCGCGCTCGAGGCCGACAACGCGAACTATGTCGGCGGGGACATCAACGGCGGCCTGCAGGACATGCGGCAGACGTTGCTGCGGCCCACTCCTCGATGGAACCCGTACGGCACGCCGCTCGCCGGGATCTACCTCTGCTCGTCGTCCACCCCGCCGGGCGGAGGAGTGCACGGCATGTGCGGCCATCTGGCGGCGCGGTCCGCGCTGCGCCAGGTATTCGGCCGCCGGCGGCTGGCCCTGCCGGACGATCTCCCCCGTCGGGCGGTCCTTCCGCGGTGAGGGCGACGACGCGCATCCGCGATTCGCACCCGCTGCCCTGGCTGCTCTGGGCGCTGTCGATGGTGCTGCTGGCGGCTGGTCTCTGGCTGGCCGGTATCCAGGCGGCCGGGTCGTCGTCGCCGGGCTTCCCCGGCTGGGGTGCGGTCTCGCTGAACGTCCTTGCCTTCGCCGGCGTCGGCGCGGTCATCGCGTCGCGCCGGCCGGAAAACGCGATCGGCTGGTTGTTCGTGGCCGTCGGTGCTGCTTCGGCGCTGCAGCTGGTCACCGCCGAATACGCGACCTACAACCACTACGTCTTACGCGACCGGCTCTGGGGGACCGCCGCGACCGCCTGGGTGTCGCAGGTCAGCGTCGCCGCGCTGTTCGGCGTGCTGCCGTTCGTGCTGATGCTCTTCCCGGATGGCCATCTCCTGTCCCATCGCTGGCGGCTCGCCGCCTGGCTGGCCGGCGCCGCGGCGATCTGCTCAGTCGTAGCCGTCGCGATCAAGCCGGGGGTGCTGGGGAACACGGTGGGAATTCCGAACCCGCTCGCCGTTTCCGCCCACGGTGCGGCGCTGCGGCTGCTCGACGTTCTTTCCGGGCTGCCGCAGTTGGTCTGCCTGCTGCTCGGCGTCGGGTCGCTGGTCATCCGCTGGCGGCGCGGCGGGGCCGAGCAGCGCGAGCAGCTCAAATGGGTCAGCTTCGCCGCGGCCGCCGGCTTCGGCGGCATCCTGGTCGGCACGCTGCTGATTCCGGTGGCCGGGGAACTGCCAAGCCAGGTCGCGTGGACCGTGGGCCCGGCCGCGCTGCCGGTTGCGGCCGGCGTATCCGTCCTGCGCTACCGGCTCTACGACATCGACCGGATCATCAGCCGAACGGTGAGCTACGCCCTGATCACCGGCCTGCTGGTCGCCGTCTACGTGGGCCTGGTCACGGCCGTCACAAGGGTGACGCCGAGCGGCAACTCGCTCGGGGTCGCCGCCTCGACGCTGGCGGTGGCGGGACTGTTCCAACCGGTGCGCCGGCGCGTTCAGGCAATAGTCGACCGGCGGTTCAACCGTTCCCGTTACGACACCGCCCGGACGGTGGAGGCGTTCAACGTGCGGCTGCGCAACGAGGTGGATCTTGACGCGCTGCAGGGCGACATCCTGAGCGTCGTGCGCCGGACGATGGAGCCGGTCAACGCCTCGCTGTGGCTGCGTGGTTCGGGATGACGCGAAACGCGCGGGCGAACGCCGTCGCAGCCGTCGTGGGTTATGGACTCTGCCTTGCCCTCTTGCTCTCCACGGTGTGGTTGCTCACGCAGAACGGCGTATCCGGAGGCACGGTGTCGGGCCAGGATGTGGCGCTCGCACTGACCTGCCCTGCGGTTGGTGCGCTGATCGTCGCCCGCCGGCCCGGAAACCGAATCGGGCAGTTGCTTCTGCTGACCGGCTTCGGCGCCTCCGCGCAGGTGTGCAGCCGGCAGTACGCGCAGTATGCGCTGCACACACGGCCCGCCCGGCTGCCCGGCGGCGTGTGGGCATTGTGGATCTCGGATTGGGTGTGGGTGGTCGGGTTCTCCTGTGTCGTGCTCTTCCTTCTCCTGGTCTTCCCCACCGGCCATCTGCCGTCCAGACGGTGGCGCCCGATGGCGTGGTTCAACGTGGCGATCGCCGCGGCCCTGTTCCTGGTCAGCGCCTTCGGCCCCGGGCATATGGGTGACACTGCAACCGGCCCGATCAATCCGGTCGGGGTTGCTGCACTCGCGGGCATCGCCCCAGCCGTCGGCACCATTTTCGTGCTGGCGTTGGCCTCGACGCTGATCTGCATCGGCGGACTGGTCGCGCGGCTGCGCCGGGCCCGGGGCGTCGAGCGGGCTCAGCTCAAGTGGTTCGTCTACGCCGCGGCAATCGCGGTTGTCACGCTGCTCGGTGACGGGCTGAGCTGGTTGGGATCCGCGGGCGTGGTCATCCTGCTCGACTGGTCCAGCACGGTTGCCCTGGGTTGCGTTCCCGTCGCCATCGGCATCGCCGTGTTGCGCTATCGGCTGTACGAGATCGACCGGCTCGTCAGCCGGACCCTCTCTTACGCATTGATCACCGGCCTGCTCGTCGCACTCTATGCCGGGCTGGTCACCGTGGTCACCCGGTTCACCCCCACGGGGAACTCCCTCGCAGTGGCCGGGTCGACGCTTGCGGTCGCTGCGCTGTTCCAGCCGCTGCGCCGGCGGGTGCAGGGTGCGGTCGATCGCCGGTTCAACCGGGCTCGGTATGACTCCGGCCGTACGGTCGAGTCGTTCAGCGCGCGATTGCGCGAGCAGGTCGACCTGGCTTCGGTGCGGGCGGACCTGCTCAGCGTCGTGCGCGAGACGGTGCAGCCGAAGACCGTCGGGCTGTGGCTGCGTTCGGCCGGCGGGACGCCGCGATGACGTTGAGCCCTGGGGGCGGCGCCGGCTGTGTGACGGGATCGCCGCAGTGACCTTTGCGACGGCAGCCGCGGCGGTGCTCCTCGCCGCGATCCACGGGCAGCACGCGGCACTCGTCAACGCCGGGCAGGCCGCTCCCTTCATCGGCTGGTGTTTCTCGGTCGGTGCGGTGATCTGGGCGGCACTCGCCCTGGAAACCTCTTGGACGGCGGTCGCGCTTGCGCGTCACCCCGGCGAGTCAGCGGCGCTGACCGCCGAGGCGGTGGGTGCCTTCGGGCGGATCTCGTCGCTGCGCGTCGCCGCCGCCGCACTGGCTGCGGCGGCACTCTTCCAACGGCTGCGCCGTCGGGTCCAGGCGCTGGTCGACCGCCGGTTCAACCGGGCGCGGTACAACGCCGAACGGACCGTCGAGGCGTTTCGGCAACAGCTGCGGTCCGAGGTGGACCTGGGCGCGGTCCGGGACGACCTTCTCACCGTCGTGCACCGCACCGTGGAGCCGGCCATCGCCTTGCTGTGGCTCGCGCCGACCGGCCGGTCGCGATGAACCGCGCTGCGCGGGTGCCGCCGTTCGTCGCGGCGACAATGCTCCTTGCCGGGAGCGCGCTGCTCGTGGTTCACAAGATCGTCAGCCGGGCGCCGATCTACCCGACCTGGTTCGAGCCGACCGTGAACGGTATTGCGTTCGGGACGCTCGCCGCACTGATCCTGCGGCGTCGGCCCGCCCATCCGATGGGCTGGGTGTTCGGCTCGGTGGCACTGCTGAGCGGAGTCCAGGTCACCACCGGGGAGTACGCCACGTTCTCCCGGGCCGTCCACCCGCTTCCGGGCGCGGCCGCCGTGGCGGTGCCGGGAGAGCTGCTGACGAGTTTCGTCCTGCCGTTGGTCCTGCTGATGCTGCTGCTGTACCCGGAGGGTCGGCCGCTGACCCGGCGGTGGGGGTGGCTGGTTCGGTTCGTCGGCGCCTGCGCCGCGGTGGCGCTGCTCTCCGCGCTGCTGCGTCCCGGGCGGTACGACGACCTTCCCGGCTACGCCAACCCGCTCGGCGTGCCCGCCCTGCGCGACGCCACGCAGGGGATCGACGGGTGGGTCACCCGGGCCGAGTTTGGCGTCCTCGTGGTCGCGGCGGTCGGCCTGGTCCTGCGGTACCGCCAGTCGAGCACCGTGGTCCGCCAGCAGTTGAAGTGGTTCGGGCTGGCGGTCAGTGTGTTCGTGGCGTCCGCCGCGATCGTCGTCCCGCTGTCGGGGCGTCTGCCGCAGTGGGCGCCGCACGTCGCGTTCGGACTCGGTCTGGTGGGTTTCGCGGTGGCCATCGGCTTCGCCATCCTGCGGCACCGGCTCTACGACATCGACCGGATCGTCAGCCGGACCGCCTCCTATGCGGTGATCACGGGCCTCCTCGTCGTTGTCTACGTCGGCCTGGTGACAGCAGTCACGCGATTCACCCCGACCGGCAACTCCCTCGCTGTGGCCGGGTCGACGCTTGCCGTGGCGGCGCTCTTCCAACCGCTGCGCCGGCGGGTCCAGGCGGCCGTCGACCGGCGGTTCAACCGGGCGCGCTACGACGCCGGGCGGACGGTCGAGTCCTTCAGCGCGCGGCTACGGGAAGAGGTCGACCTCGACTCGCTTCGCGCGGAGTTGATGGGAGTCGTGTACCGGACCGTGCAGCCCAGCCACGCCGGCCTGTGGCTGCGCCGGCCGGAGGAGGTGAGCCGGTGAGGGCGAGGCACCCCACGACGTCGCGGCTGGCCTGGGGATCGTGCCTCGCCTCTGCCTGCCTGGTTGTTCTCGCGGCGATCTTCCTCGGCCTGGACTCGTTCCGGACGAGCCTGTTCTACGGCTGGGAGGAGGCCCTGGGGATCACCTTTCCATTGCTCGGTGCGCTGATCGCTGCTCGGCGGCCGGAGAACCGGATCGGTTGGCTGATGTGCGCCATCGGCCTCATGGTGGCGGTGAATCTGGCGGTCGGGGAGTACACGGCCTGGGCCCTCGGCTCGCGGCTGCACCCGCCGGCGGTGCAGTGGGTGGGATGGATCAACGAGTGGGTGTGGATCCCGCCGTTCGGGGCGGTGCTGACACTGCTCCTTTTGCTGTTCCCTGACGGTCGGCTCCTCTCCGCGCGGTGGCGGGTCGTCGCAATCGCCGCCATCCCGGCCATCTTGACGGTCGCCCTCGGCCAGGCCCTGCGCCCGGGCCGGCTGGCGGACTTCCCCACCCTGACGAATCCGGTGACAGGTTCGGGCTCGCCGGCGCTCAGCGAGGCGCTTAGCTTGGCCGGCGGAGTTGTCCTGCTCTGCTGTGTCATCGCCAGCTTGGCCGCGCTCGGCCGCCGAATGATCACCGCACGTGATACCGAGCGGCAGCAGGTGAAGTGGGTCGCTTTCGCCGCGGCCATCAGCTTCACCGAGATCGTGGGCGCCATCGGGGTGAGTGCTCACTCGGCCCTGAGCACCGCGCTCCAGTTCGCCGCCTTCTTCACCCTCCCGGTGGCAATGGGGGTTGCGATCCTGCGGTACCGGCTCTACGACATCGACCGGATCGTCAGCCGGACCGTCTCCTATGCGGTGATCACCGGCCTCCTCGTCGTTGTCTACGTCGGCCTGGTGACCGCAGTCACGCGATTCACCCCGACCGGCAACTCCCTCGCGGTGGCCGGTTCGACGCTAGCGGTGGCGGCGCTGTTCCAGCCGCTGCGCCGGCGGGTCCAGGCCGTGGTGGACAGGCGGTTCAACCGGGCGCGCTACGACGCCGGCCGCACTATTGATTCGTTCAGCGCGCGGCTCCGCGAGCAGGTCGACCTGACTTCGGTGCAGGCCGACCTACTCGGTGTCGTTCAGGTCACGATGCAGCCCACGGCCGCCCGCCTGTGGCTGCGCACCAACGAGCAGGTAGTCCGATGAGCGGCCGTCTGCCGCGTGCGCTGCCATGGACGGTTGCGGCATTTGGTGTCGGCGGTGCCGGCGCTGGTCTGCTGCTCAGTGTGCGCAACGGTGTCGCCTCGCCGGCCGGCATCGCGACCCTGCTGGGTGCACTCAGCTTCTGCGTCACTGCGGCTGTGCTCATCCGCCGGCTTCCCCCCAACATCGTCGGCTGGTTGCTCGCGTTGGTGGGCGTCTGCGTACTCGCATTGCTCGTCGGCGAGCAGTACGCGTTGTTCAGCCTCAAGACATCTCCCGGGACGCTGCCAGGTGGCCTGGTGGCCGCCTGGATCGGCGGTTGGGTCTATGCGCCCATGGTCACCGCACTGGTGGTCTGGTTGCCGTTGACGTTCCCCACCGGACGACTGCTCAGCAGCCGCTGGCGGCTGGTGGCGTGGGCCGGCGGCCTCTTCATGGTGCTGGCCGTGATCAGCAACGGCCTGCTGCCGGGCTCGAGCCAAGTGCAGGGCATCTCCCGGGTGCGCAATCCCTTCGCACTCGCCGGGGCCGAGCCGATCCTGCGCCAGTTGAACCTCCTGGCCGCGGTCTTTGCCCTCGCCGCTCTCGCCGGTTCGCTCGCGTCGATGGTCGTCCGCTTCCGCCGGGCGGGTTCGGTGGAACGCCAGCAGATCAAACTGGTCACCGCTGCTCTGGCACTCACGCCGCTCCCGCTGCTGGTCCACGATGCGTCGGCGCCGGCCCTGAGCAACACGCTGTTCGCGGTGATACTCCCGCTGGTACCGGTGGCAGTGGCGGCGGCGGTGCTGCGCTACCGGCTGTACGACTTCGACCGGTTGATCAGCCGGACGGTGTCGTACGCGGTACTGACGGCTCTGCTGATCGGCGTCTATGTCGGCCTGGTCACCGTGGCGGCCCGCTTAGTGCCCGCCCGTGGCTCGCTGGGGGTTGCCGTGTCCACCCTGGCCGTGGCGGCATTGTTCCGGCCACTGCGCCGGCGGACCCAGACAGTGGTCGACCGGCGATTCAACCGGAGCCGCTTTGACGCGGAACGCACTGTCGATGCGTTCAGCCGCCGGTTACGCAGCGAGGTCGACCTCGAGACGGTACGGGTGGACCTGCTCGGTGTCGTGCTCGCCACTATGCAGCCAACCTCAGCCTGGGTGTGGCTACGGAGTTCCCACGAGGTGTCGCGATGAGTGCTCGGTGGACCAGCCGGGTCGCCTGGATGGCGGCCGGTCTGTCGGTCTGCCTCGCGCTGGGCTACGTCGTATTGCTGCGGGTCGACGTGCTGAGCGGTCGCAACGTCAGCCTTGACCCGCATTGGCTGCCCGGCGTGTTCTGGGCGATCGGGTGGCCGGTCATCGGTGCCGTCGTCCTTTCCAAGCACCCCGACAACAGGCTGGCTTGGGTGTTCGTGCTAGTCGGCCTGGGCAGCGGACTCGGGATTTTCGCCGAGCAGTACACGCTGCACGGCACGCTGGTGAGCCCTGGCTCGTTGCCCGCCATTCCGCTGATCGCCTGGGTGGGAGTCATGGTAGGGAACGTCTCCTGGGTGTCGATCAGCCTGGTGCCCCAACTGTTTCCGGACGGCAGGCCGCTGTCGCCTCGGTGGCGGGCGCTGCTACGACTGACTGTGCTGCTGATCGGCGTCGGGGTGGTCTACCTAGCCGCCAAGCCCGGCCGGCTTTTCGCGGCCCTACCCGTCGACAATCCATTCGGTGTCGCGTTGATCGAGTCGCCTCGACCGCACTGGGTGGATGTGGTCAGCCAGACGCTCGTCGCGGTTCTTTCCGCCACGGTGACCGTCGGTGCGCTGGTCAGCCTCGTGGTCCGATACGCGCGTGCGCGGGGGTCTCAGCGGCAGCAGATGAAGTTGTTCGTCGCTGCGGTGCTCTTCAGCGTCTTGGGTTTGATCGTCTACCCGTACCTGCCACTCGCCTTCATCGTCAACGCCGTGCTGTCGCTGGTTGCGCCGGTCGCGTTCGGCGTTGCCATGATGCGATACCGCCTGTACGACATCGACCGCGTCATCAGCCGGACCTTTGCCTACGCCGTGCTGACCGGATTGCTGCTGGCCGTCTATGTCGTGCTCGTCACGGCCGTTACGCGTCTGTTGCCGCACGGATCGAGTCTCGCGGTCGCGATCGCCACGCTGGGTGTGGCGGCCCTGTTCCAGCCCCTGCGGCGTCGCGTGCAGGGTGTTGTCGATCACAGGTTCAATCGGGCCCGCTTCGACGCGGAGCGCACGATCGACGACTTCGCCCGCCGGCTGCGCAGCGAGGTCGCCCTGGAGACGGTGCGGACGGACCTGCTCGGCGTCA
>JALZAK010000031.1 GCA_030948385.1 Actinomycetota bacterium
GCCGCCGCTCGCGAGCTCGGCGATGGCAATTTCGTCATTGTCCCGGAGCGCTCCGGAATCCGTGAGGCAGACGACGCCGGCGCCGCGCTACGTGACACCGCTGCTCGACTGGGGCAGCTGCTCGACCGCGAACGCGCGTTCAGCGCCGATGCTTCGCACCAGCTCCGCACCCCGCTGACCGGGCTGCTCCTCGGACTGGAGTCTGCGTTGGGCCGCCCAGAGGCCGATCTGCGGCTCGCCGTGTCGTCAGCCCTCGAACGAGGGCGTCGCTTGGAGGAAACCGTGGAGACGTTGCTGTCCCTGCGTCGCGACACCGGCAGCCGGCGGGTCAGCATCGACGTTGAGGTCGAGCTCTCCGCGGTGATCCACGAATGGTTACCGCTCTTCAGCGCGCGCCGGCGCCCGCTCGTCCTCGCGGGGCCATCACCGGTTTCACCCGCATCGGCCTCGACCACAGCGTTGCGGCAGATTCTCGACGTACTTCTCGACAACGCTCTTCACCACGGCGCCGGCACTGTCACGCTCAGCGCCGCTGACCTCGGCGACGCCGTCGCAATCGAAGTTGCCGACGAGGGCGAGGGCCTGCGTGGGGACGCCGAGGCCGCTTTCACTCGACGGTCGGACGACGCCCGCGGCCACGGCATCGGCCTGGCTCTCGCCAGGTCGCTTGCCGAGGCCGAGAGTGGCCGCCTTGTGGTCCGGCGAGCCGCCCCGCACCCCATCTTCGCGGTGCTGCTGCCGATAGCCACCACCGTCGTCGCGTCCGCGGGACGGAGCCCACGGGACTAGTCGTGGTCCTCGTATCTGTAGCCGTGACCACGAAGCGTCGCGATCCGGCCGGCGGGCTCGCCGCGGTCGCTCAACTTCCGACGCAGCGCCGATACGTGAACATCCAGCGTCTTGGTCGAACCGAACCAGTGCTCGTCCCACACCTCCGCCATCAGCCGCTCACGCGAAACCGCCTTGCCGGCGCTCGCGAGCAGTACCGCCAGGAGGTCGTACTCCTTGGGTCGCAAGGCGATCTCCTCATCGCCGATGAACACGCGGCGGGCCACCGCGTCCAGCCGCACCCGCCCCACCACGACCTGGTCAACTGATCCAGCCGGCGCCGGGCGCCGGCGCAGATGGGCGCGCAGCCGAGCCAGCAGTTCGGCGAGCCGGAACGGCTTGGTCAGGTAGTCGTCTGCGCCCGCGTCCAACGCGACGATCACCTCGAATTCCGCCGTACGCGCGGTCAGGATCACAATGACCGCATCGGGGGCCCGCTCGCGCAACTCGCGGCACAGCAGCACACCGTCGACATCCGGCAACCCGAGATCGAGCAGCACCAAGTCAGGAACGGACCCGGCGAGGCTCTGCAGCGTCTGCTCCGCGGACTCGACCCAGCTCACCCGGAAGCCGGCACTGCCGAGCGCGGTCCGCAGCTCCGATCCGATGGCCACGTCATCCTCGACGATCAGGACACTGGCCGCGGTCACCGGCCCAAGGCTAACGACGTTCTAGCCCTGGGCCCGACCGGCCCGCAGTGCACTCACGGCCGCGGCAATTCGCCGCTCCCGGGTCTCGGGCTTCTTGGCCGTCTCGACCGATAGTGCGTACCGGAGGCGGTTGCTGTAGGACAGCGCTTCGAAGAAGCGCCTGGCCTCATCGTCGGCGGCGAGAGCCGCTGCGAGGTCCGCCGGCACGGTCACCTCCCTGGGCTCGGTGTCGAGTTCGAGCGCAACGTCCACCCGGTCGCCGGCGGCGACGCCGGCGCTCGCCCGCTGCTCGGCGCTCACCCCCAGCATGAACTCGCCACCCATGACCGCGACGCTGCTGCGATACGTGTGCCCGTTGATCGTGACGCGGACCGCCGGCCGCTTGCCGCCGCCCAAGCCGTCCACGACCTCCGCCGGCACTCGGACCCCGGTGGCGGTGCGCCCGTGCAACTCGAGGACGGCCTGGAAGGTGAACTGAGGCGCAGCCGCTGTCATCGGAGGTCCCGCACGCAGCTACGTCGACATCCGGTAGATGCCGCCGGCCAGCGTGGTCGCCCAGACCTCGCCGGCCTGGTCGGTGCCCAGCGACGTGATGCCGTTCAGCGAGCCGGCGGGCGACGCCACATTGCTTCCGGGCGCCACGGTCCACACGGTCCCGGTGATGTAGTCACCGAAGACGTACCGGCCGGCCAGCGTCGCCGCGTAGGCGGGGCCCCGGTACACCACGCCGCCGATCAGCGCTTGGGCATTCGGGTGTGCGACGACGAGCAGGGGGTTGACGTAGTTCGCGGTCGCCGAGCACCGGCTCGCGTTGTAGGTGGAGAAGCCTTCGCGGCAGGACCAGCCGAAGTTCGATCCGCCGGCGCTCATGGCCGCCGTATCGACCTCCTCGAACGCGTCTTGGCCCACATCGCCGATCCACATGGTGCCGGTGACCGGGTCGACCGAGAAGCGCCACGGGTTGCGCAACCCGTACTGCCAGATCTGGCCGAGTGCCCCAGCCGTGTGAACGAAGGGATTCGTCGGCGGGCTGCAGTACGGGTGACCCGCGCAGTAATGCGCCGCGTCGAGTCGCAGGATCTTGCCCGAGAGGGACGCCAGCGACTGCGCGTTGGCGAAAGGGTCGCCTCCACCCCCACCGTCCCCTGTGGACACATACAGCTGCTTGTCCTTGCCGAACACAAGCATTCCGCCGTTGTGATTGGCATACGTCCGATGCGGCACGTTGATCACGTGCTCTTCGGTAGCCGGGTTGACCGTCGCCGCGGTGTATGACGGCAGCCGGAAGCGGGACACCTGAAGAGATCGGTCCGATGCCGTGTACGCGACGAAGACGAGCGGGGTGCCGCGGAAGTCGGGCCAGAAGGTGAGCCCGAGCAGCCCCTCCTCCCCGCCGTTGAAGTTCACCTTCAGATGCAGGTCGAGATAGACGGTTGCCCGCGGCGCGCCGGGCACCCAGGACAGCACCCGGCCGAGCCGGTCGACGGTGAACAGCCGCCCGGTGCCGTCGCCGGCGTTGGTCACGTACACCGTCTGACCGAAGCCGATCCCACGCTGGGTGAACTGCACGGCCGGGCCGGCCGCACCGGCCGGCGATGCGGTTCCGAGGCACAACGCGGCGGCCGTGACCAGGCAGCCGAGCAGGTTGAGGGCATTCCGCGGGCGCCGGCCGAGAACTGGCATGATCACGCTCCGAGTTAGCAAGGTGACGGTCCGGCACTCAACGTTACCCGCGCGATCCGGCGCCGGCTTCCCGGTTGCCGAAGGAGTAACGGGGCCGAAACCCACCCCTCCGACGCAGGGTCTACGGTCCCCGGTGACAACGTCCCGGCGAGAAGGGTTCAGCGACGATGACGACCGTGCCAACCGGCGCCCAGACCGACGACGGCGGCGAGGCCAGAGGCGTGCGGGCCGAGGTTCGCGAGGGGGAATACGGCGACCGGGTGGCGGCCGTAGAGCCCGGCGGGGCGGAATTCATCCCGCTGGCCGAGCGGCACGGCCGCCCGCTACAGCTGTTCTGGACGTGGATGTCGCCCAACCTGGAGTTTGCCACCATCTTCGTGGGCGTCCTGGCTGTCGCGGTGTTCGGCCTGTCGTTCTGGCAGGCAGTCCTGGCGATCGTCCTCGGCTCGGCACTCGGATCGCTGACCCACGGCCTGCTGTCGGGCCGCGGGCCGTTCTACGGCGTCCCCCAGATGGTGCTGAGCCGGATCTCCTTCGGCTACTTCGGCAACATCCTGCCGGCGGGTCTGAACGCGGTCACGGCGAGCATGGGGTGGTTCGCCGTCAACAGCGTCAGCGGGGCGCTGGCCCTGAATACCCTTACCCACCTGCCCAAGGCGCTGTGCCTGCTCGTCGTTGTGGCCATCCAGATCGCCATCGCCTTCTTCGGGCACAACCTGGTGCACGTCTTCGAGCGGTACGCGTTCCCGGTGCTTGCCGTGGTCTTCGTCTTCGCCTCGGCGATCATCCTGAGCAAGTCGCACCCGGGCGCCGCCGGCAAGCCCATCCCCGGTGGGTTCCTGATCACCGTCGCCGCCACATTTGGCTACGCGGCCGGCTGGAATCCGTACGCCACCGACTACACCCGCTACTTCCGGCCGGATACCGACCGGCGGGCCACCGCACTGTGGGCGGGCCTCGGCGTGTTCGTCTCCTGTGTCGTCCTGGAGGTCGTCGGCGCCGCATCGGTGACCATCCCCGGCAAGGTTTCAGCCAGCCCGACCGGAGCATTCACCGGCCACCTGCCGACGCTGGTCGCCGATGCCACACTGCTCGCCATCGCCCTCGGCGCAGTCGCCGCCAACGTAATCAACATCTACTCGGGTGCCATGTCGTTCCTCGCCCTGGGCATCCGGCTGCCGCTCGCGCTCCGGAGGGCCATCGTCGCCGTGGCGGCCGGCACGGTGGGTTTCGTGCTGGCGTTGTACGGCCTCAACGACGTATCCAAGTACGAAAACTTCCTGCTGATCATCGCCTACTGGATCGGGCCCTGGCTGGCCGTCTATTTCGTCGATTGGTACCTGCGCCGCGGTAACCGGGTGGACGGCTTCCTGTTCGACCGGCAGCACAACCCCTGGGCCGGGCCGGTGGCAATGCTGATCGGCATGGTGGTCTCGATCTGGCTGTTCGCCAACCAGGTGAAGTACGTCGGCCTGGTGCCCAAGCATTTCGCCGCCTTCGGCGACATCGCCTTCGAGGTCGGGTTCGTTCTGACCGCGGTCCTGTATCTGGTCTTCTTCAACCTGCAGAACGACCGCCGATCCGAGGTCCTCGTCCTGCCTGACTAGCCGCCCGCCGCCCTCAGGAACGTCACCGGGGCCTCGACGCCGTGCCACGTCACCGTGGTCTCGGCCGGCTGGGTGCGGGCGACGACCCGGCCGGCGCGGAGCACCAGCACGCGGGGCGCGACCAGCCGCAGTGCATCGACGTCGGTCGGGGCGTCGAAGACGACCAGGTCGGCGCTGCCGCCGTCCCGAATGCCGTAGTCCGCGACGCCGAGGGCTGCCGCCGGATTGACCGTGACCATGTCGATCAGCCGGCGCAGCTCTCCGGCTCCGCTCATCTGGCCGAGATGGGCCAGCACGAAGGCGGCCTGGATGGGGTCGCCGCAGCCCAGCGGGTACCAGGGGTCCATCACCGAGTCGTGCCCGATGCACACGTTGACCCCGGCCTCCTGCAGTTGTTTGACCCGGGTATGCCCGCGCCGGATCGGGCCGGTATCGAAGCGGCCCTGCAGGACTGCGTTATCGAGCGGATTCGTCACCATGTGCAGGCCGGCGCGCGCGATGTTGCTCACCAGGCGGTACGCATACGCCGCGTTGTAGGAGTGCATGGCCGTCGTATGGCTGGCCGTGACCCGGCCGGACATCCCCCGGCGGATCGTTTCCGCCACCATCACCTCGACGAATCGCGAGTGGTCGTCGTCGGTCTCGTCACAGTGGATGTCCACCCGCCGCCCGAACTCTTCAGCCAGGTCGAACGCGTAGATCACGGAGGCGACGCCGTCCTCGCGGGTCAGCTCGTAGTGGGGTATGCCCCCGACGACGTCGGCACCGAGCTCGACCGCCTGACGCATCAGCTCGCGGCCGCCGTCGAAGGACATGATGCCGAGTTGCGGGAAGGCGACCAGCTGCAGATCTACCAGCCCGGCCGCCTCCTCGCGCAGGTCCACCAGGGCGCGCAGTGCGCGCAGATCCGGGTCGCAGACGTCGACATGGCTACGTACGTGCTGGACGCCGTTGGCCAGCTGCCAGCGCAACACTTCACGGGCTCTGGTCGTGACGTCCTCGACCGAGAGCGAGCGGACCCGATCGGCCCACACGGCGATCCCCTCGAACAGCGAGCCGGAGACGTTCTCGCGCGGTTGGCCGACAGTCAGCGCGGCGTCGAGGTGGATGTGCGGCTCGACCAGCGGCGGGGTCACGAGGCGACCCTGCAGATCGATCCGCTCGCGCGCCGTGGCGCCGCCGGCGACCGGAACGAAACGGCCGGCGTCGACGGCCAGGTCTACCGGCCCGGCCGAACCAACCGGGCGAGCATTGCTCAGCAGCAGATCGATCACCGCTGCACCGTACCGACGCGCGAGGAGCAAGCGCAGCCGTCAGGTCGTATGCGGAGCGCGGCGCGTGAGCAGGCTCTCCCGCGCGGGGCGGCCGACCGCGCGCACCGGCCGGACCGTCGACAGGGCCGACACGTCCACCGGTCCACCGAGCGCTGCCTCCACCGCCTGATCCAGTGTGAGGGGTCGGGCCAGCAGGAACCCCTGGCCCAGGCGGCACCCCATGTCGCGCACCGTCGCCGCGGTCACCCAGTCCTCGATGCCCTCGGCAACCACCCCGAGATCCATCGCCTCGGCCATCGCGATCACGCCCTGCACGAGGGTGCGGGCGCGGTCGTCCCACAGCCCGGCGATGAACGACTTGTCGATCTTGACGATGGTGACCGGAAGCCGGTGCAGGTAGCCGATGGAGGAGTAGCCCACCCCGAAGTCGTCGACGGCGAGGCCGGCGCCGGCCGCCTGCAGGGCGGTGAGTGCGGCGGACGTCTCGGCGTCATCGGCGAGCAGCGTGCCTTCGGTCAACTCCAGAACCAGGTGGACCTCCGGCGCGGCAGCCATGAGCCGGGCTACCCGGGCCAGCAGGTCGGGGTCGGTCACCTGAGCCGGCGAGATGTTGACACCCACGGTAAACGCCCGCCCGCAGCGCTCCCACAGGACCACGCCGGCAGCATGTCCATGCTCGAGCACCTGAGCGCCCAACTGCCGGATGAGGCCGAGTTGTTCGGCCATCGGGATGAACACCTCAGGCGATACCGGGCCAAGTCGCGAATGCGTCCATCGGGCCAGCACCTCGAAGCCGTCGATGCGACCGCTGAACAGGTCCACGATGGGCTGGAAGGCGACCTCGATGGCGCCGCTCTCGACAACCCGGCGTAGTTCCTCTTCGAGCTCGATACGCTGAAGATTCTCCCGCCGCATCACCGGATGGAACAGCTCCGAGCGCCCCTTGCCCATCGCCTTCGCGCGGTACATGGCGGTGTCGGCGTTGCGCAGCAGGTCCACCCCGCGCCGCTCGTCGGTGGCGTAGGCGATACCGATGCTCGCCTGCATCGAGACCTCCTGGCCGGCGACCACGAAGGTCGGCCGCAGAGCGGTGAGGACCCGGTCGGCGAGCACCTGGGCACCGTTGGGCGCCGACATTCCCTCCAGCAGGATGGCGAACTCGTCGCCGCCGAGCCGGGAGGCGGTGTCGGCCGGGCGCAGGCAGCCGCGCACCCGCTCGGCGACCGCCACCAAGAGCTGGTCCCCGGCCGCGTGACCGAGCCGGTCGTTGATGGACTTGAAGCCGTCCAGATCGCAATAGAGGACCGCGAGGTCGCCGGGCTGCCGGCGCATCTGCAGGGCATGATCGAGCCGGTCGGAGAAAACGCCGCGATTCACCAGCCCGGTCAGCACGTCGTGCCGAGCCAGGTACTGCATCTGGTCAGCCAGCCGCCGGCGATTCAGCGAGGCGGCCCCGACGGCGGTGAGCGCGTCCAGGGCCCGCTGGTCATCGGCATCGAAGCGCAGCGCGCGCACCGTGCGGGTCGCGACGACGTAACGCAGGGCGCTGCCGGCGACGTCGAGCTCCGTGCCGATCTCGTCTCCAGCGGCCGGCCTGTTGCGAACCTCGACCCGGGTGTGGTGCAGGATTCGCTCGGCCTGTTCGACCAGAGCGTGCTCCCCCTCCTGCTCATCCAGCCATTCCGGCGCTTGGGTCGACGCCTCGAACAGCCCGGTCAGTCGTTGCTGGGTCGACCGGGAGCGGCTGACCGCTTGGGCCGCGAACAGGATGGTCCCCACCGGCGCCAGGAGCAGAAGGAGAGTCCAGCTCGGCTCGGTACGGAACAGCAGTACCCCCAGGTAGCCGACCGTGTCCACCCCGACGAAGCACAGCAGTCCCAATGGGATCGACCGCCAACGAATTGCCGACCGCAGTGGCTCGCTCGCCTCGAAGCTCAGGGAGACTGCGGTGATCAACAGGTCGAACAGGAAGTACACCGCGCAGCCGGCTATCACCATGGCCAGCTCCAGCGCACCCCGGAAGCCGTGAGCATGGGCGTATGCCACCACGGCGATCAGCAGGCTCCCGCTGCTCAGGGTGATGCCGATGTTGAAGGCCCGGGCCCGCAGGCGTCGCGGTTGGAACCACAGCCCGATCAGCATGCCGATCGACCACAGGGCCAGCGCTTGTACCGGAGGTGAGGTCAAGGAGAGAAAGACCAGGATGCTGGCTTCGAAGCCGATTTCGACGTCGCCCGTCCGCTGGGTGAGCACCAGGGGGAAGCGCGACATCACCACCGTGAGTGCCGCCACCAGCACGCTGGAAATCCGTGGCTGGGGACCGCCCGCCACCCAAGCCGCCACGGCGAGCGCCGCGACGAGCAGCCCAACCACGAACACGCCACCGTCGAAGAGCACGTCGCCGCGCGCGCGCCACGACCTGTTCGCCATCAACCCCCCAGGGGTCTTTTAGGCTCCGGTGGCAACGGACCATCAGGTCGCCAGTACTCCTGCTATCCACAGGGTACCTCCGGTGGCCGGTATCCCGGTCAATCCCGCCGACCGCGCAGAACTCGTCGCCCCACCAGAAGCAGGACCAGGCCCGCAGCGCCGGCCAGTATCGCCCGGCCCCGGGGGGTGTCGGTCAGCGCCGACAGGCCACGTGAGGCCAGCCGCTTGGGATTAGCCCGCTCGGCCAGATCATCGAGGGTGCTCGCCAGCTGAGCCCTGGTCTGTTCGATCTCCCGCTGGATCGTCTCGGGGTCCCGGGACTGCGTCACGTGCCCTCCTTGGTAGGCGGTCGGCCGCTCATGCTGCCACGTGGATTCCCGGCCCCCGTGCCGGCGAGCGTGTGCGCCGCGTCGACCAGCGCGAGATGGGAGAACGCCTGCGGGAAGTTGCCCGCCATCCGGCCACCCTGTTCGTCGTATTCCTCCGAGAGCAGGCCGACGTCATTGCACAGCGCAAGCAGCCCCTCGAACAGCTCCCGCGCGTCCTCGACCCGGCCCGCGCGGGCGTACGAGCCGACCAGCCAGAAGCTACAGGCGAGGAACGCGTACTCCCCCGGCGGCAGACCGTCGACCGTCTCGCCGTCGG
>JALZAK010000057.1 GCA_030948385.1 Actinomycetota bacterium
ACGGCGATGTCGTACTCCCCCGACGAGAGCAGGGCGAAGAAATCGAGAGTCAGCGCCGGCGGCTCCTGCAAATCCGCGGCCATCACAGCGATGTAGTCGCCGCGCGCCGCGCCGAGCCCGGTACGGATTGCCGCGTACGAACCAAAGTTTCGGGAGTGGGTGATCAGTTGCGCACGGAGCCGGCCGGTGTCGAGCAGGTCACGCAGTACGACGTAGGAATCGTCAGGGGAGCCGTCGACGACGAAGACCACCTCCAGCTCGCCGTCCAGCGCGTCCTGGATGGACTCGAACCGGGCGACCAGGTCCGGCAGGGTGTCGCGGTTGCCGTACACGGGGACCACGACGGAGTAGGCGATGTCGGCTGCGGTTCTCATGGCAGCATCCGGAGTGCTTCACACACGCGCTCGATCTCGTCGTCCCGGAGCTGGGGAAAGCACGGCAGGGTCAGGACTTCACCCGCCGCGGCCTCGGTGACCGGAAGCGGCGCCGGCGGGAGATGGGCCAGGACCGGTTGGCGGTGATCCGGGATGGGGTAGTGGACATCCGTCCCGATGCCGGCCGCCGCAAGGTGATCGCGGTCGGCGGCCCGGGTGGGCGTGCTCATCACGGCAAGGTGTGCGGCGTAGGACTCGTCCCACGCGTTCAGAACCATTGCTCGACCATCGGCAAGCGCGTCACGGTAGCGACGCACGATCGAGCGACGCGCCGAATTGCCGGCAACAGTGCGTGGCAACCGCCGGCGCAACACGGCCGCCTGCAACTCGTCCAACCGGGAGTTACGGCCACCCGGCGTCACAGCGTGGTATTTCCGATCCCATCCGTACTGCCGCAACTGCCGGACGCGCGCGGCCAGGTCAGGATCGCTGGTCACTACCGCCCCGCCGTCGCCCAGCGCGGCGAGGTTCTTGGTCGGATAGAAGGAGAACGTGCCGGCGGTGCCGAGGGAGCCGGCGTGTCGAGTGCCCCGGCGGGCGCCGGCAGCCTGAGCGCAGTCCTCGACGACGGCGACGCCGAGCTGCTGGCACATGGCGATCAGCTCCGTCAGGTCGGCGAACTGGCCGAACAGGTGCGTCACCACAACGGCGGCAACCGCCCGGCCGTGCTGCTCCAATTCGGCGCGGAGTCCGCCGGCGTCCATCAGCAGGTTGCCCGGTGCAACATCGACGAACAGCGGTCGAGCCCCGATCTTGAGGATCGCCGTGGTCGCATACATCCCGGCATTGGCCACGGTGGCCACCCGGTCCTGCGGTTTCACCCCGACGGCCAGTAGGGCGATCTCCAGTGCGTCCGTGCCGTTGCCCACGCCGATGCACTCGGAGACCCCGACGAACTCGGCGAACTCCCGCTCGAATGCCTCGGTTTCCGGGCCCAGCACGTACCAGCCACTGTCGAGTACGCCGGTGATCGCGGCGTGCAGCTCGTCGCGCTCGGCTGCCACGGCGCGATCGAGGGCATTCACCGGGATTCTGGTCAGCGCGCCGGACATCGTTAGGGGCCGACCCCGGCCGCGGTCGCGGTGGTCGGCGCAGCCGCGTCGAAACCGGCGGCGCCGGCGGCGGCGGGCGCGGGCACGACTCGCCGCCGCCGCAAGGCCAGGCAGGACAACGCGGTGGGCAGCGTGAGCATCATCGGCAGCAGGGTGAACACGTGGTGCTTGATCTCGTCGCCTACGCCTTGGGTCAGCTGGATCACCCAGAACTCACCGATGGTCGCGGTGACGAAGAAGACCACCACCTTGCCCATCACGCGCTGCGGTCCAGGGGCAGATCTGCCCGACCGCAGCCAAAAGGCAACGCCGAGTGCGAGGACCAGCAAGATCCCGAAGAGGAATGGTGCGGCGCGAACCGGGGTGAGGATGCTGTAGTACAGGCAGTCGCGGCATTCATGCTGCAGGCCCCGGTGCGCCGGGGTGTCGGGGTAGTTGCCCAGGTACGCGGGACGCCATTGCCCCATCGCCCGCAGGCCGTACTTTGTCAGGGCGATCAGCCTCGTCGGGTGCGCGGCCACGAACTCGAGCACGGTGAGTTGCGTGACGTTCTTGGAGAATGTCAGCAATCGGGGATCACCCGCCGCGCCGTTTGCGCCGTTGACCGTCGTGCCACTGGCGTATGCCAAGGCCGGGTCCGCGCCCATCCACCGCAGGTCCCCGGCCGGATCGTTACCGGCCGGCAGCAGCGTGGTGAACACCATCTCGTAGACATTGAGTTGTGAGTAGACGGTCAGGTTGCCGCCGGTGGCCAGGTAACCGCCGGTGGCGCCGACCAGGAGGACGCCCGCGGTGGCCGCTCGAGCCTTGGCCCGCAACGAAAGCCAAGCGGTCGCCTGCGGTCGGTGCCGCCTGACACGCGTCTTGGATGCGTCGCGCTTCCACAGCATGGCAAGCAGGATCGCCGGCAAATAGCCGATCGCCTGCGTCTTGGCGGTGATCGTGAAGAAGCTGATCCCGACCACCAACGCGAGCCGCGGCCAGGAGACTTTGGGCGCCCGCCAGTACCACAGCAGCGCCGGCAGCAGCAGGGCGAACCCACACCAGACGGTTGGCTCGGCATAGGGACTGACGAAGTACACCGCGATGACGCTTTCGGTGTAGACCAGCCCGATACCGATGGTGGTCAAGAGCCGGATGAGCAAGCTGCCGGGGAGCAGGGCGAAGGTGAGCCCGATCGCCACCCCGATCGCGAGTGCGTAGATGATCGCCAGCGTCCGCAGGTCTAACGCACCTGGCATGCCGAACAGGCCGTTGAGGTGCTGCCCCAGCCAGATCACCGCCTCGTGTGACGAGGAGTACTTCGTCTCGTCGCCCCGGTAGGTGCCGCACGTCTCGCCGTACCACGTGTGCGTCTGGTACGTCGTGTACACGTGTGAGTACAGCTGCGGATAGTCGGTCCCGCGCACAGCTTCCAGGCCGCGTTGGCACAGGTAGCGGTGTCCATCGGTCTCATCGGCCTGACCGACCGTGACGGGAACGAGCAGCCGGACCAGCAGGAACACCGTCCAGAAGGCGCCGAGCCCGGTGCCGACGATCCGTCGGGCCCGCACCGACGGTGCCGCAAGGGCGGCGCCGCGGATCCGGTCCCAGCGCTCAGTCCGGGTCTCGGTGGCGCCGTTCACGTCAGCCCCGCCGCGACCGAGCCGATGCGCAGCGCGAATTGGAAGCGGCACCCGACGGCGTGATACACCGGCCAGCTCTGCGCGTCGGGAGGCTCGACAACGACCTGGGAGCCGTTCGGGAGTTTCGAGCGGCCGATCAGGGCCAGCACCTCCTTGGTGCATGGCGCCATGCCCAGGCTGATCGCGAGTGCCGGCGGGGGAACCGCGATCTGGGTGGCCGGAAATGGATCGACGGGCTCCAGAACCTCTTGAGTGTGCGGCTGGTCGCAGGGGACGAACTTGTTGGCGATGGTGGCGCAGAGGCGAATGGCCGCGCTGTCCTCGCGGGTCCAGCTGCCGGCGAGGGGGAAGTTGAAGGTGGGGCGGGTGACAAAAGTGGTGTGGTAGAAGGGGCCGGCGATGCACCGGGCGATACGCACGCCGGCGCGCCACTCCGGTGCGGACGGATAGCGGATGTCCAGGCTGATGTTGTACAGAAAGCCGTTCGGGTTTTCGCCGACGTACGCGGCCAGTCGCTGCGGCAATTGACACAGTCGCCGGTACTGCGGCGCGAGCATCTCCGGGGTCGGGCGATTGTGCTCCTGCGCCACCCGGCCGGTGAGTTGCACGGTCCAGAGGACCTCGCTGGTATGCGGGCGGGTGCAGGGCACCGGTGGGGTGAGTTCGGCGGAGGTGAGCTCGACCTCGAAGTAGTCCTGGTCGTTGTGGCAGGTGCCCGGGACGTCGGCGGCAGTGGAGAAGCCGGGCACTAGGTGCTTGGAGTCGCGGACATAGGTCGCGCCGAAGGAGACAACCAGCGCCGCCACGATCAGGAGGACACCGCCGACCTCCACCGCGATCGCCCGAAGGGCGCGGTGCGGCTTGGGCTCCATCGCGAACCCCCAGGCAGGGACGACCTTGCGCATGCCGGACACGCGCGCTTCAGGACCCATCGTAGGCCATTGGCTACGGCGAGTTCGTGCTCGGCGTGGCCTCGTTCGGCTTCTTCAACCATACGGTTGACAAGCTCGTTGCGGAGGCGCTAGCTTGTCAACCGGACGGTTGAACTCGGAGGTGGACGGTGGCAGCAGATGCGCTCTCGCGAGTGTTCATGGCGCTGTCCGATCCGACCCGACGCGACATGGTGGCCCGACTCGCGGCCGGCGACGCCACCGTCAACGCGCTGGCCGAGCCCTACGACGTGACCGTGCAGGCGGTGTCCAAGCACCTCAAGGTGCTCGAGGACGCCGGCCTGGTCAGCCGCAGCCGCGACGCCCAGCGCCGGCCGGTGCACCTGGAAGCGGAGGTCTTCGACCTGATGACCAAGTGGATCGAGCGCTACCGCCGCCAGGCCGAGGAGCGCTACCAGCGCCTGGACGAACTGCTCCGCACCATGCCCGGCAACCCCGACCCCGCAGGCACCCCGCCAGCAGCACCGACACAGACAGGAGAACAGCTATGACGTCCACCAGCACCCGCGAGACCGAGATCGTTGCCGACCCCGACGTACCCCTCGTCCGGATTATCCGGGAGTTCGACGCACCGGTCGCGCAGGTCTTCCGCGCGCATACCGACCCGGAGCTTCTGGTCCAGTGGCTCGGGCCGCGCCGGCACGAGATGCGGGTCGACCACTACGACTGCCGGACCGGTGGCTCGTACCGCTACGTGCACAGGAGCGGCGGCAACGAGTTCGCCTTCCACGGCTGCTTCCACGAGGTGCGTCCGGGCGAGTTGATCGTGCAGACCTTCACCTACGAGGGCGATCCCGACGGTGTGGCCCTGGAGCGGATGCGCTTCGAGGACCTCGGCGACGGCCGGAGCCGGCTGACCGCCACGTCCCTGGTCGACTCGTTCGCCGGCCGGGACGCGTTCCTGGCCAGTGGCATGGACGTCGGAGTCCGCGAGGGCTACCAGCGACTGGACGAGTTGCTGGCCGGGTGAGCCGGCTCGGGGGCGGTTACCTGCCGACCCGGTTGCGCACGTCATGTGGCCGGAGGAACTCCGTCGG
>JALZAK010000067.1 GCA_030948385.1 Actinomycetota bacterium
GTGCCCTGCTCGCGATCGGCTGGCTGCTCGTCGGGGCGGTCGTGCTCCTGGTCATGCGGCAGACCGGCCGGGACCGTTGGCTGCTCAATGCCGGAAAGGTCTTCGAGGAGGCTCCGGAGGCGCCGGCACACTCGGCCGCCTGACGCCAACCGCCCCCGCCGAACAGATCAGCGTCACGCCGTCACCGGTAGCCGAGATCTCGTGCCAGCCGGCTGGTCTGCGCCCGGGCTGCCCCGGCCGGTAACCGAAGGTGCTGGCGGTGACGCGCCAGCGGGCCGCTTCGGCGCCCACCCGCACCTGCAGTGCGCCGGCCGGCGCGGCACACTGGGTCCGTGCCCAGCTGGCGCGCTCGCGGCGGAGGATCCGCTGTTGCAAAGCCGGGTCTCGGCGGTATTGACAACGGCGCTGTCCGAGCCGCGCCAGGGAGCAGCTGCAGCCCGTCGTAGTGGTTCACCGCAATTCTTCTGCGAAAGGAGCACCGCTGATGAGAGGGAACCTTGGCGCCGGGCTGCTGTTTGGTGCGGCTGCCGGGGCGGCCGGCACCACCGCGCTGAACGCCGTCACCTATCTGGACATGGTGTGGCGAGCGCGGCCGGCTTCGGACGCACCACAGCTCAGCGCCGAACGCCTCGCCCAGCAGACGGGGCTGACTGTCCCCGGCCAAGGGCAGGAGCGAGACAACCGGCTTGCCGGGCTAGGACCGCTGCTCGGCCTAGCCACCGGCGTTGGTTTGGGTGCGGTCACCGGCGCAGTTCTCGGCGGGACGCGCCGGGTGGTGCCACCTGCTGTGCTGTCGGCGATGTTGGCCGGAGCCGCGATGGCCGGCAGCGACGTACCGATGGCGCTCCTGGGAGCAACTGACCCGTCCTCATGGACGCCGGCTGACTGGGCCGCCGACATCGTTCCGCATCTGGCCTACGGCGTGGCTACCGCGGCCGTCTTGTCTGCGCTGCTGTACCGCCGACCGTCCAGCCGTCCATAAGCCGCCCGAGAGTGTGCGGCGGAGAACTGTGGGCAACTGTTCTGGCGAGGGCTCGTCATGCGGGGGCTCGACCGCCAAGCCCGCGGGCAAGGCGGGTCGGCACATCACGGCCCTAGCGAACGAGGGGAGCCACGCCCCGGGCAGCGAGCGCGAGCCCCACGACCAGTACGAGCGCGGCGGTCAGCAGCGGGGTCACCGCCGCCAACCGGCCGGCCAGGCCAGCCCACCGGCGGGTCGCGACGCCGTCGAGACGCCCGCGCAGGTGCACGAGCAGCAGGCCGGCACAGGTGAGGGTGGCCGCCATCCCCACGCCGTATGCCACCACCAGCCCGACACCGAACAGCGTCCGACCTAGTCCGATCGCGGCCAGCAGGACGACGAGGGCCGACGGGCTCGGGACCAGGCCGCCGGCGACTCCCATGCCGACCAGCCCGCGGCGACTGAGCCTGCCGTGACCGTGCTCGTGACCGTGGCCGTGCTCGTGACCGTGCTCGTGGCCGTGGCTGTGCTCGTGGCCGTGGCCGTGGTGTGGCTGCGGTAGCAGAGCGAATGCACCCGCCCCGGCGGTGGCCATCGCCGCCGGCTCGAGCACCCGCGGCATCGAGCCGGTGACCGGGCCGGGTTGGCGTGCTGCTGCCTGGCTGCGCCGGCGATCGAGCCAGGCCGATCGCAACAGGCCGGCGCCGATCACCGCGATGAGCAGGCCGCTGGCCACGCCGAGGTAGCCCAGCAGCGTCTCGCCGGCCAGAGTCGCGACGATGGTGAGCAGGAAGCCGAGGATGAGCACGCCGGCCGTGTGGGTAGCGGTCACGGTCGCGCCGACGGTGATGGCGTCCCGGGTCGTGCCGCGCCGGCCGGCGATGTAAGCAGCCATCACGGTCTTGCCATGCCCTGGCAGGGCGGCGTGTGCGGCCCCGAGCAGCAGGGCCAGCAGCACGGCCAGCAGCCCGACCAGCGGCGTGACGTGACGGGCACCGACCAAGGCGTTGAAGCGGATGTTGACGCCGTTGAGCAGCCGCGCAACGGGCCCGGCCGCGGGTAGCACGCGTGCGCCGGCGAAGGTGGACGAGCCGGTGCCGGGCTGGACGTCGAGGCGGACCGAACGCTGGTCGAGGGGAGAGCTGAGCAGGTCGTTGGGATAGTGCCGGAGTTCGTCGCTGACACTGCGCGCGGGCACCGGCGAGCGGATCAGCGCCACGCCGGCGCCGGCCGCCGTGATCTCGTGCCAGCCCACCCGGTCACCCTGGAACGCGTCCGCGAAGCTCACCGTCATACGCGCGGCCAGCGACGCCGTGGCTGTCAGCCGGCACTCCAGCCGGCTGGTGAGCAGCCGGGCCGCCCCCGGCCGGTAGCCGAAGGTGCTGGAGCTGACGCGCCAGCGGGCCGCGTCGCCGGCTACCCGCAACTGCAGTGCATCGGCCAACGCAGCACACTGCTTCCTTGCGTACCGCGCCCGCTCGGCGGCGGAGACCGAACCGTCGGAGTTCGCGTCGACCGCGCCGCGCTGCTGCAGGGTCGGGATCTCGGCGGTGTCGACCACCGCGTCGTCTGAGACGCCGCCGGGGAGCAGCCGCAGCCCGTCGTAGTGGTTGACGGTGAAGTTGCCCAGCGGGTGTGCGCTGGCCGTCCCGCTACCTGCTGCCAGCGCCACGCCGGCGAGGCCGGCAACGACGACGAGCCTGGTGAGTCCCCTCACGACTGACCGGTCAAGGAGGCGAGTGCACGCCGGGCGATGGGGGCCTGCAGGAACGAGAAGTTAGGGTTGATCCGGAGAGCCTCCGTGAGGTCGACCCGGGCGGCGGCGCGCTGGCCCAGTGCACTCTCGATCATCCCGCGGTGATAGGCGAATGTCGCATTGCGCCAACCCAGCCGGTTGGCAATCGCGGCGAGCCGCAGCGCTTCGCTGTTGCGGCCGTTCTTGTGTAGTGCCCAGGCCAGCGCGTCCGCGACGAGGACGCTGTGCCGGCGGCTCCACTCGGCCTCTGCGTGGCGCAGCGCGCCGGCCGGATTGCCGTGATCGGCGTCGAACTCGGCCGACAGCAGGTCGTCCAACACGCCGTTGGAGGCGAATAGCTGCTGCTCGGTGCGCAGCAGGGCGTACTGCCGGGCGGCATCAGCGGCCCGGCCGATCGAGGTGAGGAAGTCGCCGAACTCCAGGACGTACTGCGGGAGCGGAACCCGCTCGGTGACGGCCGTGTAGTCAGCAAGCGCAGCGGCGCGCTGGCCGCGGATCGCCTCGAGCCTGGCCCGGCCGGCCAGCAGCTGGGTGTTCGAGGGGTCGGCGCGCAAACCCTGGGCGTACTGCGCGGCCGCATCACTGGCGTCGCCGGAGTTGAAGCTGAGCTCGCCGAGGTAGTAGCGGCAGAAGGCGACGTCAGCGGGGCTCAGCGAATCGACCAGCGCCCGGTTCAACGCCGCCCGCGCCGCTCCCACGTCGCCGTGGATCTCCAGGTCGTAGGAACCCCGGGTGAACGAGGAGACCCCGGGTTTGAGGTCGAGCATGCGCTGGATCGCCGCCCGCGCGCCGGGATAGTCGCCAAGTTGCGTCGCGGCATCAGCGACCACGCCGTAGGCAACCGTGCTGTACGCGTCGACTGCGAGGGCCTGATGTCCCCAGCGGAGGGCCCTGGCGAAGTCGTGCCGGGCGGCGGCCAGTTGACCCATCCCGGCCATCGCTGCGACGTTGCGGGCGGCCTGCAGGGTCAACGACCTCGCGAACGCAGCTTGAGCCTTGGGGTAGTACGTGGGATCGGCGGTGATCCGGCCGACTTGCAGGTACGCCGATCCGAGCGTCGCCCACAGGTCGGCATTGCCCGGCTCCTGCCGCAGCCGACCCTGCGTGCGCTCCAGGCCGGCGATCAACGGATCGCGCGAGCCTGCCGGGCTGCCGGCGGAACTGCTATCGACCACCGATGAGCCGGCCGGCGCGTTATGCCCCGGAAGCAGGATCGCGCCGCCGGCGAGGAAGAGAGCAGCGGCGCCGACGACGGCGGGCAGCACCACCGCCCGGCGCACCAGCTGCTTCATCGGCTCGCAGTCCTCGTGGCGAAAGCCTCACGGCCATCCCCGGGGGCCGTCTTGCTCGACTCTTCGATCTGGGCACGAGATCGGATTGGCGGACCGCCGACGGGCACAGGACCTGACCCAACTTGTCACTGCCTGCAGTCTCCATCTGACACTCGGTCCAACATTGATAACGATTAGGTAAGGCGGCGCGAACCGCGCCGTGCCTTCCCGGCCTGACCGCCGAACGCCCGTCATTCGGTCCCGCTGCGCCTATGCACCAAGCACTGCGGGATGGGGCGAGCGCGGGAAGGAGCGGTCAGACCAACCGTGAATGGGGGCACGGGTCCACCGGGCACGCCGGCGTGAGCGCCTCCGTCGACGTTGGCCCTGCCGTGGTGCATCCCTTCGGTAGGAAGGTGTCTGGGAGTGTCAAAACCCCTAGCAGTACCAAGAACCGGACGGTCGCGAGCGTCGGTCCGACGGCGTCGCGGCCTCGCCTGCGTCGCGGCCGCTGCGTCGCTCGCCGCGACCGGCCTGGCTTTCGGGCCGGGAACCGCCGGTGCGTCGAGTCACCGTGAAGCGCCGCTGACAGCGGCAGAGCCTCAGATCGACAACACGGACGTATACGCGTTCGTGCCGAAGAGTGACCCCAGCGATGTGGCGCTGGTGGCCAACTGGATCCCGTTCGAGGAGCCGGCCGGCGGACCGAACTTCTATCCGTTCTCGCCGGACGCCCACTACGACATCAACATCGACAACAACGGTGACGCGCGTGCCGACATCACCTATCGGTGGACGTTCACCAGCCACTACCGCAACACCAAGACGATCCTCTACAACACCGGTGCGGTCACGTCCCTGACCGATCCGCACCTGAACTTCTACCAGACCTACACGCTGCAGCGGATCACCCCGACGGGCACGACGACGCAGGTCAGCAATGCGATCGTGGCTCCCTCCCGGGTGGGCGATGCGTCGATGCCCAACTACGACGCACTGCGGCGCCAGGCGGTCTACCGCACCGGTCCCGACCGGTGGAGCTTCGCAGGCCAGGCGGACGACCCGTTCTTCCTCGACCTGCGGATCTTCGACCTGCTCTACGGCGGGCACCTGAGCAACGGCCAACTGGCCGAGGCCGGTCACGACACGCTCGCGAAGTACAACGTCAATTCCGTCGTGCTGCAGGTGCCCAAGCGTGAGCTCGCGCTCAAGGGCGACTCCACCCGCAACCCCGTCATCGGGGTGTGGAGCACGACCGAACGGCGCAGCACCGTCCTTGCCAACTCCGGACCTACCAGCTTCTACACCGGCCCGTACGTCCAGCTCTCTCGGCTGGGCAACCCGCTGGTCAACGAGGCAGTCATCCCGGTCGGCATGAAGAACAAGTTCAACGCCACCAACCCCCGGACCGACGGCGCGAACTTCCTGCCGTACGTCGTTGACCCCGAGGTCCCGAAGCTGGTCCAGGCCATCTACGGGGTGCCCGCTCCGGCGGCTCCTCGCAAGGACCTGGTCGAGGTCTTCCTCACCGGCATCTACAAGGGCAGCAGCGGTCCGGTCCAAGCGGATCTGAACTCGCAGCTGATCAACAAGGACGTCAACCGGGCGGCCTTCGTGCCGGGTGACGAACTGCGGTTGAACATGTCGGTCCCGCCGGCGGCCACTGCCAACCCGCTGGGTGTCATCGGCGGCGACCTGGCCGGATTCCCCAACGGCCGGCGGCTGAACGACGACGTGATCGACATTGCGTTGAAGGTGCTCGAAGGCGCCCTCACCGGGACGCCTGCAGCGACCTTGGGGGTGTTCACCGACCGGGTGAATGCCAACGACTACGCCTTCGGGAACACGTTCCCGTATCTGGCGTTGCCGACATCGGGCTCGAGCACTGTGCCTCGAGGCTGACGGAAGGTCTCTGCAGATAGAGACGCGCCGGGGCGTACGGATGGCTATCCGTGCGCCCCGGTCGTATGTCCGAGTCCGGTCCGCGCCTACGTCCCCTTGCGGGTGCAGTACTTCACTGTCGCCTGCTGGGAGCGGGACACCTGATCAAGCCGCGCCGGGCTGTAGTTGTTGGTGTCCAGGCTGATCCGCAGCAAGCCGACGTCGGACACGAGTTGCGTGATCGACCGATTGGCGGTGGCATCGGCACCCGGTCGAACCGCCCGCAGCTGGCGTTGGGCGGCGGTCATCTCGGATTCAATCGCCTTGGGCTTCTTGTGCTGGTCGCGGACCCGGTGCACGAGGCGGTCGATGCGGATCAGAGCGGGGGCAGCCTGCCGGCACGTCCCCGCGGTGAAGGAGCCCAGCGAGGGCTCGTCCGGCGCCCCCGGCGTGCACGCAGCGAGCAACAACATGCAGCCGATCGCCGGGCTGGCCAACGGGATAATCGAGCGTCGGCTGATCACCGTTCCAGATGATACCGGCGGCCCATGGTTCGGCCGGGCTTGTGCTCAGCGGGGGAACTGAGGACTATCCGCGACATGGTGCAGATAGATCGCGTACTGGACGTGCCACCGACTCCCACCACGGTCTCGCCGGCCCCCCGGCGTCGCCGGTGGCCCGCCTTGATACTGCTGGTGCTCGTCCTCATCGTCAGCGTGCTGGTTGCCGGCGGTGCCTACCTCGCTCACTACCAACCGCTCGGCCCCGGAAACGGCGAGTTCGATGTCAAGACCACCGGTTCCACGCAGATTCGCACGCTGGAGAACGCGTGGGGCACCGACTACCGCATCGTCTCCCCCAAGGCCGGCGACCACTTCGACATCTACTTTGCCATCGCGAACTCCGGCGCTCTCCCGGTCACCATCACCCGGATCGCGCAGCCGTTCAACAGTCGCGGCACGGTGGGCGACCCCTCGCACCCTGACTCGACCAGCGCCGGGCAGGTGTCCTTCGCGACCGGTCCGTCGCTCCAAGATTTCCGGAGCGGGCCGGTCACCCTCGCTCCTGGCGGGAACGCTCAGGTCCGGCTCAGCTTCACCGTCCTGGATTGCGCGACGGTGGCCGACCCTCGTTTGGTCAGCTCCGGCACGACAGTCACCGTGACCTACAGAACGTTCGGCTTCTCCCATACCCGGGAGATCGCCGTCGGGGATGCCGTCTCGGCCGTAGGAATGCCGACCTGCCCCT
>JALZAK010000074.1 GCA_030948385.1 Actinomycetota bacterium
CCGACGCGGTTCGGCGGGGGATTGTCGCGTACTCCGCTGTCGGCTGAGCGCCGCAGGGAAGGGGTCAGCGCACGATCACGGTCAGCCGGTAGCTGCCCTGCTGGTCGGTGCAGCGCAGCACCTCGCCACACGATGTCCGCTGCGCCGTGACCACGGCGCGCCCAGGTGTGCGGGCGACGAATACGGCGGTGACTGTCCCACAGCCCGATCCCGGGACGCAGTGGGAGGTCGCGGCCGGCGGTGTCGCGACAATCGCCGGGCCCTCCGCCCGCAAGACCGCGTCGGAGGCGGGTGGGGAGACGGTCCAGTAGGTGCTCGACAGGCGTACGACGAGGCGATCGCCGGCGGCGATGTGCACAATGCGACCGTTGTCCGCGTCGCCGGCAGTCGTCGTCCGTCCGGTCGACGGTCTGCTGGGGGACGGGTGGTGTTGTGGGCCAGCCGAAGGTGTGGATGAGTTGCATGCCGTCGGCAGCAACAGACACACGGCCAGCGCGACGCCGCTCCGAAATGCGCGTCGATCGGCGATGACGGCCCCTCCGTTCCGGTTGCCCCTCAACCGCCCGGTCTCGGCGATTCGGGTCTTCCCGCGGGAGTGAGTTGACCGTACCGTCTCATCTGGACCGAAACCCGGTCCTCCCCAGTCCAGCAGGAGGCGCTGTGAAGGCTGCAACAAGAGGACTGACCGTCCTCGTCGGGAGCATCTCGGTCGCCGTGGCCATGACCACGTCGGCGATGGCAAGCCCCGGCACACCCACCGGACCGCATGGCGTGAGCAACCCGTACTCACCCGCCTATGGTCACGCCTATCGGCACGGCGTCGTGCCGACCCTGGCGCAGCAGCGCAAGATGAATGCCCACGACGCGCAGAACCCGGCGCTCCTGAGCACCAAGACGCTGAGGTACGGCGGCGGCATCGACGGTATCGGCGTCACGAGCGGCCACCCGAAGGTCTACCTCGTGTTCTGGGGCACCCAGTGGGGCACCCAGGGCACTGACGGCAGCGGCAACCTGACATTCTCGAACGACGCCGCCGGCGGCGCACCGCGGCTGCAGAACATGTTCAAGGGTCTCGGCACCGGCGGGGAGCTGTGGTCGGGGACCATGACGCAATACTGCGACGGTCCCGGTGTCTCAGCCGGCGCCACCTCGTGCGCATCGAGTGCCGCGCACGTCGGATATCCGACCGGCGGCGCGCTATCCGGCGTCTGGTACGACAATTCCGCCGCGGAACCGACCGCGGCATCCGGCCACCAGATCGGTGTCGAGGCGGTCAACGCGGCCGCGCACTTCGGCAACACGACCGCGGCGTCCAACCGCTATGCCCAGTACGTCGTCCTGTCGGCGAAAGGCCTGAACCCGGACAACTACAAGACCGGTGGATTCTGTGCCTGGCACGACTACAACGGAGACAGCACCCTGTCCGGAGGCGGGGTCAGCTCACCGTACGGCGACATCGCATTCACCAACATGCCCTACGTCATGGACCAGGGCACCAGTTGCGGCCAGAACTTCGTGAATGCGGGCTCGGCCGGCACGCTTGATGGCTACACCATGGTCGAAGGGCACGAATACTCCGAGACGATCACCGACCAGAACCCCGCCGGCGGCTGGACCGCGAGTTCCGGCCAGGAGAACGCCGACGAGTGCGCCTGGATCTCCCCAGGCAGCCAAGGCGGGGCGGGCAACGTCAGCACGGGGAACGGCAGCTACACCGAGCAGAGCAGCTGGTCCAACGACACAAACCGGTGCGACCTGACCCACCCGATCGTCGGCGGTGGCGGCACCGGCAATACGGTCACGGTGAACAACCCGGGCAACCAGACCGGGACCGTGGGTGTCGCGAAGAGCGTGCAGATCACGGCAAGCGACTCCGCATCGGGCCAGACGCTCACGTACTCGGCGGTCGGCCTGCCGCCCGGTGAGTCGATCAACACGTCCACCGGTCTGATTTCCGGGACGCCGACGACGGCGGGGACCTACTCGGTCACCGTGACGGCGAAGGACACCACCAACGCGAGCGGGTCGACCTCGTTCACCTGGACGGTCAACCCGGCCGGCGGCGGTTGCGCGTCACCGGGCCAGAAGCTGGGCAACCCCGGTTTCGAGACGGGCTCGGCCGCACCCTGGACGGCGACGGCCGGAGTGATCGACAACTCCACGTCGGAACCCGCCCACAGCGGTAGCTGGAAGGCGTGGCTGGACGGTTATGGCCGCTCGCACACCGACACGCTGTCGCAGTCGGTGGCCATCCCCGCCGGCTGCACCACGTACACGTTCTCGTTCTGGCTGCACGTCGACACGGCGGAGACCACGACGAGCGTCGCGTACGACAAGCTCACGGTAGCGGCCGGTAGCACCACGCTGGCCACCTACTCCAACCTGAACAAGAACACCGGTTACGCGCAGAAGTCGTTCAACCTGTCCGGCTTCGCCGGCCAGACGGTGACGCTGAAGTTCACCGGCACCGAGGACGTCTCGCTGCAGACCTCGTTCGTCATCGACGACACGGCGCTGAACGTGTCCTGACCGCGAGACCCATGACGCAGCCCCGGCTCTTCCAGGCCGGGGCTGCGTCTTTGTCAGTGGTCGCTGTGGGCTACCTCGAGGGCCCGTAACAGCCGCTCCACCGAGCTGTCCAGCCCCCAGCGGTCGCAGAGCTCCACCAGCCCGGGCGGGTCCGTCGGCGCGGCCGGGAGGCGGTCGTCCATCGGCGGCACCGGCGCGTCCGGCGCCACCCGAACCACGACCGGCGCGACAGCGAGATAGTCCCGAGCCGCGGCCAGTCGGGTCCGGCTACCGGCCGGGAAACCTTCGGTAGCACCGGCATCCAGTTCGGCCAGCATCGCGTCGACCGATCCGAATCTGCGGATCAGGGCAGCGGCGGTCTTCTCACCGATTCCTGGCACACCCGGCAGCCCGTCACTGGGATCGCCCCGCAGTACCGCGAACTCCCCGTATGCCCGGCCGGGTATTCCGTAGCGCTTTTCCACCGCCGCCTCGTCGAGCACTTCCAGGTTGCGCACGCCGCGCCCGGTGTACAGCACTCGCACGGGGCCGCGGTCGTCAACCAGTTGGAACAGGTCGCGGTCGCCGGTGACCACGTCCACGGGGCCGCTCTCCCGCGCCACCAGAGTGCCGATCACATCGTCGGCCTCATAGCCCGGGATCCCCAGCTGAGCCAGACCGACGGCGGCGAGCACGTCCTCGATGACGGGCACTTGAGGCGTCAGCGTTGCCGGACTCTCCTCGCCGCCGGCGGGGGAGAGCCGGTGTGCCTTGTACGACGCGATGGCATCGACCCGAAAGGCCGGGCGCCAGTCGGCGTCCAGGCAAGCGACGAGCCGAGCCGGCCGGAACTTGGTCACCAGGACCGCCACCATGTCCACGAAACCGCGGACGGCATTCACCGGTGTGCCGTCCGGGGCCGTGATCGACTCCGGCACGCCGTGGAACGCCCGGAAGTACAGGCTGGCGGCGTCGAGCAACATCAGTGAACCAGGCACCCGCTCAGCCTGCCAGGTCGCGACCGCGGCGGGGGCCCGGCACTACGCTCGGGACATGTCCGAGTTGTATCCGGCCGGCCGGCTGAGCCTGGCGCAGGAGCAGGCGCGGCGGCACGGCGTCGAGGCCCTGGTGCTCACCCCGGGGGCCGACCTGCGCTACCTCACCGGCTACGACGCGCTGCCACTCGAGCGGCTGACCTGCCTTGTCGTGTCCGCAACGGGGGAGCCGGTTCTGGTCGTGCCGCGGCTCGAGGAGCCGGCCGCGCGCGCCTCGCCGGCCGGTGAGCTCGGAATCGACATCGTCGCGCACGAGGAGACTGACGACGGGTACGCGCTGGTGGCGCGGCTGCTCGGTGCCGTGCAGGTGGTCGGGGTGGCCAACCGAATGTGGGCCGAGCAATTGCTGCGGCTGCGCGACGCGCTACCCGGGAGCAAGCAGGTGCTGGCCGGCCCGGTGCTGCGCGAGCTGCGGGTCCGTAAGGGTGCCGCCGAGGTGGCAGCGCTGCGCCGGGCCGGCCAGGCCATCGACCGGGTGCACGAGCGGATGGGGGAGTGGCTGCGGACCGGCCGCACAGAGGCCGAGGTTGGCCGCGACATCGCCGAGGCAATCGTGGTCGAAGGCCATGCCATCGTGAACTTCGTCATCGTGGGATCGGGCCCCCACGCGGCCAGCCCGCACCACCACATCGGCGAGCGGGTGATCGCGGCCGGCGATGCGGTCGTCGTCGACATCGGCGGCACCACGGCCGAGGGTTACTGCTCCGACGAGACGCGCACCTATGTGATCGGGCACCCACCGGAGGGCTTTACCGCGTACTACGAGGTGCTCCGCCAGGCACAGGCGGCGGCGTGTGCTGCAGTCGCCCCCGGCGTGACCGCCGCCTCGGTCGACGCGGCGGCTCGTGAGGTGATCGCAGCAGCTGGCTTCGCCGAGAACTTCATCCACCGGACCGGCCACGGCATCGGACTCGAGGAGCACGAGGAGCCGTGGATCGTCGCCGGCAACAACGACCTCCTCGAGCCGGGAATGGCGTTTTCCATCGAGCCGGGGATCTACCTGCCCGGCCGGCACGGCGCCCGCATCGAGGACATCGTCGTGTGCGCGGAATCCGGCGCGGACCGGCTGAACCTGGTCACCCGCGACCTCGTCGTGCTGGAGGGCTGATCGGTGCCGGTGCCACGAACCCTGCCGACCCCCGAAGCCGGAGCCCTGATCGAGCTCACCCGGGAGCTTGCCGATGGCGAGTTGCGACCACGGGCAGCCGAGTACGAGGCGCGGGGCGAGTGCCCGCGCGAGGTGTTCCGCACCCTGGGCAAGGCGGGGTTGCTCGGGCTTCCTTACCTCGAGGAGTTCGGCGGCGGTGGCCAGCCGTACGAGGTGTACCTCCAAGTGGTCGAGGAGCTGGCCGGAGCCTGGCTGAGTGTCGGACTCGGCGTCAGTGTGCACACGCTGGCCTGTTACCCGACCGCAGAATTCGGCAGCGACATCCAAAAGCAGCGCTTCCTACCGGACATGCTGGCCGGCGACCTGCTTGGCGCCTACGCACTGTCCGAGCCGTCCTCCGGGTCCGATGCAGCGGCGCTGACCACCCGGGCCACGCGGACAGGCGAGGACTACGTCGTCGACGGCGTCAAGGCCTGGGTCACCCATGCCGGCGTCGCCGACTTCTACAACCTCATGGTGCGTACGTCAGCTGATGGGGCGCGAGGCATCTCGACGCTGCTCGCGCCGGCCGACACCCCGGGATTGCAGCCGCAGGCGCCCGAACGCAAGATGGGGCTGTCCTCCTCGCCCACCGCGCAGGTGGTCCTGGACGATGCGCGCATCCCCGCCGACCGGCTGATCGGCGCAGAGGGAGATGGATTCGGGATCGCACTGTCTGCTTTGGACGGTGGTCGGCTCGGGATTGCGGCCTGCGCGGTCGGGGTCGCACAGGCGGCGCTGGATCACGCGGTCGCCTACGCGCGCGAGCGGCGGCAGTTCGGCCAACCGGTCATCGAGTTCCAAGGCGTCTCGTTCCTTCTGGCCGACATGGCCACCCAGGTGGAGGCGGCCCGAGCGCTGTACCTATCGGCGGCCCGGCTCCGCGATACCGGCCAGCCATACGGCGATCGCGCGGCGATGGCCAAGCTCTTTTGCACCGACGCTGCCATGCGGGTGACGACCGATGCGGTGCAGGTGCTGGGTGGGGCCGGCTACGTGGAGGATCACCCGGTGGAGCGCTACCTGCGCGAGGCCAAGGTGCTGGAGATCGTCGAGGGCACCAATCAGATCCAGCGGCTGGTCATCGGCCGAGCATTGGCTCGCCCGACCGGATCCGGGGCGCAGCGATGACGCTCGAGGAGACCGACCGGCTGATCGTGCGCGCCCTCTCGCAGGACGGTCGGCGGAGCTACACCGACCTGGCCGACGGGGTCGGCCTGTCTGTATCTGCGGTTCATCAGCGCGTCCGGCGGCTCGAACAACGCGGAGTGATCCGGGGGTATCAGGCGGCCCTGGACGCCGACGAGCTCGGCCTGCCTCTGACGGCCTTCGTCTCGCTCACGCCGATCGACCCGGCCGCCCCCGACGACGCGCCGGCCCGGCTGGCTCATCTGGGAGCCGTCGAGGCCTGCCACAGCGTCGCGGGCGAGGAGTCCTACATCCTCAAGGTCAGAGTGGCGGGACCGGCGGCGTTGGAGGCGCTGCTCCAAGAAATTCGCGCGGCCGCGAACGTGTCGACCCGGACCACGGTGGTCTTGTCCACGCCGTACGAGGGACGCTCGCCCGAGCTCTGACCCGGCCGGCGAGTCCGCAGCCCGAAGGTCAGGCTGACCGCTCGCGATGCGGCGGGCCGGTCGTCGCGCGGACGACCAGCCGGGTCGGCAGCACCACCGATCGGGGCGTCTGGCCGGGCTGCTCCAAGGCGCCGATCAGCAGCCGCGCGGCCTGCTGCCCGATCTCAGACACCGGTTGCGCGACGGTGGTGAGGTCCAGCAGATCGGACATCTCATGGTCATCGAAGCCGACGACCGACAGCTGGCGAGGCACCCGGACACCGGCCCGGCGCAGGGTGCGCAGGGCGCCGAAGCCCACCTCGTCGCTCTCGGCGAAGACCGCAGTCGGCTGGGGCTGTGCCCCCAGCAGTTCGGCCATCGCCGCCGCACCGCCGTCGACCCCCCACGGCGCGGCCGCCTCGAACCGAGGAAGCCGCTCCAGTCCGGCGGTGTGCAGGGCCTGCTCGTACCCGCGGAGACGATCGTCCGGTGCCGGGAAAGTGAATCCAGGCTCCACCGTGGAGGAGAGCATCCCGATGTCGCGGTGACCCAGATTGATCAGGTGCGACACCGCCTTCGCCGCTCCGCCGACGTCATCGATGCGCACGCTCCACCATCCGGGAACCGCGCACCCCACGACCACCACAGGGACCTGCAGCCGGCGCAACGATTCGATTTCGGCCTCGGCCAACTCCACGGCGAGGAACAGCACCGCGTCCACCCGCCGGCGCAGCGGCATGCGCTCGAAGAAGCGGGTACGACCGGCGGCGTCGCCGAGGTTGTACAGCAGCAGGTCGAGACCGTGATCGCGCAGTCCGCGCCCGGCCGCCGCGACCACCCGGCCGTAGTACCACTGGGTGACCCGCGGCGCGATGACCCCGACAGTCGCGGTGCGACCGGTAGCCAGGCCGGAGGCGGCCGGAGAAACCACGTAGTGCATTTCCGCCGCAGCCCGCATGACCCGATCCCGGGTGCCAGGGGACACACTCGTCTGCCCCCGGAGCGCGCGCGAGACGGTCGCCGGGGAGACACCTGCCCGAGCGGCCACGTCCGACATGCGCGTCGATCGGGGGGAGAGCTCCCGCATTACAGCTGTTCCTCCCGTCCTGTTGTACTCCGTCCGATGAAAGCGGTTGCGGCTTCAGGCCGCCGAGTCTCTGCCCCGCCGAGCGGTAACGCAACCGGATCGAGATGAAAGGCCTGTCATCTGAGTCTGGCCTTGCCGGGCAATTCATGGCAAGGTGCACATCACCGGGGCGGCTGGCCCGTCCGGGACGGTGACCTGAGCGGAGGCGGCGTGGCGAATGTAGTCCTGGACGGCGTCGGCAAGGTGTACGCCGACGGCACCCGAGCGGTCACCGACCTCAACCTGACCGCCAACGACGGCGAGTTCCTCGTCCTGGTGGGCCCATCCGGCTGCGGAAAGACGACCGCCCTGCGGATGGTCGCCGGCCTCGAGGACATCAGCGAGGGCCAGATCCTCATCGGCGACCGGGTGGTCAACCGGGTGCCCTCCCGGGATCGCGACGTTGCCATGATCTTCCAGAGCTATGCGCTCTACCCGCACCTGACGGTTCGCGACAACATCGCGTTCGGCCTCACCCTCCGCAAGCTGCCCAAGGCCGAGATCCGGCGCCGGGTGGACGCGGCCGCCGCGGTGCTGGGGTTGGAGGAGTATCTCGAGCGCAAGCCGCGCAACCTCTCCGGCGGTCAGCGCCAACGGGTGGCCATGGGGCGTGCGATCGTGCGCGAACCGCAGTCGTTCCTGATGGACGAGCCGCTATCCAACCTCGACGCCAAGCTCCGGGTGCAGATGCGGGCCGAAATCGCCCGCATCCAGCGCGACCTGGGCGTGACCACCATCTATGTCACGCACGATCAGACCGAGGCGATGACCCTCGGCGACCGAGTCGCGGTGATGAAAAAGGGGCTACTCCAGCAGGTGGACTCACCGCAGGAGCTCTACGACCGCCCGGTCAATCTGTTCGTCGGCGGCTTCATCGGATCGCCCGCCATGAACATGGTGCTCGGTCGCTTCGACGAGCCGGCCGACGGAGCCCTGCAGTTGCATCTTGGTGACCAGTCCCTCACGGTCGACCAAGCACTGCTTGCCCGCCGTCCCGCGCTGCGTTCGTTCCTGGGGCGTGATGTGGTGGTCGGCATCCGTCCGGAGGATATGGAGGACGCGTCGCTGCTTGACGGTGATTCGGGCAATTGCTTCGACTGCAATGCCGACCTCGTCGAGGCGATGGGATCGGACGTCCTCGTGCATTTCGCGATCGACGCGCCGGGGGTGGTCACGGAGGACACCAAGGAGTTGGCCAAGGATGCCGGGAACGACCTGGCACCCGGCTCGCACACGCAAGGCAGCAGACTGGTCGCGCGCGTGAGTCCGCGCTCGACGATCACCGAAGGCCAACGGATCCGGCTTCGCGTCGATACTGAGCGACTGCACGTTTTCGATCCAGAAAGCGGTCTGTCCATCTGGGCCGATCAAAATCTCACAAAGGGAGTGGAATGAAGCGCACTCACGTCGCTGCCGTACTGGCAGTGGTCGCGGTAGCCGCAGCCGCCGGCTGCAGCACCAGCAAGAAGACGAAGACCTCTACGTCGTCGACGCCCAGCCTCAAGGGCAAGACGGTCACGGTCGATGCCGAATGGCAAAAGGACGAGCAGAAGAACTTCGAGGCCGTGCTCAAGGGCTTTACCGACAAGACCGGTGCCAAGGTGCAGTACACCTCCACCGGCAGCGACACGGCCACGATCCTGGGCACGGCGATCGCCGGCGGTAACCCGCCGGACGTCGCCCTCATCCCGCAACCCGGTCTGATCCAGCAGTTCTTGGACAAGGGCGCCGTCAAGGAACTGCCGGCGGACGTGCAGGCAACGGTCAAGAAGAACTACTCGCAGGTCTGGCAGGACCTCGGCACGGTCAACGGCAAGATGGTCGGCGTGTGGTTCAAGGCCGCGAACAAGTCCACCGTCTGGTACCGCACCGACGCGTTCAACGCCGCCGGCGTTCAGCCCCCCAAGACGTGGGACGACTTCCTCAAGACACTGGGCACCATCCGCGACTCGGGCGTCAAGCCGCTGTCGGTCGCCGGTGGCGATGGTTGGACCCTCACCGACTGGTTCGAGAACGTCTACATCCGCACCGCCGGCGCGGACATGTACGACAAGCTGACCAAGCACCAGATCCCGTGGACGGACCCGTCGGTCAAGACCGCGCTGAGCACGCTCGGCAAGCTGTGGGGCCAGAAGGACCTGCTGGCGCCGAACGCGACCCAGACTTCGTTCCCAGACTCGGTCACCCAGGTGTTCGGCACCAAGAAGGCAGCCGTCGTGTACGAGGGCGACTTCGTCGCCGGCGTCATCTCCGGCAGCACCAAGGCCAAGGTGGGTACGGACGCGAAGTTCTTCCCGTTCCCGTCCATCAACAGCTCGCCGGACTCGGTCGTCGGCGGTGGTGACGCTGCCGTGATGATGAAGGACTCTCCCGGTGCGCGGGCGCTGATGAACTACCTCGCAACGCCCGAAGCGGCTGACATCTGGGTCAAGCTCGGCGGTTTCACCTCGCCGAACAAGTCGGTGAACGTGGCCGACTACCCCGATGACATCTCGCGTCAGGTCGCCCAACAGCTGGTCGCTGCCCAGGTGTTCCGCTTCGACATGTCCGACCTCGCGCCGGCGCAGTTCGGTGGCACGCCGGGGCAGGGCGAGTGGAAGGATCTGCAGGGTTTCCTGGCCAACCCGACTTCGGTCGACGCGACCGCAGCCCAGCTGGAGAAGGACGCCGCAGCGGCGTACAAGTAACACCGGAACGGGCTCGGAGGCCGCGATGACCGACGCGTCAGCACCGCAGACGGCGGGAACGCAGCCGCGTGCCGCCGGCCCGGTGGCCACCGCTGGAGGGGCCGCCGCGGTCATTCCGCCCCCCGGGGAGCGCAGGTCGCTTCTCGGGGGGCGGGCCCTACCTCTGCTGTTCCTGCTCCCCGCGGTCGTCATGCTCGGGGCGCTGGTCATCTATCCGACGATCTCTACGTTGATCCGCAGCCTGTTCAGCAATGACGGCCACAGTTTCGTGGGGCTGGGCAACTACGTCGACATGTTCAGCCGCGGCGAGACGCTGACGGCGATCAAGAACAATGCGATCTGGGTCGTCGTCGCTCCCAGCGTGGTGACGATCCTCGGGCTGATCTTCGCCGTCCTCTCGGAGCGGATCCGGTGGGCGACCGCCTTCAAGTTCGTCGTGTTCATGCCGATGGCCATCGGCTTCCTGGCCTCCGGCGTCATCTTCCGCCTGGTCTACCAGGTGGACCCCAACCAAGGCGTGGCCAACGCCATCGCGGTTGGCATCCACGACACCTTCAGTAAGTCCTCGGAGTATGCCGGGGCGCTGGCTCGCCCGAATTCGGGCCTGACGAAGGCCGGCGGAGCGCTGGTCCTGCAGCATCCGGCCCAAGCCGGTCAGCAGGTGCTGCTGCCTCTCGTCGGGTTGGCACCGGCATCGATCCCGGCTGCTGCCCAGACCGCAAAGGAGCCGGGCAGCGCATCAGGAAACCAGATTTCCGGCACGGTCTGGCTGGACTTCACCCGGGGTGGTGGCGGCAAGCCAGGCGTGGTTGATTCGTCGGAGAAGGGCCTGCCAGGTATGCGGGTCCAAGCTCTGTCGGCCGGGAAGGTCGTGTCGTCTGCTACCGCCGACAGCCACGGCGAGTTCACCCTGGGCGGACTGAAGGACGGGCAGAGCTACCAGGTGCGGCTGGAGGCGGCGAATTTCGCGGCGCCTTACCGCGGCATCGACTGGCTCGGGCCGAGCCTGGCCACGCCGGCCATCATCGCCGCGTACATCTGGATGTGGGCCGGCTTTGCCATGGTCCTCATCGGGGCCGGGCTCGCAGCCATTCCCCGCGATGCCCTGGAGGCGGCCCGCGTCGACGGCGCGACCGAGTGGAACGTCTTCCGGCGGGTCACCGTCCCGCTGCTCTCGCCCATCCTTCTCGTCGTGCTGGTGACGCTCGTCATCAACGTCCTGAAGATCTTCGACCTAGTGCTGATCATCGCGCCGGGCAACGTCCAGGCCAACGCCAACGTGCTCGCACTGGAGATGTGGCGGGTGTCCTTCGGCGGCCAGCCGTTGCGCGGCCTTGGGAGCGCTATCGCCATATTCCTGCTGCTGCTGGTGATCCCGGCCATGCTGTTCAACCTCCGCCGATTCCGTCAGGAGCAACGATGAGCGCCACGCCCGAGGCGGTCGACAAGGTCACTCCCGGCCGGGCTGCGGCTTCCGGCGGCATAGGGGAGCGGCCACGCCGGACCGGCGTGGCGGGTCGAGTTGTGGAGTTCTTCTCCGGCGGTATCCCGCAGATCGTCCTGCTGGTGGTGGCCGTATTCTGGCTCGTCCCGGCGCTCGGCCTGCTGATCGCCTCCATCCGTACCGAATCAGCGAACAACCGCAACGGCTGGTGGAACGCGCTCACCGCGCCCGCTGAGCTCACCACCCACAACTACGCGCAGATCCTGCAGAACAACACGATCATCTCGTCGTTCTGGAACACCGTGATCATCACCGTGTCGGCCACGGTGCTCGTCGTTGTCATCGCGTCCCTGGCCGGCTTCGCCTTCGCCTGGATGGAGTTCCCCGGCCGTGACTGGGCCTTCCTCGTCGTCGTCGGACTCCTGGTGGTCCCGCTCCAGGTGGCCTTGATCCCGGTCGCCCAGCTCTACAACAAGCTGCACATCTTCGGCACGCTGCCCGCCGTGATCTTGTTCCACGTCGGCTTCGGCCTTCCGTTCGCGGTGTTCCTCCTCCGGAACTTCTTCGCCGGGATCCCGCGGGATCTACTCGAAGCCGCTCGGATGGACGGGTCCACCGAGTTCGGCATCTTCCGCAAGGTGATCGTGCCGCTGGGTCTTCCGGCGATTGCCTCGCTCGCCATTTTCCAGTTCCTGTGGACCTGGAACGACCTACTGGTCGGGCTGGTCTTCGCGGGCCCAGGCTCGCGCCCGCTCGCGGTGGCGATTCAGCAGCAGACCCGGCAGTTCGGCACCAATATCGACGTGATCTCGTCGGCGGCGTTCTTGTCCATGGTGGTGCCGCTCGTGGTGTTCTTCGCCTTCCAGCGCTACTTCGTGCAGGGCGTTCTGGCCGGCTCGGTCAAGTAGGTTGCGCCCTAGGAGGCGCGCTCCTCTTCTGCCGGCGGTGAGCTGGCCGGGCGCTGGGTGTCCGGATGGCCGATCGCCAACCCGGTCTCGGGGTCGAAGAAGTGCAGTGTGCTGGTGTCCACTGCCAGCGTGAGCGGCTGCCCGGGCCGCACCTTGCTCCGTGGATTCACCCGCGCCGTCCAGAGGCTCTTGTCTCCTCCCAACGGTATGCCGGCCTCCTCCTCACCAGCGTCCTGCGCGAGGTCGGTGGTGTCCTTGTGCCGCACGGGGGGGGCGTCGACGGTGAAGATCACGTTGACCTCGGAGCCGAGTTCCTCGGTGACGTCGACCCGGACGCGCATCGTGGATCCGCCGGCTTCACTGACAAACTCAGCGTCTTCGAAGCTCGACGGCCGGATGCCCAGAATCAGCTTCTTGCCGAAGTACTTGTCCAGTCCTTCTCGGCTGGACAGGATCGAGTCCGAGAGCGGGATCTTCTGGTCGGCGAAGGACGCGGCGGGTCCCCCATCGCGGATCAGGTCCGCGGTGACCAGGTTCATCGACGGCGAGCCGATGAAGCCGGCAACGAACAGGTTCACCGGAGCGTCGAAGAGGTTCTGCGGGGTCTCGACCTGCTGCAACTGCCCGTCGCGAAGAACGGCCACCCGGTCGCCCAGCGTCATCGCCTCGACCTGGTCGTGGGTGACGTAGATCGTGGTGACGCCCAGCCGCTCGTGCAGCTGGTTGAGCGAGGCGCGCATCGACACCCGCAGCTTCGCGTCGAGGTTGGACAACGGCTCGTCCATCAGGAATGCCTGAGGCTCGCGCACGATGGCGCGTCCCATCGCGACTCGCTGACGCTGACCGCCTGAGAGGGCGGCCGGCTTGCGCTTGAGATATGGCTCCAGTCCCAGCATCTTTGCAGCGTCGGCGACCCGACGCCGCCGTTCCTCCTTCGGCGTCTTGCGCAGTTCCAGACCGAAGGCGAGATTCTGCTCGACTGTCATATGTGGGTAGAGCGCGTAGTTCTGGAAGACCATCGCGATGTCGCGGTCCTTGGGTTGCACGTCGTTCACGACCCGGTCACCGATCGAGATCGACCCACCCGAGATTTCCTCCAGGCCGGCGATCATCCGCAGGGCCGTGGACTTGCCGCAACCGGAAGGGCCGACGAAGACCATGAACTCGCCGTCTCGGATCTCCAGGCTCAGCGCGTCGACCGCCTTGGTACCGCCCGGATAGATCTTGTCGACCTGGTCCAGAACTATCTGCGCCATCGCAACACCTGTTCTACGCGGAAAGCGGGTCTCAGTTCGGCTGCAGACACGCTCGGCCGCCCAGCGTCCGCGCCTGCCCACATCCAGCCGGACGCTAGCATCACCGCTGCGCGGGCGCGAGGTACGCGCGGGCGATCAGCCGGTCAGCCGCCGACGAGGCTGGCCGCGGCCCGTTGGCTACCCGCGGCGAGCGCGTGGGCGCGGTCGATCGAGTCCCCGGCGCGATCGCGCCACCAGGCCTGTCCGGCCGCCGGCAGCGTGTAGATCGGGTCGTAATACTCGTACCGCCGCTGCAGTGCCTCGGCGTCGGACGACTCGATTCCGGTCCGGTAGTTCTTCGTCCAGTAGGAGATGCCGCGTACCTCGTCGTAGTCCTCGAGCTGGTGCACCCACCGCTTGCCGACGTAGGGAACGTCGCACACGATCCGCGGCGTGGCGAAGCCGGGAAGGTAGCCCATGATGGCGTGCTGGAGAGCCCGCGCCTCGCCGACGGAGGTCCGCCAGTGCTCGCTATTGGGGATCATGTCGCACATGTAGAAGTAGTACGGCATCACTGCGGCCTCGTCGAGCAAGGCAAAGCACAGGTCGAGCAGCTGCTCCTGGGAGGTATTGACCCCGCGGAGGAGCACCCCCTGGTTGCGTACGTCGCGTACGCCGACCTCGAGCATCTTCCGGGCCGCTCGCGCAACGGCGGGGGTCACCGACTGGGCGGCATTGATGTGCGTGTGGATCGCCAGATGGACGCCGCGATCCCGAGCCGTGCGCGCCAGCCGCTCCATTCCGGCAACGACGTCGTCTTGTAGCCAATGTTGTGGCAGGCCCATCAGCGCTTTCGTTGCCAGCCGGATGTCGCGCACATTGTCGATCTCGAGCAGCCGGCCGACGAACGACTCGAGATTCTTGAAGGGCATGTTGCCAACGTCGCCGCCGGACACCACGACATCGCGCACGCCGGGGGAGCGGCGGAGGTAATCCATCATGGCGTCGTAGCGGGAAACGGGCTTGAGCTCGAACTTCAACTTGGTCACCAGCGGCGTGGAGTTGCCGACCAGGTCCATCCGAGTGCAGTGCCCGCAGTACTGCGGGCAGGTGGGGAGCAACTCCGCCAGCACCTTTGTCGGGTAGCGATGGGTCAGTCCCTCGGTGACCCACATCTCGGTCTCGTGCAAGGAGTCGCGACTGGCCTCTGGGTGCGATGGCCAATCCGATCGACGGTCGGTGAAGGCAGGAAGCATGTACCGGCGAACCGGGTCGGCGTACATGGCGTCGGTGCTGGGCTCCGAGCCCGGGACCATGGTGTTGATCATCTGTGGCGGCAGCAGGATGGACATCGTCGCGCGTTCGGCCTGATCACGCTCCACGTCTGCGTAGAAGGCCTCCGAGAGCAAGCCGCCGTAGACGTGTCGGAGCTGGGCGAGGTTCTTCACACAGTGGGCGCGCTGCCACTGGGCGCTGGACCACTCCTCGGCGCTGACACCGCGCCATCCGGGCAGGCGCCGCCAGTCCGGCTCCACCAGCTCACGCCGGCGATAGGCGTACGGCTGGTCGGACACGGGGCCTCCGGATGCGGGCGAGCTTGTCAGTAAGCGACAATAGAGGAGATCATTCGGCTGCACTAAGCTTACACCGAAGATCCTAAGGCCTTCTCCCGCAATCAAGACAAGGACTCCCGCCTCCCGTGGCCACACCGCGCCCCCCAGCATCCCCCGTCGGCCTCCACCGGGTGATCGCGCCGTCGGGCGTCCTGCCGCAGGCGGCGGACCGGCTGAACAGCTCTCCGAACCTGTGGCCGGACGAGGTTCGGATCGACCTGGAGAAACTGAACCTGGACGCGGCGTCCTTCCGGCAGCTCACCCAGCGGCACGCCGGCGACGGCGCCGCGGTACGCCGCGAGGTCCTGGACATCGTGGCGGCCCGGGGGAAGATGCATAACCCGGCCACCGGCTCGGGCGGGATGCTGATCGGGTCGGTGGCCGAGGTCGGGCCGGACTCGCCGCTCGGCCTCGCGGTGGGGGATCGGGTGGCGACCCTGGTGTCCCTGACGCTCACACCGCTGGCGATCAGCGACGGTCTGGTGGATTGGGACGGGCGATCCGAGCAGGTGGCCGCGCGTGGCCATGCGATCCTGTTCGGCCGCTCGGTCGCCGCCCGGCTGCCCGACGATCTCAGCACGTCGCTGGCCCTGTCGGTGCTCGACGTCTGCGGTGCGGCAGCTCTCACCGATCGGGTGGTGCGCTCCTACGCCGATCGGGGACATCCGCCCTCGGTCCTGGTGCTAGGTGCGGCCGGAAAGAGTGGGTCGCTGGCGTTGTCGGCGGCGGGCCGAGCCGGCGCCGGCCGGCTCATCGGAGTGGTACCCGTCGAGCACGAGGCCGCAACACTGCGCAGCGCCGGCCTCGCCGACACGGTGGTGCTGGCCGATGCCCGCGATCCGGTCGGGCTACCGGCGGCCGTCGGCGCCCCCGCGGACGTGACCATTGTCTGCGTGGACGTGCCTGGCTGCGAGGGGGCGGCCGTGCTCGCCACCGCACCGGGCGGCACGATCGTCTTCTTCTCGATGGCCACCTCGTTTCCCGCCGCGGCGCTGAGCGCGGAGGGGCTGGCCGCCGACGTCACGCTGCTCATCGGCAACGGCTACCTGCCGGGGCACGCCGAGATGGCCCTCGACCTCGTGCGCAACGACGCCGGCGTGGCGGCGGTGTTCGCCGCCCGGCACGGAGCGCCGAAATGACCTCCACCCTGTACCTGGGCGGCCGGGTCCGGACGGCCTCGGGCGCGTGGGTGGACGCAGTCCTCGTGGACGGCGGCCTGATCGGTTGGCTGGGCTCGGCCGCCGAGGCCCGTGAGCTGTCGGCAGACCACCGGGTGGATGCGGGCGGAAGCCTGCTGACTCCCGCTTTCGTCGATGCCCACGTGCACGCGACCGCAGCCGGATTGGCTCTGAGCGGTCTCGACCTAAGGCAGACGGCCAGCGCATCGGCTGCCCTCGAGCTGGTGGAGCAGCACGCCAGGCAGACTCGGGGGCGGCCGATACTGGGTCACGGGTGGGACGAGACGGTCTGGCCCGAGGGCCGGCCACCGACCCGGCAGGAGCTTGATCGCGCCTCGTACGGCGGTGTCGTCTACCTGTCTCGGGTCGACTCACACTCAGCCCTCGCCTCCTCGGCGCTACTGGCCAGCGTGCCGGATGCGCGCGCCCTCACCGGGTTCGCAGAATCGGGGTGGCTGCGTCAGGAGGCGCACCACGCCGTTCGCCGCGCCGTGCGCGACAAGCTCCCGCCCGCGCAACGTGCGGCGGCGCAGCGGGCCACGATGCAGGCCGCAGCAGCAGCGGGCATCGGCTGCCTGCACGAGATGGCCGGTCCTGACATCTCGGGTGCCGACGATCTCCGTTCGCTGCTCGACCTGGCCGGCGAGGAAGCAGGCCCAGAGGTCATCGCCTACTGGGGAGAGCTCGGCGGTGCCGAAACCGCGCGGGAACTCGGCGCCGTGGGCGCGGCCGGGGACTTGTTCGTGGACGGTGCGATCGGCTCGCACACCGCGTATCTGTCCCACGACTACACCGACGTGCCGACCCGCGGGGCACTCTACGTCGACAGCCGGGAGCTGACCGAGCACATCGTGGCCTGCGGCCGGGCCGGCCTGCAGGCTGGCTTTCACGCCATCGGCGACGCGGCGCTGGCCGTGCTGCTCGACAACAGCTTCCCGGCCGCGGCCGCCGAGCTGGGTGTCGCGCAACTGGTCGCCGGCCGGCACCGGATCGAGCACGCCGAAATGGCCGACGAGCGGTGCATCCGGCGAATGGCCGAGTACGGCATTGTGGCCAGCGTGCAGCCGGCGTTCGATGCTGCCTGGGGTGGGAGGGACGGCATGTACGAGCGCCGGCTGGGTGCCGAGCGGGCCCGATCGACGAACCCGTTTGCGGCGATGGCTGCGGCTGGGGTCGAGATGGCGCTGGGGTCCGACGCGCCGGTCACCCCGCTGGACCCGTGGGGGGCGGTGCGGGCAGCCGCGCACCACCAGAGTCCAGGGTCGGCGCTCTCGGTGGAGGCTGCTTTCGACGCTCACACCAGCGGCGGATGGCGAGCCGCAGGGTGTGAGCCGGGAGAGGGCCAGCTTGCCGTCGGACGGCCAGCGACGTTTGCCGTCTGGCGGGCCGGCCCGGCGGGCTGGGCCGGCTCGCTGCCCGATCTGTCGCCCGGTGCGCCGGCGCCGGCCTGCCTGCGCACGGTCGTGCGCGGGCGGATTATTCATGACGTGGAAGGAGCCCTCGGGTGAGCGCGCAGTCCAAGCTGGGCCTGGATGCCCGGACAGTTGCGAAGGCGCGCCGGCTGGCCGCCCGCGCGGCCGGACCGGTCATCGAGATGGCGCGCACCCACACCACGGTGTCGGTCGAGCGCGCGGTGTTGCGTCTCGCCGGCCTGACCGGCACCGACCCGGCGTTTGCCGGCGGCGACACCCCGTGGGTCAACCGGCTGGTCGACATCGTTCGCGAGCAGGTCGGTCTGGAGCACGGGATCGCGCTGCCGGTGTGGCACGAGCTGCGCGCCGGCGGCCACGCTGACCTGTCCGCCCTCGCGCAGAAGGCGGCGGCCGGATCGGTGCGCTTCACCCTACCCACCGGGCCGGCCGGCGAGCGGGCCCGCCGGGCGGCGGCCCGGGCGGTGGGCACCGGAATTCGCCGAATCGATCGCAACCGGCGGGATCGGGAGCGGATGATTCGCCGCATCGGCGACCCGCCCCGCCAGCCCTGGATCTATCTGATCGTGGCAACCGGCGACATCTACGAGGACATCCCGCAGGCACAGGCGGCAGCACGCGAAGGCGCCGACGTCGTTGCGGTGATCCGGTCGACCGGTCAGTCATTGCTCGACTACGTTCCCGAAGGCGCTACTCGGCAAGGCTATGCGGGGACCTATGCCACCCAGGAGAACTTCCGGCTGATGCGCGCTGCGCTTGACGAGGTCAGTCTGGAGGTGGGCCGCTACGTCCGGCTGACCAACTACGCATCGGGTCTGTGCATGCCCGAGATCGCCGCGCTGGCCGGCCTGGAACGGCTGGACATGATGCTGAACGACTCGATGTACGGAATCCTCTTCCGCGACATCAACCCGCGCCGCACCTTCATCGATCAGCGGTTCAGCCGGATGGTGCATGCGCGCGCCGGCATCATCATCAACACCGGTGAGGACAACTACCTGACCACGGCGGACGCTGTGGAAGCCGCACATACGGTTACCGTGAGCCAGCTGCTCAACGAGTGCTTTGCCAAGGAGGCCGGCCTGGCCGACTGGCAACTCGGCCTCGGTCACGCGTTCGAGATCAACCCGGAGTTGCCTGACTCATTCCGGCTGGAGTTGGCCCACGCGTTGCTGGCCCGCGAGCTGTTCCCGGCCGCGCCGCTGAAGTGGATGCCACCGACCAAGCACATGACCGGTGATGTGTTCGGTGGATACCTGTTGGACGGCTTCTTCAATCTGGCCGGGGCGATGACCGGGCAGAGCATCCTGCTGGTCGGGATGATGACCGAGGCTGTTGTGACGCCGTTCCTGTCCGATCGGGACCTGGCACTGCAGAACGTGCGGTACGTGCTCAACGCTTGCGGCAATCTCGCCGAGGACTTCCGGCCGCCGCCAGGTGGGTTCATCGTCAGTCGCGCCAAGCAGGTGCTGTCGGAGGCGGTCGATCTGCTCACCGAGATCGGGGAGGGCGGCCTGATGACGGCCATCGCGGACGGCACGTTCGGCATCACCCGTCGCCCCGACGACGCGGGCAAGGGTCTCGACGGAGTCGTCGCCCGTTCAGCGGGCTACTACAACCCTGCGACGGACATCCTCGAGGCTGCGTCATGAGCGAGCCGTCCATCGTGCGTCCCTACGGCGATACAACTGGCGACGGCATGGTGCAGGTGTCGTTCACCCTGCCGGTGGCGCACGACCCCCGGGCTGAGGGTGCCGCACTGCAACTGGCGACCAAGATGGGTATCCAGCCGGCCATGGTCGTGCACGCGAAGGCGATCGGCCCGTCATTCACCTTCTTCATCGTGTACGGCAGCGTGCGGCACCTGGTGGATCTGGCCGCCGTGGAAGTCCTCGCGCGGGAATATCCGCTGCTGACGGCCAAGGACGTCAACCTGGCAATCCGCCGCGGACTGCGCCGCAAGCTCGTGGTCGTCGGCGCTTGCATCGGCACTGACGCCCACACCGTGGGTATCGATGCGATCCTGAACGTCAAGGGATTCGCGGGGGAGAAGGGGCTGGAGTACTACCGGGAGATCCGGGTGGTCAACCTCGGCGCCCAAGTGCTGGTGCCCGACCTGGTGCGGCGGGCCAGGACCGAGCGTGCAGATGCGATTCTCGTCTCCGCGGTCGTCTCCCAAAAGGACGCTCATATGGAGAATTCCCGAGAGATGAGTGCCGCGTTCACGCGGGCGTATGCGACCGGCCAGCGACCCCTGCTGGTCGTCGGTGGCCCGCGATTCGACCCGCGGATGGCCGCGGAACTCGGGGTGGATCGCATCTTCAGTAAGGGCACAACGCCGGCCGAGGTCGCCTCGTACCTGGTGCACGCACTGGCGCCCGGGGCCCGATTGACCGAGCAACCGGCATGACCGTCATTCCGAGAATCGGCCTGACTGTGACACACCGGCGCTTCGTGCCGCATTCGCAGGCGCACTACGCCGGCAGCCTGGTCGACGGCGCGTTCGTCCTGGGTCTCTTCGGCGATGTCGCCACGGAGGTGTGCATCCGCACCGACGGCGACGAGGGACTGTTCGCCTCCTACGACGACGTGCAGTTCCTCGCGTCCGTGCGGGGCGGCGACGTCGTCGAAGTGCGCGCCACCGTCACTCGGGTCGGACAACGCAGCCGCTCGTTGGAGTTCACCGCGCACGTCTTGTGCCGCGGCGCGAGCCAGCGAGGCCCTGCGGCCGCCGAACTGCTTGCCGAGCCGCTGCTCGTCACCACTGCGCGCGGCACCGTGGTGATCCCCTGACTGCGTGTCGCCCGGGCGACACGCCGCCGGCAGGCGGCCTCAGTACATGTTTTTTCCTCTCACCACCGGGCGTCTGACCTGCACTAACGGGAGGAATCGCAGGTCAGTGCCATGTTGACAACGCCCGGCGACCACTCGATAGCGTGCGTGAGTTCCACAAGGGCAAGCACCGGCGAGGAGCATTCGGCGGATCTCCGAGTTGACCAGCGACGTTCGCGTCGCAACGGCCAGGTCTAGCGGCGGAGCATGACGGCGAAGCTCGCATTGCCGGTGACACGGGGGGTGGCAGGGCACGTGCCGAGTTCGACCGGCCAGTAGACAACGGCAGTTCGCCCGCAGCCGGCGGGGGTAGCTGTCGGTCCGAAGGCCGGTTGCAGTTGGTGAGTGGCACTCCAGCCCGGGTGCGGACCAGAGCAGGGGGCGCGGCCACAAGCCGCGCCCCTGCCGCATCCGGCCACGGATAGCCTGGGGCAGGTCTGTCCGGGTCGGCAGGGGAGTGGTTGCGTGCCGGGTTACCTGCGGGTGCTCGCCGCGGCGGCCCTCGGCGGTGCGCTCGCGGTAGCCTTCCCGCCCGCCGGCTGGTGGCCCGTGGCGCCGATTGCCTTCGCCGGTCTCGTGCTGACGCTATTGGACGCCCCCGTTGCCCGAGGAGCGCTGGTGGGGCTCGCCTTCGGACTTGGGTTCTTCCTGCCGCTCCTGCACTGGAGCAGCACGTACGCCGGCGCACTGCCCTGGGTCCTGCTGGCAGCCTCCCAGGCGGTACCGGTCGCCGTTTTCGGTGCACTCAGCGGACCCGTCTCCCGGCTAACCGGCTGGCCGATCTGGATCGCCGCACTGTGGGTCGCACAGGAGGCCCTCCGCGGCCGGGTGCCCTTTGGCGGGTTTCCCTGGGGCCGGCTGGCATTCAGCCAGGCCGGCGCCCCCACCATGCCATTGGCGGCGCTGGGCGGCGCCCCGCTGGTCGGCTTCACCGTTGCCCTGGCCGGCTGCCTGCTTGCCTGGTGCGTGCGGTCGGCATCGCGGGGCCGGATTCCGGTCGCAGCGTGGGCGGGCGCCGCCAGCGTTGCCGTCTTCGTGGGTGGTCTCGCCGCGCCGCTGCCGCACCCATCGGGCCGCGCGGTCACGGTGGCCATCGTGCAGGGCAACGTTCCCCGCCTCGGATTGGACTTCAACGCGCAGCGGCAGGCGGTACTGCGCAACCACGTGACCGCCACAGTCGCCCTCGCCGGCCGGGTGGAGGCCGGCGTCGTGCCGCGACCCGACCTGATCATCTGGCCGGAGAATGCCTCGGACATCGACCCCTTCCGGGACCCGTCCGCCGGCGCGCTGATCGACGCCACCGTCCGCGAGATCGGCGCGCCGGTGCTCGTCGGCGCGGTGCTGGACGGGCCAGGAGCGCACCTGTCCAACACCGGAATCGTGTGGAGCCCGGCCACCGGCGCCGGCCAACGATATGTCAAGCGGCACCCGGTGCCCTTCGGGGAGTACGTGCCCTTCAGAGCGCTGGCTCGCCGGTTGTCCAGCAAGGTCGACCGGGTATCCCGCGACTTTGCCAGCGGCCACCGCCCGGGCGTGTTGGCGATCGGACCGGCCCATGTCGGGGACGTGATCTGCTTCGAGGTGGCCTACGACGGGATTGTGCGGGACACGGTGACCGGGGGAGCGGATCTGCTCGTCGTCCAGACGAACAATGCGACCTTCGGCCGTAGCGGCGAGAGTGCGCAGCAGCTCGCCATGGCACGAGTCCGCGCCGTGGAGCACGGCCGTACCGTGCTGGTGGCTTCCACCAGCGGGATCAGTGCCGTGATCACGCCGCAGGGAAGGGTTGTTCGGCGCACCGGGATCTTCACCCGAGCGGTGATCGTTGACTCGGTACGGCTGGCCGAAGGTCGTACCCTGGCGACGCGCAGCGGCTGGCTGGTCGAATGGGTGCTGACCGGCACCGCGCTGGTGGCCGCATCGATCGCGCTTGCGGCAACAAGGTCGAGGAGGCGCAGACGCCGATGAAGCAGCCGCCGGCCGGCGCGGTGCTCGTCGTCATTCCGACCTACGACGAGGTGGACAATATCCGGCCGATAGTCGCCCGGGTCAGGGCTGCGGTTGCCGAGGCGCACGTACTCGTCGTCGACGATTCGAGTCCTGACGGCACGGGTGCGATTGCCGACGAGCTCGCCGCAGCCGACCCGCAGGTCCATGTTCTGCATCGGAAAGCGAAGAACGGGCTGGGGGGCGCTTACGTTGCCGCCTTCGGCTGGGCCGGCGAGCGCGACTTTGCCGTGGTGGTCGAGATGGACGCGGATGGTTCGCACGCGCCGGAGGAGCTGCCGCGCCTGCTGGCCGCCTTGCGCACTGCAGACGTGGTGCTGGGCAGCCGGTACGTAGCCGGGGGCGAGGTGCGCAACTGGCCGCGCTCCCGACTGATCCTGTCGCGAGCCGGAAACGCCTATGCTCGGACCGCACTGCGCCTGCCGCTGCGCGATGCCACCGGTGGCTATCGGGCTTACCGGCGCGAGGTCCTCGATACCCTGCCGCTGGCTGCAGTCTCGTCACAGGGCTACTGCTTCCAGGTCGACTTGGCCTGGCAGGCCTGGTTGGGCGGCTTCGAGGTTGTCGAGGTACCGATCACGTTCGTCGAGCGCGAGCGGGGACGCAGCAAGATGAGCCGTTCGATCGTGTTCGAAGCGCTGTGGAGGGTGACGCTGTGGGGGCTGGTCAGCCGGGTGAGGCGGGTACGCCGGCGCGAACTCCTCGCGAGGTGACGTAGATGGCCTGGATCCTTTTCGTAATTCTCATTGTGGTGCCGATTGTCGAAATAGCGATCATCATCCAGGTCGGCCAGTTAATCGGTCCACTGTGGACGGTCGCCCTGCTGATCGCTTCGGCGGTGGTTGGATCCTGGCTGCTGAGACGCGAAGGGCGGCGCACCTGGCGAGCATTCCGCGAGGCACTTGCCGAGCCACGGGTGCCCACCCGGCAGGTCGCTGACGGTGCGCTGGTACTCCTGGGTGGGGCATTGATGATCACCCCGGGTTTCCTTAGCGACGTCGTCGGCATCCTGTGCCTGCTGCCGCCAACGCGGACCCTTCTGCGCAGGGCAGTCACCGGCGTGGTTGCCCGCCGCCTGCTCGCCTCCGGGGCTGCGAGCCGACGGGTACGCGCGCGTCGCGGCCCGGGTCGGCCCTACCCGCCAGCAGGCACCGACACAAGCCGGGATCACCGCATCATCGAGGGGGAGATAGACGCCTGATCGCGCCGGATGTCGGCAACTCAGGCCGTGCGGGACCGCTTCCCGCGCAGGACCTCGAGGCGCTCGGTGAGAACCTCTTCGAGATCAGAAACGCTGCGCCGCTCGAGCAGCATGTCCCAGTGGGTGCGCGGCGGCTTGCCTTTCTTCGCCTCGGGTTCCACGCAATCGACGAGCTTCGCCGGCGTGCCGTCCGTCTTGCACTCCCAGACGACCGGCATGTCGGCCTCTGCGGCGAAGGGCACGGCAAAGCGGTGCCCCTTCTCACAGAGGTACTCGCCGTCCTGGCGGGGAGCCAACTCGGTGTTGCGGTCCGTCTCGTAGCTGACGGCACCCAGGCGGCTGCCGCGCAGTGTGCGCTCGCCCATGTGCGGTGCTCCCCTCGCGTGAAGACTTCTTGTCCGGTCCAACGACCCTGCGACCGGAAGGATTCCCGTTCCCGCACGGTCCACCCGCCCGGGACTGGCGTGATGTATTCGTCGCGCCCCGTCCCGTCGGATGGGCCGAAAGCCCTATGGCTTCCACTACAGACAGTAGCACTGTGAGTACGCTCTGTCAGCTAGATTCGAGGGGGCACCTGGTTGCCGGCGGCTGCCACGGCCCGGGGGAGGTCCACCCGGGCGAGCAGTGCGCCGCCGATGACGAAGAAGGCCACCAAGGACAAGATGGCGTACCGGTAGCTGCCGGTGACCTGGAAGGCCAGCCCGAACACCAGCGGGCCGAGCCAGCTCGTCCCACGGTCGCTGATCTCGTACAAGCTGAAATACTCCGCCTCCAGGCCGACCGGGATGAGTTGGCTGAATATCGATCGGGTCAGCGCCTGGCTGCCCCCCAGTACCAGCCCGATGACGACACCGAGAGCGAAGAACAGCAGCGGCCGCCGCGCCGGCAGGACGAAGGACAGTCCGACCGCCAGCGCCCACACGAACAGGCTCCCCAGGACAGTGCGCTTGGCGCCATAGAGTCGAGCGAGTACGCCGAAAAGCAGTGCCCCGCCAAATGCAACGAACTGCACGATCAGGATGGTGCTGATGAGGGTGTTCTGGGTCAGGTGCAGCTCCTCGGCGCCGAACACCGATGCCAGCGCGATGACGGTCTGGATGCCGTCGTTGTAGACCAGGTAAGCCAGCAGGAATGCGAGCGTCAACGGATAACCCCTGGTCGACCTGATGGTGCGCGCTAGCTGCCTGAACCCCTCGGCCAGGACTGCGCGCCGGCCGCCCCCACTTCTGTTCGGATGGTGGCGGCGCAGCCGGCGCAGCGGTATGACTGTCCACAGTGCCCACCACGCGCCGGCGCTGAACAAGCTGATCCGCACGGCGTCGCCCTTGCTGACCCCCAGGGCCCCGTGCCAGCTGAACAAGACGAGATTCGCGGCCAGGAGCAGGCCGCCGCCGAGATAGCCGAGGGCCCAGCCCCGTGCCGACACGCTGTCACGTTCCTCGGGCGCCGCGATCTCCGGCAGGAAGGAGTTGTACACGACGACACTGGCACCGAACGCGACGTTGGCAACCAGGAAGAGCGCACCACCCATCAGGTAGGACCGGCCGTGCACCAGGTAGAGAGCCATCGTGGCCACCGCACCGACGTAGGCAAACAGGCCGAGCAGCAGCGTCTTGCGTTGTGTCCGATCGGCGACGGCGCCGACCAGGGGGAGTAGGAAGACGGTCAGCAGGACCGACAGCGAGACCGTGTACGCGAAGAACGCCCCATCCCGGACCGGGATACCCAGTGGGTGGACATACCGCCGCGCATCGGCCGCTCGCTTGGTGAGGTCTGTCAGGTACGGACCGAGGAAGACTGTTGCCACCGTGGTCGAGAACGCCGAACTGGCCCAGTCGTAGACGTACCAGCCGCGCTGCTGCCGGACCCGGCCGGCCTGCTCAGCCGTGCCAGTCGCCGCGTTCAACCAGCACCTCGCGCAAGGTCTCCGGTCGGTCGGTCATGATGCCATCGACGCCGAGCTCGAGAAGTTGCACCATCTCTGCCGGGTCGTCAACTGTCCACACGTGAACCTGCATCCCGAGTTCGTGCGCCCGGTCGATCAACCTTCGATCGGTCATCGGGATCGGGCCCAGCCGACGTGACAGCTGGGCGCAGGGGACCCCTGGAGTGCCGCCGGCCAGACGCCCGGACCGGTACGCCCCGATCCGCAGGCGGAGCGCCTCGCGAGGTGACAGCGCGCTGCACAGTCGCGGGCCGACGGCGGCGCGGACGGCTTGCACCCGACGGCCGGAGAACGAACCAACACAGACCCGGTCCACCGCGTCGCCGCGGCGAGCCAGCACCTCGATCAGCGGGCCGACGGCGTGATCTGCCTTGACGTCGACGTTGACACGGAGATCCGGCCAGGTGTCGAGCAGGTCCTCGAGCAGGGGCACTCTGTCATCGGTCCCCACTGCCACATCGCGCAGCGCCGCCCACGTCAGGTCCGCGACCCGGCCGCGGACGCCGGTGACGCGGTGCAGGGTCCGGTCGTGGAAGGCGACCAGCACACCGTCGGAGGTCGCATGTACGTCGGTCTCGACGTAGCGGTAGCCGAGATCGACGGCCGCCGCGAACGTGGACATCGTGTTCTCGGTGCCGGCGCCGGCGCCGCCCCGGTGGGCGAAGGCCAGGGGGAGCGGCGCGTCAAGGAAGGCGTAGGCCGGCACACCGCACCCTAACGGTGACCTCCCGATCGTCTGCGCCGCCGGCACGACGTGGCACGATCGGCCGGTGACCAGCAGACCAGCCGCTGCCGAGCGGCTGCGCGACCTCGCGCGGTTGCGCCGCGTCCGCGACCGGATCGACCGGGAGTACGCGCAGCCGCTGGATGTCGAGGCGCTTGCCCGCGGCGTGCACATGTCGGCCGGGCACCTCAGCCGCGAGTTCCGGCTCGCCTACGGCGAGTCTCCGTACGCCTACCTGATGACCCGGCGGATCGAGCGCGCCATGGCGCTGCTCCGCCGTGGCGACCTCAGCGTCACACACGTCTGCTTCGCGGTCGGCTGCTCTTCGCTGGGCACCTTCAGCACTCGCTTCACCGAGTTGGTCGGTGTGCCCCCTAGCACCTACCGGCGCGACGCGACTCGCGGGACGGCGGGAATGCCGTCGTGCGTGGCGAAACAGGTGACCAGACCGATCAGGAATCGAGAAGCGCCGGCCACCGAGCCGCAACTAGCGTGACCGTATGGACATCACGATTTCGGCGAGCTTCCTGCCGCAGGACGACCCGGACGCATCCCTGGCCTTCTACCGCGACACCCTGGGCTTCGAGGTCCGCAACGACGTCGGATACGGCGGGATGCGCTGGATCACGGTCGGGCCCCCCGAACAGCCTGGCACGTCCATCGTCCTGCATCCGCCGGCCGTCGACCCCGGCATCACCGACGACGAGCGACGCACCATCGTCGAGATGATGGCCAAGGGCAGCTACGCCACTATCTTGCTGGCAACCTCCGACCTCGACGGAACCTTCGAGCGGGTTCAGGCCGGCCGCGCCGAGATCATCCAAGAGCCGACCGAGCAGCCGTACGGGGTTCGCGACTTCGCCCTCCGCGATCCCGCCGGCAACCTGATCCGCATCCAGGAACTGCGCTGAGCCGACCACCACGAGTATTAGGAGCGAAGATGACTGGCTCTTCCACACAGGGAATCAAGACCGTGCTGCATCCGGTCTCGGACCTGGCAGCGGCCAAGGCGGTCTATACCGCCCTGCTCGGCGTCGCGCCACAGGCCGACGGGTCCTACTACGTCGGCTACGAGGCGGAGGGCCAGCACATCGGGCTGGTGCCCGGCGGTGGACCGCAGGGCATGACCTCCCCGGTGGCCTACTGGCACGTGTCGGACATCGAGGCGAAGCTGGCCGAGGTCACCGCTGCTGGCGCCACCGTTAAGGAGCCGGCACGCGACGTCGGAGGCGGTCGCCTGGTGGCCACCGTCACCGACCCGGACGGGAACGTCCTCGGGCTGCTTCAGGACCGATGAGTGCCGACCCTTCGGCCCAGCATCGTCGTGCGCAGCATGTTGCGGACACGCACGATCTGATCCGCGTGCATGGCGCGCGGGTGAACAACCTCAAGGACATCAGCATCGAGATCCCGAAACGCCGGCTGACCGTGTTCACCGGTGTCTCGGGCTCCGGCAAGAGTTCGCTGGTGTTCGGCACGATCGCCGCTGAGTCGCAGCGACTGATCAACGAGACGTACAGCGCGTTCGTGCAGGGCTTCATGCCGACGCTGGCGCGGCCGGAGGTCGACGTACTCGAAGGGCTGACGACCGCGATCATCGTCGACCAGGAGCGAATGGGCGCCAACCCCCGCTCCACCGTCGGCACCGCCACCGATGCCAACGCAATGCTGCGGATCGTTTTCAGCCGCCTCGGGCACCCGCATATCGGCTCGCCGCAGGCGTTTTCGTTCAACGTCGCCTCCATCTCGGGCGCCGGGGCGGTCACCTTCGAACGTGGCGGCACCACGACGAAGGAACGGCGCAGCTTCAGCATCACCGGCGGCATGTGTCCACGCTGCGAGGGCCGTGGTGCGATCAACGACATCGACCTGTCGGCGCTGTACGACGACACGAAGTCGCTCAACGAGGGGGCGCTCACCATCCCCGGCTACAGCATGGAGGGCTGGCACGGCCGCATCTTCAGGGGCTGTGGCTTCTTCGACGCGGACAAGCCGATCAAGAAGTTCACCAAGAAGGAGCTGCACGACCTCCTGCACAGGGCGCCGACCAGGATCAAGGTCGAGGGAATCAACCTCACCTACGAAGGCCTGCTCCCGAAGATCCAGAAGACGCTCCTGTCCAAGGACGTCGAGGCGATGCAGCCGCACATTCGCGCCTTTGTGGATCGCGCGGTCACCTTTGCCACCTGCCCCGACTGCGCCGGCACTCGCCTGGCCGCCGCCGCCCGTTCGTCGAAGATCAAGGGGAAGAACATCGCCGACCTGTGCGCGATGCAGATCAGCGACCTCGCCGCATGGGTCAAGGACCTTGATGAGCCGTCTCTCGCGCCACTGCTGGCTGCGCTGCAGCACACCCTCGAGTCGTTCGTAGAGATCGGGCTCGGCTACCTCTCCCTCGATCGGCCATCGGGCACGCTGTCGGGAGGGGAGTCCCAGCGGACAAAAATGATCCGCCACCTTGGATCGTCCCTGACCGACGTCACCTACGTCTTCGACGAGCCGACGATCGGGCTGCACCCGCACGACGTCGCGCGGATGAACGACCTGCTCCTCCAGCTGCGCGACAAGGGCAACACCGTCCTGGTCGTGGAACACAAGCCGGAGGCGATCGCGATTGCCGAGCACGTCGTCGACCTCGGCCCGGGCGCCGGCAGCGCCGGCGGCGAAGTGGTGTTCGAGGGCAGCGTGGAAGGGCTGCGGGCGAGCGACACGCTGACCGGACGGCATCTGGACGACCGCGCCGCCCTGCGGCCCGCGCGGACTCCATCGGGGGCGCTGGAGGTGCGCGGCGCCCGCACCCACAACCTTCGGGACGTCAACGTCGACGTCCCTCTCGGGGTACTGGTGGTCGTTACCGGGGTGGCGGGCTCGGGCAAGAGTTCGCTCATCCACGGCTCGGTGTCGGGCCGGCCCGAGGTGGTATCGGTTGACCAGGCGCCGATCAAGGGCTCGCGTCGCAGCAACCCCGCGACCTACACCGGACTGCTCGAGCCGATCCGTAAAGCCTTCGCGAAGGCCAACGGCGTGAAGCCGGCGCTGTTCAGCTCCAACTCCGATGGCGCCTGCCCCGCCTGCAACGGCGCCGGCGTCATCTACACCGACCTGGCGATGATGGCCGGCGTCGCGACCATCTGCGAGGACTGCGAAGGCAAGCGATTCCAGGCCGAGGTCCTGGAGTACAAGTTCGGTGGCAAGGACATCAGCGAGGTGCTCGCAATGCCGGTCACTGAGGCAACGGAGTTCTTCGGCGCAGGCGAGGCGTGCACGCCAACCGCGTACGCCATCCTCGGCCGGCTTGCCGACGTCGGCCTCGGCTACCTCAGCCTCGGGCAGCCACTGACGACGCTGTCCGGCGGCGAGCGGCAACGGCTCAAGCTGGCGACCCACCTGGCCGGCAAGGGCGACGTCTACGTCCTCGACGAGCCGACGACCGGTCTGCACCTTGCCGACATCGAGCAGCTGCTCAGCCTGCTCGACCGGCTGGTCGATGCAGGCAAGTCGGCAGTCGTCATCGCGCACCACCAGGCAG
>JALZAK010000082.1 GCA_030948385.1 Actinomycetota bacterium
GGGGTACTGAGGTGGGCCGTACTGAGGCGGGCCGTACTGAGGCGGGCCGTACTGAGGCGGGCCGTACTGAGGCGGGCCGTACTGTGCCGGCGGCCCGGACGGCACGGCCGGCCGGCGGGCGGCTAGCCGCTGCTCCTCGCGCCGGCGACGCTCGGCCAGTACCGCAGTCAAGTAGGCCCAACCCGGTGTTCCCGGCGGCGGCGCCGGCGTGGTGGCGGCGGCGACGGCGTCCACCAACCGGATACCCAGGTCGGCCCGGGCCGCGGGATCGAGTTGGTGCAGCCGGGACAGGAATTGCCGCACGGCCAAGGCCAGGCCGTCGTCGAGCCCGGTGAGATCCAGCGTCGGCGCCCAGCCGGCCAGCGGCGGGGGCATCGCCGCGAAGTAGGCGGCCTGCGGTGCCGGGACCCGTTCCTGCAGCACCACCGTGCCGGCGGTGAGGTCACCCAGGCGCCGCCCCTGGGCGTTGACGAGCATCACCACGACGGCCAGCGGCATGGTGAACCCGAAGAACAACCCGGGTTTCTCAAGGAGCCCGGCGAACAATCCGCGCACCAGCGCCTGGCGAAAGCCGACCGGACCGCCGTCGACGCGGACCACCCGGATTCCCATCGCCATCTTGCCCAGGGTCCGCCCCCTGGTCAGCGTCTCCATGGTCACCGGATAGCCGACGAAGATCGCGACGAGGAAAAGGATGTACAGCGCGATGGCGAAACCGGGGTCGGTGGAGTCGAGTACCGGGGTGGTCACGATCGTGAAGATGTAGAGCACCAGGAGTTGCAGCATGAGGTCGAGCAGCCCAGCGAGCAGCCGGGACGGCAGCTTGGCCAGCCGCAGCTCGAGGGCGACTGCCTCACCGGTGATGATCTCGCTCAACGCGGGGGAACCCTTTCCGTCCCGGGGTGTGCCGCAAGTGTGCCGGATAGGGTCCACGGGTGGATCTGGACGCCTATGTGGCCGCACACGAGCCGGACTGGCGCCGGCTGGAGGCGTTGATCCGGCGCGGGCGGCTGGCCGGCCCGGAGGTCGACGAACTGGTTGCCCTCTACCAGCGGGTCGCCACGCACCTGTCGGTCGTGCAGACCCGATCGCCCGACGCTGTGCTGATCGCCCGGCTGTCCACCCTGGTGGCTCGTGGCCGCAGTGCGGTGGCCGGCGCTTCGGCCCCCGCGTGGCGGGATGTCGGGCGTTTCTTCACGATCACTTTCCCGGTCGCGGTGTTCCGATCCTGGCGCTGGTGGTGCGGTGTCGGCACGGCGTTCACGGCGGTGTCCTTCGCCCTGATGGCGTACGTGGCCACCCATCCCCGGGTGCAGCACCAACTGGCCACCCCGGGCGAGATCAAGCGGCTGGTCGAGCACGACTTCGCCAGCTACTACTCCGACGGCGCGGCCGGCGGGTTCGCGGCGCATGTGTGGACCAACAACGCCCTGATCGCCGCGGGCACCCTGCTGTTCGGCGTTGTGCTGTTGCCGGCTGTGTACCTGCTTGCCACGAACGCGGTGAACGTCGGGGTGATCGGCGGGCTGATGATCGGCAACGGGCATGCCGGGGAGTTCTTCGGCCTCATCTCTCCGCACGGAATCCTCGAGCTCACCGCCGTCTTCGTTGCGTCCGGCGCCGGCCTGCGGCTGGGCTGGACCTGGATCGACCCGGGTACGCGGCCGCGCGGCCGCGCGCTGGCCGAGGAGACCCGGGCGGCCATCAGCATTGCCCTCGGCCTGATCGTGGTGCTGGCGGCCAGCGGGGCGATCGAGGCGTTCGTCACCCCGTCACCGCTGCCCACCTGGGCCCGAGTGGGCATCGGGGTGGTGGCCGAGGCTGCGTTTCTCGGCTACGTGTTCGTCTTCGGCCGCCGGGCGGCCCGGGCCGGCCTGACCGGTGATCTGGACCTGGGGCTGCGCGAGGATGTCGCCCCGTCGCAGTGACTGCGGTGCCGCGTGAGCGTCAGAGGCGGCCGGCCGCCTTGAGGGCAAGGTAGGTGTCGGCGACCGCAGAGGCGAAGATCTCCGGCGGGGCATCCACGATCTCGACCCCCCGCCGGCGCAGCGTCGCGATAAGCCGCCGGCGCTCGCCCAGCGCGCGTTCGGCTGCGGCCGCCTGGTAGACGGCTTCGGCGTCTCCGCGCCGGCCGGCGAGCTCGGCCACCCGCGGATCGCCGACGGCAGCCAGGACCACCGTGTGCCGGGAGGTCAGCGACGGCAGCACCGGCAGCAGTCCTTCCTCGACGGCTGCGCCGTCAAGTGCAGTGAACAGCACCACCAGGCAGCGCTTGCGCTCCCGGCGCAACACCTCGCTGACCAGCAGGGAGGCATCGGTTTCGACCAGCGAGGGCTCGAGCACCGCCATGGCCTGCACGAGCCGGGGCAACACGTCGCCACGGGTGGCTGCCTCGACCGACCCGCGGACCCGCCGGTCGGCGGCCAGCAGGTCGACCCGGTCACCGGCCCGGGCCGCGACGGCGGCGAGCAGCAGGCAGGCATCCAGGGCGGCGTCCAGGCGGGGGGCGTCGCCGACCCGGGCGGCCGATGTGCGGCCGGTGTCGAGGACACAGACGAGTCGCCGGTCCCGCTCCGGGCGCCAGGTCCGGACCACCACGGTGTCGCGCCGCGCGGTGGCGCGCCAGTCGATGGACCGGACGTCGTCGCCGTCGACGTACTCCCGCAGCGAGTCGAACTCGGTGCCCTGGCCACGGCGGTTGATCGCCACTGCCCCGTCGAGTTGGCGCAACCTGGCCAGCTTCTCCGGGAGGAACTTGCGCGAGGTGAACGGCGGCAGCACCCGCACCGTCCACGGCGCCGTCTGCTCGCGCGCGCCCTCGACCAGCCGGGTGTGCCGGCGTTGCCGACCGGCCAGCCCGAGCGGGCCGAGCGAGCGGATCGTCAGTTGCACCGTGCGGCGGTCGCCGCGGCGAGTCGGCACCAGCCGGGTCTCGAAGCGCCGGCGCTCGCCGGCCGGGACATCGATGCGGTGGGTACGGGGGCTCGCGCCGGCAGACGGAACCCAGGCATCGCGGAGCTGGCCGCGGACCCGCCGCCGGCCGTCATTGGTCACCAGCAGTGAGACGGTGACCGGCACGCCGAGGCGGGTCTGCGTGGCACCCGCGCGGGACAGGGCAAGGTCGCGGATCCGGCCGGCCAGCGCCAGGTCGATCGCCACGCCCACGGCCAGCACGGAGCAGACCAGCAGCACCCCGGCGGCGCCGAGCAGTCCGGCGACCACCACCCCGAGCGCCGCCGCCAGCACCGCCCGGCCGGTGAGCGTCATCGGGGCGCCGGCACCGCCGAGAGCACCGACTCCAGTACGCCGTCCGCGGTGACCCCTTCCAGTTCGGCCTCGGGGCGCACGGCGACCCGGTGCCGCAAGGTGGGCCGGGCCAGCGCCTTGACGTCGTCGGGTGTCACGTAGTCGCGGCCGGATAGCCACGCCCATGCCTTGCTGGTGGCCAGCAGTGCGGTGGCGCCGCGGGGAGACGCTCCCAGCGACAGCGAGGGAGATTGCCGGGTCGCCCGGCACAGGTCGACGACATAGCCGAGCACCTCCGGCGCCACTTGGACGCCACGGATGGCGCTGCGCCCGGCGGCCAGCTCAGCCGGCCCGGCGACCGCACTGACGCCGGCGGCCCGCAGGTCGCGCGGATCAAAACCGCGGTGATGCGCCTGCACCACGCGTACCTCGTCCTCGCGGGAGGGCAGGCCCACGGTCAGCTTGAGCAGGAACCGGTCCAACTGCGCCTCGGGCAGCGGATAGGTCCCTTCGTACTCGATCGGGTTCTGCGTCGCGGCGACGACGAACGGATCGGGCAACAGCCGGGGCTGGCCCTCGACGGTGACCTGCCGCTCCTCCATGGCTTCCAGCAGGGACGCCTGCGTCTTGGGTGGCGTGCGGTTGATCTCGTCGGCGAGCAGCAGGTTGGTGAACACCGGGCCCTCACGGAAGGAGAACGCCGCGGTTCGGGCGTCGTAGACCAGCGAGCCGGTGACGTCGCCGGGCATCAGGTCGGGGGTGAACTGCACCCGCTTGCTGTCCAGGCTGAGGGCCGCCGCGAGGGTGCGCACCATCAGTGTCTTGGCAACGCCGGGAACGCCCTCGAGTAGTACGTGGCCGCGACAGAGCAGCGCGATGACCAGCCCGGTCACCGCTGCGTCCTGCCCTACCACCGCCTTGGCCACCTCGGTACGGATGCGCCCTAGAGCCTCCCGAGCGGCTCCGGTGTCGGCGGTGGTCGGGGACGTCTGCATCTCACTCACAAGCGGGGTCCTTCTCCTCGGTCGAGGGCACTACGGACGAGTTGGTCGAGCGCGCCGGCCAGGCGGACCAGGCCGGGATCGTCGGACGGTGCGGCACCGAAGAGCAGCGCACCCACTTCGGCGGGTGTCCGGCGGGTGCGACCAGCCACCGACTCGACCAGGACCGCCGGCGCGGGGTCCGCGCCGAGGCCCAGGAACGGCACCAGCCGGGCCCGGGCTCCCTCGCGGAGGGCGTCCGACGTCGAATCGCGGGCTCGGGCGCGGCGGTAGAGGCGGGCCCGGCCCTCGACCGTCTCGGCGGCCCGGACGACGACCGGCAACGGTTCGGTGACCACCGGCCCCAGCCGGCGGCCGCGCCACAGCGCCAGCAACACGAACACCAGAGCCAGCTCCCACAGCGCCGGGCCGACCCAGCGTGGCAACACCTGCAGGAGGGAGCGGCGTTGGCCGGCGCCGGCCGATCCACTCGGCCCGGGCAGGACCCACCACACGGCGTCGCCGGTGCCGAGGAGGCCCAGGGTCAATGCGGCGTTCCCGTTGGCTGCCAGCCGGTCGTTGGTGAAGGGGTCGGGCGTGCCGACCGCGACGACGGCCTGACCGGCCGTCGACCGCGCAGTTACCAGCGAGCCGCCGTAACAGCGCGGACCGCCTTCCGTGCCGACGAGCCGGTAGCGCGAGCCGCCGGTGTCGGCGTCCCCCGCGGTGGTGGCCACGGGGTCGTCGCACCCGGGGGACTGGAGCTTGACCGGCCCGTTGCCGCTCAGCGCCAGCTCCGTGGTCAGCTCGCGCAGCGCGCCAGGCGAGGGGTCGACAACTACCAGCCGCACGGATGCGGGCAGTTCGGTGAGCCGCCGCAGGGATTCAGGGGACTCGTAGTCGGCGAAGGGCAGGAAGACGGTGGCGCCGG
>JALZAK010000104.1 GCA_030948385.1 Actinomycetota bacterium
CGCGCGGATCCCCGGTTCGAACGAGTCGACCGCCGAGCCCTTCGGCGGCCGCTCATACTTCGGCGGACCCGACGACGCCAACGCCCGCGCAACAGTGCCACGCGAAACACCGAGCCGCCGCGCAATCCCACGCGCTGACACACCCTCCGACAGATGCAGCCGGCGGACCTCCGCCCAGTCCTCCACAGTAAGCACACCCCTCACCGTCAAGGAGTGGCCCCGATTTCACTCGGCAACATCGGCCCAATTTTCACTCGGCAGCGACACGGGTGGCCCAGCGTCGGCGGTTCAGAACCTTCTTGGGGAGGTCACCGGGTCCCAGTCTGGAGGTCGTCGTAGACAGTTTCGCCGCTGCACTCCAAATCGGCTCTTTGACGTGCCCCGAGCCCAGAGCCATCAGACAGCGGCGCCATGCCCACCCTGACAAGTCCTCCGGCCAGCGAACGATGCTCAGGCCGACAAGGTCAGAGTTGCACAGAACGGGACACTCGGGGATGGCACCTGGCGTGCGGGGCCAGCACTGGGCGGTGAACATTCGCAAGTTCGTGCTGAGAGCCAATACGCTCGACGAGCTCGTCGCCCTCGGCACGCTCACCCGGCAGGCCGCGGTCTTCCTCGAAGCCGCCGTTGCCGCCGGGCTCAACGTGATCGTCTCCGGCGGCACCCAGGCCGGCAAGACCACTCTGCTCAACTGCCTTGGGGCTGCCATCCCAGCCGGCGAACGGGTGGTCACGTGCGAGGAAGTCTTCGAGCTCCAGGTCGACCTGCCAGACGTCGTCGCCATGCAGACCCGGCAGGCCAACCTTGAGGGCAGCGGCGAGATCCGCTTGCGCCGGCTGATCAAGGAGGCGCTGCGGATGCGTCCGTCGCGGCTGATCGTCGGCGAGGTCCGCCAAGAGGAATGCCTCGACCTGCTGATCGCGTTGAATTCCGGCCTGCCCGGGATGTGCTCGATCCACGCCAACTCCGCGCGGGAGGCCATCACCAAGTTGTGCACGCTGCCGCTGCTGGCGGGCGACAACGTGGGACACGCATTCGTGGTGCCCACGGTGGCCAGCAGCGTCGACCTGATCGTGCACACCGAAACCGACCCGGGCGGCCGGCGCCGGGTGCGCGAGATCGTTGCCGTGCCGGGCCGGGTCGAGGGCACCGTGATCGAGGCCGCCGACATCTTCCTCACCCGCGACGAGCGGCTGGTGCGGGCGGATGGCTTCCCGCCGCACCCCGAGCGGTTCGCCCGCCTCGGCATCGACCTGGCGGCGGTCCTGGGGGCCGGCCGAGTCGAGCGGTCGGACCCGTAATGGGCACATTACTTGGACTAGTTCTTGGTATCGGCCTGCTGCTCATCGTCGGATCCTTTGCCGGCGCCGCGCCCGAGGCCGGCTCACGACCCGTCGGCTCCCGGTGGCCACGCCGGCGGGGGGAGCTGCTCCGCGAGGCGGGGCTGGAGAGCATCAGCCCCGTTCAGCTGGCCGTGATGCAGCTGCTCGCCGCGGTCACCGCCCTGCTCGTGGTGCTCCTCATCAGCGGGACCTTCGCGGTGGCGGTGGCGTTTGGTCTGTTCGCGTTCCGGGGCCCGCCGGCGCTGGTCCGCCGGCTGCGCAACCGGCGGGTGATCGAGTTGCGTGAGCTGTGGCCCGAGATCGTGGACAACCTGGCCTCTGCCGTACGCGCCGGGATGTCGCTGCCCGAGGCCCTCTCCGGACTGGGCACCCGCGGACCAGAAGCCTTGCGGCCGGCCTTCCTGCGCTTCGCTGCGGACTATCGCGCGAACGGTCGGTTCTCGGAGTGCCTCGACCGGCTCAAGACCGCCCTCGCCGATCCGGTCGGCGATCGCATCTGCGAGTCGCTGCGGATGGCGCGAGAGGTGGGCGGCACCGACCTGGGGCGGCTCCTTCGCACCCTTTCGGCCTTCCTGCGTGAGGACGCCCGGACCCGCGCCGAGTTGGAGACCCGGCAGGGTTGGACCGTCAACGCCGCCCGGCTGGCGGTCGCCGCGCCGTGGCTTGTGCTGCTGTTACTGGCGACCCAGTCCACGACGTTGGCGGCCTACGACACCACGGCCGGGGTGGTGCTGCTGGCGATCGGCGGAGGGGTTTGTTTCGTGGCCTACCGCTTCATGCTGCGCATCGGACGACTGCCGGCCGAACGCCGGGTGCTCCAATGAGATGCCTGCGATGACCGGGCCAGTCTCCGGCGCCTTGCTCGGACTTCTCGGCGCCGTCGGGCTGCTGGTCGCGGTGCTGGCCAGCCCGCCGCTGCGCCGGCCCAGGCTCGAACACCGGCTGGGCCCTTACCTGCGCGATACGCCTGGCCGGTCCCGGCTGCTCGTGTCCGACGATCCCGTCTCGGCCCGACTCGGTGCGGTGGCGCGGCTGCTGTCCCCGGTCCTCGGCGACGCCGCCCGCGTGCTGGACCGGACCGTGGGCGGCGCGCGCTCGGTCCGCCGCCGGCTAGCCGCGTTGGGCAGCCGGCAGACCCTTGAGGACTTCCGGATCGAGCAGGTCGTCTGGGCTGCGGTGGGTCTGCTCGCCGGCGCGGCGGCCGCCGGCCTGTACTCACTGGCGCTGCGCCGGGTCGACGCCCTCTCCGCTGCGCTGCTCTGTGCGGCGGGTGTCGCCGGTGGCGTGCTCGGCTGCGACTGGTGGCTCTCCACGCGGGTCCGCCGGCGCGAGGAGGCGATGCTGGCCGAGTTCCCCGTCGTGGCCGAGCTGCTGGCCCTCGCCGTCGGCGCCGGCGAAGGCCCGGTCGCGGCGATCGAGCGGGTCTGCAGGCTCTCCCACGGTGAGCTGGCCCGCGACCTCGCGGCAGCCCTCAGCGAGGCGCACGCCGGCGCGCCACTGATTTCGGCCCTTCAGGGGCTGGCGCAGCGTACGTCTCTCGAGCCGCTCGCTCGGTTCGTCGACGGCCTGGTCATCGCCATCGAACGCGGCACACCGCTGGCCGACGTGCTGCGGGCTCAGGCCGGCGACGTCCGCGAGGCGGGCAAGCGGGCGCTGCTCGAAAGTGGCGGCCGGCGTGAGATCGCCATGATGGTTCCGGTGGTCTTCCTGGTCCTGCCTGTGACGGTGGTGTTCGCACTCTTCCCCGGACTGATCAGCATCGTCCGACTCGCCCAGTGACCCGGAGGTCCAGATGAGTACGTCAGACGTGATGACCGTGCTGAGCCGCGGATGGTCGGCCCTGCGCCGGCGGTGGGCTGGGCAGCGGGCCGACCGCGGCGATGTGCCCGGCTGGGTGATGATCACCGTGATGACGGCCGCACTCGTCGTGGCGATCCTCGTCCCGTTCCGGCTCGCCATCGTTGCCGCCGTGACCAAGGCGCTGCGCCAGGTCACCGGCACGTAGCGGCGGTCATGCACCTCCCGGCCGAGGACCGCGGGTCAGCGATCGTCGAGTTCGCCCTGGTCTCGATCCTGCTGGTGATGCTGCTGCTGGCCGTGCTCCAGGTGGGCATCTACCTGCACGTACGCAACGTCGTTGCCGCCAGCGCGGCCGAGGGTGCGCGGTATGGCGCGAACGCTGACGTGGGCGTCGCCGGCGCCGGCCCGCGGGCCACCGACCTGATCCGCCGTTCCTTGGGCGGCCGCAGCGCCGCCGCGCTGCCCTGCGCCTCGACGCAGCAGGCCGGCGCCGGCGGCAGCACCCTGGTCGCGGTGCGCTGCCGCGGCGCGCTGCCGGTGATCTTCGCGCCGATCGGCCGGCTGCTGCCCCTCGACGTCACCGCACGGGCCCTGCAGGAGGGGCCGTGACCCACGACGACGACGGCCGGGCGATGATCGAGTTCGTCTTCCTGGGCGTGCTCACGCTCGTGCCCCTGCTCTACCTGGTCGTCGCCGTGTTTCAGGTCGAGCGCAACGTCTTCGCCGTCACCCAGGCGGCCCGGGAAGCCGGCCGGGCGTACGCCACCGCCGCCGATCCGGCCAGCGCCGAGCGGCGCGCTTCCTACGCCGCCGATCTCGCGCTGCGCGACCAGGGCCTGGGCTCCAGCGGGGTCAGCCTGCGCTACCTGCCGGTCTCGGCCAGCTGCGGGTCGGCCGCCGCCGGCGCGCAGACGCTGGCACCCGGTGCGGAGTTCGCCGTTTGCGTTACCCGCACCGTGCAACTGCCCGGCGTACCCGGCTACCTGGCCGGCCGCCGCAACACGGTGACCGGACGCTACGTCGTGCACATCGATGACTTCCGGGTCAGCCGATGACCTGGTTCCGGGCGGACGACCGGGGCAGCATCACCCCGCTGATCCTGGTGTTCTTCTTGGTCGCGGCGCTGCTGGTGATGGGCGCGGCAGCGGCCGGCAGCGCCTTTTTGGCCCAGCGCGACCTGCAGGCGGTGTGCGACGGCGCTGCCGTGCGAGCTGCCAACGCCGTCGACCCGGCCGGCGCCTACGC
>JALZAK010000106.1 GCA_030948385.1 Actinomycetota bacterium
GGACCCGAGCAGCAGCCGTACGGCGGCGCGGCCTACGGCCAGCAGGCGTACGGTCAGCCCGGCTACGGCCAGCAGGGGTACGCCCAACCGGGCCAGGGCTACGGGGCAGCAGGCTATGGGCCGCCGGTCTACCAGGGTGGGTACGGCTACATCGGTCCGCAGGCGTCCGGGAAGGCCACTGTCGTGATGGTGCTCGGTATCGCCGGCATCGTCCTGCTCTGCGGGTACGGCATCGGCATCGTCCCCGCGGTGATCGCCCTGGCGCTCTCCGGCGGGGCCAAGCGGGAGATCGAGGCCTCGGGCGGCCGGCTGACCGGGCTGGGCATGGTGACCGCGGGACGGATCACCGGCTGGATCGGGGTCGGCCTGTTCCTCCTTGGGGTGATCTTGGTGGTTCTCGGCCTGGTCATCAGCGCCACCACTTCAGACTCGTCCTCGTACAGCGGGTACTGAGCCGGCACCGACCAAGCCCCGCCCGCACGACGGTCCGTCGGGGGGCGCTTTGACCTCGGCCTGAGCGGTCGGTATTCTCAAGACATCGGGCCCGGGTTTCCCGGGTTCTCGCGCGTGCCACGCACGTCGCGACCTCCATCCCACTCGGCTGCCGGGCGGGAACTCGCCCGGGTGACACACCCGACCGCGGGGGTCGGAGAACCGGGCGCGATACCGGCCCGGGTGCAGTAGCAGTGGCTCGACCGGTAGGTGCATTCGACCAGAAGGCGGAGACGTAGTGCCCACGATCCAGCAGTTGGTCCGCAAGGGCCGGCAGGACAAGATCGAGAAGACCAAGACGCCGGCGCTCAAGGGCAGCCCCCAGCGGCGCGGTGTCTGCACGCGCGTCTATACCACCACGCCGAAGAAGCCCAACTCCGCGCTGCGCAAGGTGGCCCGGGTCCGCTTGACCAGCGGGATCGAGGTCACTGCCTACATACCGGGCGTCGGCCACAACCTGCAGGAGCACTCGATCGTCCTGGTCCGCGGTGGCCGGGTGAAGGACCTGCCCGGGGTTCGCTACAAGATCATCCGTGGCTCGCTGGACACCCAGGGCGTGCGCAATCGCAAGCAGGCGCGCAGCCGCTACGGCGCAAAGAAGGAGAAGAGCTAATGCCGCGCAAGGGCCCCGCCCCCAAGCACCCGGTCGTGATCGACCCGGTCTACGGCTCACCGCTGGTCACCAGCCTGATCAACAAGGTCTTGCGGGCCGGCAAGCGGTCGACCGCCGAGCGCATCGTGTACGGCGCCCTGGAGGGCTGCCGGGACAAGACCGGCAACGACCCGGTGATCACGCTCAAGCGCGCGCTGGACAACGTCAAGCCCGCCATCGAGGTCAAGAGCCGGCGGGTCGGCGGCGCGACCTATCAGGTGCCGGTCGAGGTGCGGCCGCCGCGCAGCACGACGCTGGCGCTGCGCTGGCTGGTTTCCTACAGCCAAGGCCGGCGCGAGAAGACCATGACCGAGCGCCTGATGAACGAGTTGCTCGATGCGAGCAACGGTTTGGGCGCCGCCGTCAAGCGCCGCGAGGACACCCACAAGATGGCCGAGTCCAACAAGGCCTTCGCTCACTACCGCTGGTAATCAGCGCCTCAATAGAGAAAGAGATCTCGAAGTGACTGCCGTCCCCGACGACCTGCGCCGTACCCGGAACATCGGGATCATGGCTCATATCGACGCGGGCAAGACCACGACGACCGAGCGGATCCTGTACTACACCGGCATCAACTACAAGATCGGTGAGGTCCACGACGGCGCCGCGACGATGGACTGGATGCCGCAGGAGCAGGAGCGCGGCATCACCATCACCTCCGCCGCGACCAAGACTGAGTGGCGCGGTCACACCATCAACATCATCGACACTCCCGGACACGTCGACTTCACCGTCGAGGTGGAGCGTTCGCTGCGCGTCCTCGACGGCGCGGTCGCGGTGTACGACGCCGTGGCCGGCGTGGAGCCCCAGACCGAGAACGTGTGGCGGCAGGCCGACAAGTACGGCGTGCCCCGGATGTGCTTCGTCAACAAGATGGACCGCACCGGCGCCAACTACTTCCGCACCATCGAGATGATCGTGGATCGCCTCGGCGCCGTGCCCCTCGTGATCCAGCTGCCCTGGGGCGTCGAGGCGGACTTCGTCGGCGTACTCGACCTGATCACGATGCAGGGACTGCGGTGGGAGACCGAGGACAAGGGCGCCTCGTACGAAACCGTCGACATCCCGGCCGACCTCCGCGAGGAGGCCGCGCAGTGGCGGCACAAGATGGTGGAGACACTGGCCGAGGTCGACGACGAGATCATGGAGGCCTACCTCGAGCGCGAGGCCGAACTGACTGTCGACGAGCTGCGCGCCGGCATTCGCCGGGCGACGGTAGCCAGCAAGCTCACCCCGGTGCTGTGCGGCTCGGCGTTTAAGAACAAGGGCGTCCAGCCGATGCTCGACGCGGTCGTCGACTACCTGCCCAACCCGCTGGACATCGGTGCGATCTACGGGACCGCGCTGGACGGCGAGACCGAGGTAGCACGGCACGCGGATGAGAATGAGCCGTTCTCGGCGCTGGCCTTCAAGATCCAGACCGACCAGCACCTCGGCAAGCTCACCTACATCCGGGTGTACTCCGGCCGGCTCACCACGAGTTCCGCGGTGCTCAACAGCACCAAGGACCGCAAGGAGCGGATCGGCAAGATCTACCAGATGCACGCGAACAAGCGCGAGGAGCGCGAGGGCACCGGCGCCGGCCAGATCGTCGCGGTCGTCGGCCTGAAGCAGACGACCACCGGTGACACCCTGTGCGACCCCAACGACCCGGTCATCCTCGAGTCGATGACGTTCCCCGAGCCGGTCATCTCGGTCGCCATCGAGCCGCGCACCAAGGGTGACCAGGAGAAGCTGGGCACGGCGATCCAGAAGCTGGCCGAGGAGGACCCCACCTTCCAGGTCCGCAACGACGAGGAGACCGGCCAGACCATCATCTCGGGAATGGGCGAGTTGCACCTCGATGTGCTCGTCGACCGGATGAAGCGGGAGTTCAAGGTCGAGGCCAACGTCGGCAAGCCCCAGGTGGCCTACCGCGAGACGATCCGCAAGACCGTCGAGCGGCACGACTACACGCACAAGAAGCAGACCGGCGGGTCCGGGCAGTTCGCCAAGGTCCAGATCGCGCTGTCCCCGCTCGGCCTCGACGCCGAGCAGATGTATGAATTCGAGAACAAGGTGAGCGGCGGCCGGATCCCGCGGGAGTACATCCCGTCGGTGGATGCCGGCGCGCAGGACGCCATGCAGTACGGCATCCTCGCCGGCTACCCGCTGGTCGGTATCAAGGTGACCCTGCTCGACGGTCAGTACCACGAGGTGGACTCCTCCGAGATGGCCTTCAAGATCGCCGGCTCGATGGCGTTCAAGGAGGCCGCCCGGCGGGCGGATCCGGTGATCCTCGAGCCGATGATGGCCGTCGAGGTCGTCACGCCCGAAGCCAACATGGGCGACGTCATCGGTGACCTGAACTCCCGTCGCGGCACCATCCAGGCGATGGAGGAGCGCGGCGGCGCCCGGGTCGTGCGGGCTGTTGTACCGCTGTCGGAGATGTTCGGCTACGTCGGCGACCTCCGGTCCAAGACGCAGGGTCGGGCGAGCTACAGCATGCAGTTCGACTCATACGCGGAGGTCCCGCAGAACGTCGCCAAGGAGATCATCGCGAAGGCGACGGGCGAGTGAGCATCGAAGCGAAGCTGAGGAGCGGAACGAGCCCGGAGCCGAGCAATGAGTACAGCGAAGGCGACGGGCGAGTGAGCAATTCCAGTACCTGACCAGACATCCAGTCGTACGGCGTAGGAAACCCAGTCCCTAAGGAGAAGAAGTGGCGAAGGCGAAGTTCCAGAGGACCAAGCCGCACGTCAACATCGGCACCATCGGTCATATCGACCACGGCAAGACCACGTTGACCGCGGCTATCACCAAGGTGCTGCACGACGCGCACCCGGACCTCAACCCCTTCACGCCGTTCGATCAGATCGACAAGGCGCCCGAGGAGAAGCAGCGCGGCATCACCATCTCGATCGCGCACGTCGAGTACCAGACCGACAAGCGCCACTACGCGCACGTCGACTGTCCCGGTCACGCCGACTACATCAAGAACATGATCACCGGCGCGGCCCAGATGGACGGCGCGATCCTGGTCGTCTCCGCCACCGACGGCCCGATGCCGCAGACCAAGGAGCACGTCCTGCTCGCCCGCCAGGTCGGTGTCCCCGCCATCGTCGTCGCGCTGAACAAGGCCGACATGGTCGACGATGAGGAGATCCTGGAGTTGGTGGAGCTCGAGGTACGTGACCTGCTCAACGTCTACGAGTTCCCCGGTGACGACATCCCGATCGTCCGGGTCTCCGCATTGAAGGCCCTGGAGGGCGACGCGGAGTGGAGCGAGAAGCTGCTCGAGCTGATGAACGCGGTCGACGAGTCGATCCCGGAGCCGGTGCGCGACATCGAGAAGGCGTTCCTGATGCCGGTCGAGGATGTCTTCACCATCACCGGTCGCGGCACCGTGGTGACCGGCCGGGTCGAGCGCGGCGTGGTCAACGTCAACGAGACGGTGGAGATCGTCGGCATCAAGGAGAAGTCGATGTCCACCGTCGTCACCGGCGTGGAGATGTTCCGCAAGCTGCTCGACCAGGGCCGGGCCGGCGACAACGTCGGGCTGTTGCTCCGCGGGATCAAGCGCGAGGAGGTGGAGCGCGGCCAGGTCGTCTGCAAGCCGGGTTCGATCACCCCGCACACCGACTTCGACGCGCAGGTCTACATCCTGTCCAAGGACGAGGGTGGCCGGCACACGCCGTTCTTCAACAACTACCGGCCGCAGTTCTACTTCCGCACCACCGACGTGACCGGCGTGGTGACCCTCCCCGAGGGCACCGAAATGGTCATGCCGGGCGACAACACCGAGATGGCGGTCGCGCTGATCCAGCCGATCGCCATGGAGGAAGGCCTGCGGTTCGCCATCCGCGAGGGTGGCCGCACCGTCGGTGCCGGCCGCGTCACCAAGATCAACAAGTAGTTCCCGCTCGCAGCGACACCCGAGGACAGGACACCACGTCATCATGGCGGAACAGAAGATCCGCATCAGGCTCAAGGCCTACGACCACGAGGTCATCGACAGTTCGGCGCGCAAGATCGTCGACACGGTGACCCGTACTGGCGCGCAGGTCGCGGGCCCGGTGCCGCTGCCGACCGAGAAGAACGTCTACTGCGTCATCCGCTCGCCGCACAAGTACAAGGACTCGCGGGAGCACTTCGAGATGCGCACGCACAAGCGGCTCATCGACATCCTCGACCCGACGCCCAAGACGGTGGACGCGCTCATGCGGCTGGACCTGCCCGCCGGCGTCGACATCGCGATCAAGCTGTAGAGGCAAGCCGACATGACGCACCCAAGAGGGCAGATCAAGGGAGTGCTGGGCGAAAAGCTCGGCATGACCCAGGTCTTCGACGCCGGCAACCGGATGGTCCCGGTCACCGTCGTCCGGGCCGGTCCGTGCGTGGTGACCCAGGTCCGTACGCCGGAGCGGGACGGCTACTCGGCCGTGCAGCTGGCCTTCGGGGCCGTCGACCCGCGCAAGGTGACCAAGCCGCTGGCCGGGCACTTCGGCAGGGCCGGTGTGACGCCGCGGCGTTACGTCGTGGAGATCCGCACTCCCGACGCCGGCAGCTACGAGCTCGGCCAAGAGGTGACGGCCGAGGTGTTCGCGGCCGGCGCGACGGTCGACGTGACAGCGACCAGCAAGGGCAAGGGCACCGCCGGCCCGATGAAGCGGCACGGCTTCCACGGCCTGGGCGCCGGCCACGGCACCCAGCGCAAGCATCGCTCGCCGGGGTCCATCGGCGCCTGCGCCACTCCCGGCCGGGTGTTCAAGGGCACCAAGATGGCCGGCCGGATGGGCCACGCCCGGGTCACCACGCAGAACCTCACCGTGCACGCCGTGGATGCGGACGCGGGTCTGCTGCTGATCAAGGGCGCGGTGCCTGGGCCCAGGGGCGGCCTCGTACTTGTCCGGAGCGCCGCCAAAGGCGGTTCGGAAACTGCCGTGAAGGGGGCGCTGTAGCGATGTCGACCCTAGACGTGGTGACCCCCGACGGGACGAAGTCGGGCACCGTCGACCTCCCGGACGACGTCTTCGACGTGGCTGTCAACGTGCCGCTGATTCACCAGGTGGTGGTCGCCCAGCTTGCCGCCGCACGCCAGGGCACCTCGTCGACCAAGACCCGGGGCGACGTGCGTGGTGGCGGCGCCAAGCCGTACCGGCAAAAGGGCACCGGCCGGGCCCGCCAGGGGTCGAGCCGGGCGCCGCAGTTCGCCGGCGGCGGCGTGGTCCATGGCCCGTCGCCGCGCAGCTACGCCCAGCGCACGCCCAAGAAGATGAAGGCCGCGGCGTTGCGCGGCGCGCTCTCCGACCGGGCGCGCGGGGGAAGGGTGCACGTGCTGTCGACCCTGCTCGATGGCGACGTGCCCTCGACCAGTTCGGCACTCGCCGTGCTGCGGGCCGTGACGGAGGCCCGCCACGTCCTCGTCGTCCTCGACCGCGCCGACATCCTCGGCTGGAAGAGCCTGCGCAACGCCGGCGCGCTGCACGTGATCGCTCCCGACCAGCTCAACACCTATGACGTGCTGATCTCTGACGAGGTGGTGTTCACCCGGGACGCGCTCGACAGCTTCCTGTCCGGGGTCACGCGCGGTCGATCGGCCCCCGTGGTCGACGCGGACAGTGACGAGGAGGGGACCGGATGAGCTCCGACCCGCGTGACGTGCTGCTGCGACCGGTCATCTCCGAGAAGAGCTACGGCCTGCTCGACGGCAACAAGTACACCTTTTTGGTCCGGCCGGACGCGAACAAGACCCAGATCAAGATCGCTGTGCAGCAGGCGTTCAACGTCAAGGTGCTTACCGTCAACACGCTCAACCGGCCGGGCAAGCGCAAGCGCAGCCGCAACGGCTTCGGCCAGCGCAACGACACCAAGCGCGCTGTGGTGAGTCTTGCGCCGGGCGACCGCATCGAGATCTTCGGGGGTCCGGTCACATGAGCGCATCCGCGAAGTCGACCGCGATGACCACTACGACGACGACCAAGAGCTGACGGGACTGCGAGACATGGGCATCCGCAAGTACAAGCCGACGACACCGGGCCGCCGTGGCGCCAGTGTCGCCGACTTCGTCGAGGTCACCCGCAGCGAGCCGGAGAAGTCGCTGGTCCGTCCGCTGCACTCCAAGGGTGGTCGCAACGTGCACGGCCGGGTCACCGTCCGGCACCAGGGCGGCGGGCACAAGCGCGCGTACCGGCTGATCGATTTCCGCCGGGCCGACAAGGACGGCGTGCCGGCCAAGGTCGCGCATATCGAGTACGACCCCAACCGCACCGCCAGGATCGCGCTGCTGCACTTCGCCGACGGCGAGAAGCGCTACATCCTCGCGCCGCACCGGCTGGCCCAGGGCGCCACGGTCGAATGCGGGGCGTCGGCCGACATCAAGCCCGGCAACAACCTGCCGCTGCGCAACATCCCGGTCGGCACTGTCGTACATGCGATCGAGTTGAGGCCCGGCGGCGGAGCGAAGATCGCCCGCTCGGCCGGCGCCAGCGTCCAACTCGTCGCCAAGGACGGCCCGTACGCCCAACTGCGGATGCCCTCCGGTGAGATCCGTAATGTCGACGTCCGTTGCCGGGCGACGGTCGGCGAGGTCGGCAACGCTGAGCAGTCCAACATCAACTGGGGCAAGGCCGGCCGGATGCGCTGGAAGGGCAAGCGCCCGACAGTGCGCGGCGTCGCGATGAACCCCGTCGACCACCCGCACGGTGGCGGCGAGGGCAAGACCTCGGGCGGCCGGCACCCGGTCAACCCCGGCGGCAAGCCCGAAGGCCGTACCCGCCGACACAAGGCGAGCGACGCACTGATCGTCCGCCGTCGTCGCACCAACAAGAAGCGATAAGGGACCTCTGACATGCCGCGCAGTCTGAAGAAGGGCCCGTTCGTCGACGGCCACCTGCTCAAGAAGGTGGACGCGCAAAACGAGAAGGGCACCCACAACGTGATCAAGACCTGGTCGCGTCGTTCCACGATCATCCCCGACATGCTCGGCCACACGCTTGCGGTGCACGACGGGCGCAAGCACGTCCCCGTCTTCGTCACCGAGGCAATGGTCGGCCACAAGCTCGGTGAGTTCGCCCCGACCCGCACCTTCCGCGGCCACATCCGCGACGACCGGAGGGCCCGCCGTGCCTGACCGGACGCTCGACCTCCCCGGCGCCGCGGCCACCGCACGCTTCGTCCGCATCACGCCGATGAAGGCGCGCCGCGTCATCGACCTGATCCGGGGCCGGGCCGCCGGCGAGGCCCTGGCGGTGCTGCAGTTCGCGCCGCAGGCGGCGAGCGAGCAGGTCCGCAAGGTGCTGGCCAGCGCGGTTGCCAATGCCGAGAACAACGAGCGCCTCGACCGTGACGACCTCGTTGTTACGGAGGCGTACGTCGACGAGGGCCCGACGCTCAAGCGCTTCCGGCCGCGAGCCCAGGGCCGGGCCTTCCGGATCCGCAAGCGGACCAGCCACATCACTGTCGTGGTCAGCGCCCAGCCGCAGGAGGCGCCGGCGAGGAAGAAAGCGGCCACAACGGCCAAGGCCACCAAGGCCGCGAAGGCGACCCGAAAGCGGGTGCTTCCGACCCGCCGCCGCAAGGCGCAGCCGGCGCCCCCGAAGAAGGCCGCCAAGGCGAGCAAGCCGGCCGCGGCGACCAAGGCGACGAAGGCAGCCACGATCGCACAGGCCACGAAGCGAGCCGAACCGGCCAAGAAGCCGGCCAAGGCGGCCAAGAAGTCGACTGCGAAGGCAGCCGACACCGAGCAGAGGAGGGCCCGCTAGTGGGTCAGAAGGTCAACCCCCACGGGTTCCGCCTGGGCATCACCACCGAGTGGAAGTCCCGGTGGTACGCCGACAAGCTCTACAAGGACTACGTCAAGGAAGACGTGGCCATCCGCCGCATGATGTCCAAGGGCATGGAGCGGGCCGGCATCTCGCGCGTCGACATCGAGCGAACGGTGGACCGGGTCCGGGTGGACATCCACACCGCCCGCCCGGGCATCGTCATCGGCCGCCGGGGTGCCGAGGCCGACCGGATTCGCGGCGACCTGGAGACCCTGACCAACAAGCAGGTGCAGCTCAACATTCTCGAGGTGAAGGGGCCCGAGGCCGACGCGCAGCTGGTCGCGCAGGGCGTGGCTGAGCAGCTGTCGTCGCGAGTGTCCTTCCGCCGCGCGATGCGCAAGGCGATGCAGTCGGCGATGAAGAGTCCGGGTGTCAAGGGCATCCGGGTCCAGTGTTCTGGGCGGCTCGGCGGCGCCGAGATGTCCCGCTCGGAGTTCTACCGCGAGGGCCGGGTGCCGTTGCACACGCTGCGGGCCAACATCGACTACGGCATGTACGAGGCGCGGACCACCTTCGGCCGGATCGGCGTGAAGGTCTGGATCTACAAGGGCGACGTCGTCCAGTCGCGGGCCGAGCGCGAGGCTGCCGAGGCTGCGGTACGCCAGCAGCGTCGGGAGCGGCCGCAGCGGCCGCGGCGATCTGGCTCAAGCGGCACCACGCCGTCGGGCACCGAGGCCGGCCGGGCCGCTGCCGCAGCGCCCCTCGTGGACGAGCAGCCCGACGAGGCAGACGTCGCGGAGGTCCAGGCGCCTGCAGTCGAGGCGACCGAGGTCGCGCCGGCTCCGGTCGAGCCCGACCAGCAGCCCGCGGAGGCCACCCCGACCGAGGTCCAGCCGACCGAAAGCCAGCCGACCGAAACGCAGCCCGACGACACCACGCCGGCGGTTCCCACCCCCGCCGTGGACGAGCCGACCGCTTCGGCGCCCGACGCGGCACCGGAGGGCTGAGCCATGCTCGTACCCCGCCGGGTCAAGCACCGCAAGCAGCACCATCCCAGCCGGACCGGTGCCGCGACCGGCGGCACCCGGGTGACCTTCGGCGAGTTCGGCATCCAGGCGCTGGAGCCGGCCTACGTCACCAACCGGCAGATCGAGTCGGCCCGGATCGCGATGACCCGGCACATCAAGCGCGGCGGGAAGGTGTGGATCAACATCTTCCCGGACCGACCGCTGACCAAGAAACCGGCCGAGACCCGGATGGGCTCGGGCAAGGGGTCGCCGGAGTGGTGGATCGCCAACGTCAAACCCGGCCGGGTGATGTTCGAGCTGGCCGGCGTGCCGGAGCCGATCGCACACGAGGCGATGCGGCGCGCGATGCACAAGCTGCCCATGAAGTGCAAGTTCGTCCGTCGTGAGGTGGGTGAGTGATGGCCAGTGCAGCGAACCAAAAGGCTCTCGACCTGCGCGAGCTCGATGACGACGACCTGATGCAGCGGCTCCGCGAGTCCAAGGAGGAGCTGTTCAACCTGCGCTTCCAGGTGGCCACCGGCCAGCTGGACAACAACGCCCGGCTGCACACCGTCCGCCGGGAGATCGCCCGGATCTACACCGTGATGCGCGAGCGCGAGCTGGGCCTGACCGTGGCGCCCAGCGAGGCGTCCGCATGAGTGAGAGCGAGCAGCCAGTGAGCACCGCACCCGAGCCCGGTCCGGCCTCCGGCCGCGGCTACCGCAAGGCCCGCGAGGGCCTCGTGGTGAGCGACAAGATGGACAAGACGGTGATCGTCGTCGTCGAGGACCGCGTCAAGCACCCCCTGTACGGCAAGGTGCTGCGGCGCAGCAGCCGGCTGAAGGCCCACGACGAGGCCAACGCGTGCGGCGTCGGCGACCGGGTCCGTCTGATGGAGACCCGGCCGCTGTCGGCGACCAAGCGCTGGCGGGTCGTGGAAATTGTGGAGCGTGCCCAGTGATCCAGCAGGAATCGCGGCTGCGGGTGGCCGACAACACCGGGGCCAAGGAGATCTTGTGCATCCGGGTGCTCGGTGGCTCGGGCCGGCGCTACGCCGGCATCGGCGACATCATCGTCGGCACGGTCAAGGACGCGATCCCCGGCGCGGGTGTCAAGCGCGGCGACGTCGTCAAGGCCGTCGTGGTCCGTACGGTCAAGGAGAAGCGCCGCCCGGACGGCTCCTACATCCGCTTCGACGAGAACGCCGCTGTGCTCATCCGTGACGGCGGTGACCCGCGCGGGACCCGCATCTTCGGGCCGGTCGGCCGCGAGCTGCGGGACAAGCGCTTTATGAAGATCATCTCGCTGGCCCCGGAGGTGCTCTGACATGGCGTCGATGAAGGTCAAGAAGGGCGACACCGTACAGGTGATCAGCGGGTCGTACGCCGGGCAGAAGGGCAAGGTCATCCAGGCCTACCCGGGGACCGGCAAGATCATCGTCGAGGGCGTCAACCGCATCAAGAAGCACACCAAGATCAGCCAGACCCAGCGGGGCGCCAAGACCGGCGGGATCGTCACCCAGGAAGCCGCCATCAGGGCCAGCAAGGTGATGGTGGTTGACACCGACGGCAATCCCACTCGCATCGGCCACCGCAAGGACGACAACGGCCGCACCGTGCGGGTGTCGCGCCGCTCCGGGAAGGACATCTGATGAGCACGCCGACGACCGAGCGGTCCCGGCCGCGCCTGCAGGTCCGCTACCGCGAGGAGATTCTGCCGGCGCTGCGCGAGGAGTTCTCCTACGGCAACGTCATGCAGGTCCCGGGCGTGGTCAAGATCGTCGTCAACATGGGCGTCGGCGAGGCCGCTCGGGACGCCAAGCTGATGGACGGCGCGGTGCGTGATCTGACCGCGATCACCGGCCAGAAGCCGCTGGTGCAAAAGGCCCGCAAGTCGATTGCGCAGTTCAAGCTCCGCGAGGGGATGCCGATCGGCGCCAAGGTGACGCTGCGGGGTGCCCGCATGTGGGAGTTCCTCGACCGGCTGCTGTCCGTCGCATTGCCCCGGATCCGTGACTTCCGCGGCCTGTCGGCCCGGCAGTTCGACGGCTCCGGCAACTACACGTTCGGGCTGAACGAGCAGTCGATGTTCCACGAGATCGACGTCGACAGGATCGACCGCCAGCGCGGCATGGACATCACGATCGTGACCACCGCACACAACGACGAGGAGGGTCGGGCGCTGTTGCGGCACCTGGGCTTCCCCTTCCGGGAGAACTGAGCCAGATGGCGAAGAAAGCCCTAGTCAACAAGGCCGCTGCCAAGCCGAAGTTCAAGGTGCGCGGCTATACCCGCTGCCAACGCTGCGGCCGGCCGCGCGCCGTCTACCGCGTGTTCGGGCTGTGCCGCATCTGCATGCGCGAGATGGCGCATGCCGGCGAGCTGCCCGGCATCACCAAGTCGAGCTGGTGAGCCGCGTCATGCCCGCACTCCGCTTTGCCGCCGGCCCGTACGCGGGGACCACGGCAAGAAGGGACGACCCCCGATGACCATGACCGACCCGATCGCCGACATGCTGACCCGGCTGCGCAACGCCAATTCGGCCTACCACGACCGAGTGGTGATGCCGCATTCCAAGCTCAAGACGCACATTGCTGAGATCCTCCAGCGGGAGGGCTACATCGCCGGCTGGAACGTGCAGGAGGCGCCCGAGGGTGCCGTCGGCCAGGTGCTCGTGCTGGACCTGAAGTACGGCCCCAACCGCGAGCGCAGCATTGCCGGCGTGCGCCGGGTGTCCAAGCCCGGGCTGCGCGTGTATGCCAAGGCCGGCGGGCTGCCGCGCGTGCTCGGCGGCCTCGGCGTCGCCATCATCTCGACATCCACCGGGCTGCTGACCGACCGGCAGGCCGCCAAGCGGGGAGTAGGCGGGGAAGTCCTCGCCTACGTCTGGTAGGGGAGGAGCTTCCATGTCCCGTATCGGACGACTGCCCATCCCGCTGCCGGCCGGTGTCGACGTCGACATCGACGGCCGGCGGGTCACCGTGAAGGGCCCCAAGGGCGAGCTCAGCCACACGGTCGCTGAACCGATCAGCATCGCCAGGGGCGACGACGGGGCGCTGGTCGTCTCACGGCCGGACAACGAACGCAGCAGCCGGTCCTTGCACGGGCTGTCCCGCACGCTGGTGAACAACATGGTCCTCGGGGTCACGGAGGGCTACGTGAAGAACCTCGAAATCGTGGGCACGGGCTACCGCGTGCAGGCCCGTGGCGGCGACTTGGAGTTTGCGCTGGGATTCAGCCACCCCGTCCCGGTTCGTGCGCCGGAGGGGATCACGTTCGAGGTGCAGACCCCGACCCGCTTCTCGGTGCGCGGCATCGACAAGCAGAAGGTCGGCGAGGTCGCCGCCAACATCCGCAAGTTGCGCAAACCCGACCCGTACAAGGGCAAGGGCGTGCGCTACTCCGGCGAGGTAGTGCGCCGCAAGGCCGGAAAGGCTGGCAAGTAATGGCTGCAACGCTGCTCCGCAAGTCCCCGGCGAGCGGGGTCGCCGCCGACCGGCGGACGGCGCGCACCCGCCGGCACTTCCGGTTGCGCAAGAAGATCAGCGGCACGGCGACCCGACCTCGGCTGGTGGTAACTCGCTCGGCCCGCCACATCTACGCGCAGGTGGTCGACGACCTCGCGGGGCGTACCCTCGTTTCGGCGTCCACTTTGGACGCGTCGATCCGGGCGGCCGGCGACGGCGACAAGACTGCCCGGGCGCGTCAGGTCGGCGAGTTGCTGGCCGGTCGGGCCAAGGACGCCGGCGTGACCGCGGTGGTGTTCGACCGGGGTGGCAACAGCTACCACGGCCGGGTCGCCGCGCTTGCCGATGCGGCCCGCGCAGGGGGACTCACATTCTGATGACAAGTGCCAACGATCGAGAGGACGCCTGATGCCAGGACCACAACGCCGCGGCGGCACCGTTGGCGGCGCTGACCGCCGCGACCGCCAGGGCGGTGGCCGGGGCGGAGCGGCCGCCGAGAAGTCGCCACACCTGGAGCGCGTCGTGGCGATCAACCGGGTTGCCAAGGTGGTCAAGGGCGGCCGGCGGTTCAGCTTCACGGCGCTGGTCGTCGTCGGCGACGGCGACGGCAGTGTCGGGGTCGGCTACGGCAAGGCCAAGGAAGTGCCGGCCGCGATCGCGAAGGGCGTCGAGGAGGCCAAGAAGCACTTCTTCAAGGTGCCGCGGATCGCCCACACCATCCCGCACCGGGTGCAGGGCGAGAAGGCCGCCGGCGTGGTGCTGCTCATCCCGGCCAGCCCAGGCACCGGCGTCATTGCCGGCGGTCCGGTGCGCGCCGTGCTGGAATGCGCCGGCATCCATGACGTGCTGTCCAAGAGCCTGGGCTCGTCCAATCCGATCAACATCGTGCATGCCACGGTTGCCGCGCTGCGTGGGCTCTCCCGGCCTGAGGAGGTTGCGGCCCGCCGCGGCCTGCCGATCGAGGACGTCGCGCCGGCGGCCATGCTGCGCGCCCGAGCCGGGGTCGGGTGATGTCGGTGGCGCGGCTCAAGGTCACCCAGACCCGCTCGCTGATCGGGGCCAAGCGAAACCAGCGCGAGACCCTGCGCTCGCTGGGCCTCAAGCGGATGCACGACGTCGTGGTCAAGGAGGACCGGCCGGAGATTCGCGGCATGGTCGCGACCGTGACCCATCTCGTGACCGTCGAGGAGGTCGACTAACCGATGACCCTCAAGGTCCATCACCTGCGCCCCGCTCCCGGAGCGCACACCAAGAAGACTCGAGTGGGCCGCGGCGACGGTTCCAAGGGCAAGACGTCCGGTCGCGGCACCAAGGGCACCAAGGCCCGCTATCAGGTGCCGGCCAGCTTCGAGGGCGGGCAGATGCCCATTCACATGCGGCTGCCCAAGCTCAAGGGCTTCCGCAACCGGTTCCGGGTCGAATTCCAGGTGGTCAACCTCGATCGGCTGGCCGAACTCTTCCCGCAGGGCGGCAGCATCGGCCCGGACGAGTTGGCCGACGCCGGCGCGGTCCGCCGCGGTGAGCTGGTCAAGGTGCTCGGCAACGGCGATCTGGGCGAGGTGAAGCTCGACGTCCGGGCGCACGCGTTCTCTGCCAGCGCACGGGACAAGATCGCCGCCGCCGGCGGTAGCGCCCAGCCGGTCTGACCCGCTGCGGCCGGGTTGCGGCGCCGCGCCGGCTGTTAGAGTCGTGCTCTGGCTCCTCGGTCTCCACGTGAGCCCGTGGGGACGAACTGACCGCTGACCCTCGGATCTCCCGTCCGGCGCGCAGGAGGATACGTGCTCACCGCGTTCGTTAAGGCGTTCAAGACGCCCGACCTGCGCCGAAAACTGCTGTTCACCCTCTTCATCATCGCGGTCTACCGGCTCGGGGCGACGCTGCCCTCCCCGGGCGTCTCCTACGGCAGCATCACCAAGTGCATCGGTCAGGCCACCAAGGGCAGTAGCGGTGACGTCTACACGCTGATCAACCTGTTCAGCGGCGGTGCGTTGCTGCGGCTGTCGGTGTTCGCGCTCGGCATCATGCCGTACATCACCTCGAGCATCATCATCCAGCTGCTGGTGGTGGTGATCCCGCGCCTGGAGACGCTGAAGAAGGAGGGCCAGGCCGGCCAGAACAAGCTCACCCAGTACACCCGTTACCTGACCGTGGGCTTGGCCATCCTGCAGTCCACCGGCATCATCGCGCTGGCCCGCGGCGGCAACCTGTTCCCCAACTGCACCGAGAAGATCATCCCGGACGCCTCCATCTTCCGGTTGATCACCCTGGTGACAGTGATGACCGCCGGCACCGCCGTGATCATGTGGCTGGCCGAGCTGATCACCGACCGCGGCGTCGGCAACGGCATGTCGATCCTGATCTTCACCTCGATCGCCGCCCGGATCCCGGCCGAGGGCGGCAACATCCTGCGCAAGGGTGGCTTCGTCTTCAGCCTGATCTGCGTGTTCGGTCTCGTCGTGATCGCGTCGGTCGTGTTCCTGGAGCAGGGCCAGCGCCGGATTCCCGTGCAGTACGCGAAGCGGATGATCGGCCGCCGGATGTACGGGGGCACGTCCACCTACATCCCCCTCAAGGTCAACCAGGCCGGCGTCATCCCGGTTATTTTCGCGTCATCGTTGCTGTACCTGCCGCAGCTGCTGTCCAACCTGGGCAACCAGAACAAGCCCGGCGAGGTGTCGAAGTTCATCACCCGCTACCTGGTGAACCAGTCCAGCTGGGTGCACATAGCCACGTACTTCCTGCTGATCATCTTCTTCACGTACTTCTATGTCGCCATCACGTTCAACCCGACCGAGGTCGCCGACAACATGAAGAAGTACGGCGGCTTCATCCCGGGCATCCGCCCGGGCAAGCCGACCTCGGAATATCTCGACTTCATCCTGTCCCGCATCACGCTGCCGGGTTCGATCTACCTCGGCATCGTCGCAGTGCTGCCGAACTTCTTCCTCGGCCTGACCGGTAGCGGTAACAACCAGAACTTCCCGTTCGGCGGCACCGCCGTCCTGATCATGGTCGGGGTCGGCCTCGAGACGGTGAAACAGATCGAATCCCAGCTGATGCAGCGCAACTACGAGGGCTTCCTCCGCTAGTGCGTCTCGTCCTCGTCGGCCCGCCCGGCGCGGGCAAGGGAACTCAGGCCCAGTTCATCGCCGCCCACGCCTCGATCGCCAAGATCTCCACCGGCGACATCTTCCGGGCCAACGTCAGCCAGGGCACCGTCCTGGGCCTCGAGGCCAAGAAGTACATGGATGCCGGCGACCTGGTGCCCGACGAGGTGACCATCGATATGGTCCGGGACCGGCTGGCCGAGGATGACGCGATAGACGGCTTCTTGCTCGATGGATTCCCGCGTACGGTCACGCAGGCCGTGGTGCTGGACACGATGCTGGCGGACATGGGGCGCAAGCTCGACGTCGTGCTCGAGCTGGTGGTCGATGACGACGAGGTGGTCCGCCGGCTGTCCGGCCGGCGCACCTGTCGCGGCTGCGGCCATGTGTGGCACCTGGATTTCGACCCCCCCAGCCGGGACGGGGTGTGCGATCGGTGCGCCGGGGAGTTGTTCCAGCGTGACGACGACCTGCCGGAGACCGTGCGGCACCGCATCGAGGTCTACGCCGACCAGACCGCCCCCCTGATCGCCTACTACGCTCAGCGCGGGCTGCTCGTCGGCTTGGATGCGACCGGACCGGTGGAGGACGTGACCGAGCGTGCGATCGACGCCATCCGTCCGTATGGTGGCTGAGAGGCTGCACCTGACATGATCCAGATCAAGAGCACCGACGAGATCGCCCTCATGCGCGAGGCCGGTCTGGTAGTCGGCCGTACCCTCTCGCTGCTCCGAGAAGCGGTAGCACCCGGCGTCGCCACCGCCGACCTCGACGCCTTGGCTGAAGAATCGATCCGCGGCCAGGGCGCCGTGCCGTCGTTCAAGGGCTACCGGGGCTTTCCGGGCTCGATCTGCGCGTCCGTCAACGAGGAGATCGTCCACGGCATCCCGCGGCCGACCAAGCGGTTGCGTGAGGGAGACATCATCTCCCTCGACTGCGGTGCGATCGTCGAGGGCTGGCACGGCGATTCGGCGATCACCGTTCCGGTCGGGGAGGTCGCGCCCGAGCTGCAGCGGCTGATGGCGGTGTGCGAGCAGTCGATGTGGGCGGTCTTCGCTCAAGCTCGATTGGGGATGCGGATCCGCGACCTGGGCAGCATCGTCGAGCAGGTCGTCGCGCCGGCCGGTTACGGCATCGTGGACAACTACGGGGGTCATGGCATCGGTACGGAGATGCACCAGGACCCGCATGTGCTCAATCACGGCCGCGGCCCGCGCGGACCGAAGATTGTGTCCGGGATGGCCCTGGCCATCGAGCCGATGATCACCGTCGGCTCACCGGCCACCGTCGAGCTGGCTGACGGCTGGACGGTCGTCACGGCCGATGGCTCATTCGCCGCGCACTTCGAGCACACATTTGTGCTGACCGAGGACGGGCCGTGGGTGCTCACAGCCCTGGACGGGGGCCGTAGCCGCCTCGGGGCGTCCCTGACCAGCCGGGAGCCGGTCGGCTAGGCCAAATCGGGTCGGCTAAGCCCGGCTTGGTATTGGGTGCGGCGACCCCGTACACTCGGACGTTGGCGCAGGGGCGCCCGCTTCGGCACGCCGCGGATCTGGCCCCGACCACATTTCACCCTGATCGGCGCTGCACCAGCACGGACACAGCCAAGACACGTTGACGAAAGAAGGACATGCCGAAGAAGGACGGAGCCATCGAGATCGAGGGCCGGGTCGTCGAGCCCCTGCCCAATGCGATGTTCCGGGTGGAGCTGCAAAACGGCCACCGTGTCCTGGCTCACATCAGCGGCAAGATGCGCCAGCACTACATCCGGATCCTGCCCGAGGATCGCGTCGTGGTGGAGCTCTCGCCATACGACCTGACCCGCGGCCGCATCGTCTATCGCTACAAGTAACGGAGAACCGATCGCCGTGAAGGTCAAGCCCAGCGTCAAGAAGATGTGCGACAAGTGCAAGGTGATCCGCCGGCACGGCCGGGTCATGGTGATCTGCGAGAACCTGCGGCACAAGCAGCGGCAGGGCTGAGCCACGTTCGACAGCCGCGTCCCAGCGGCGGCGGAGCGATCCGCCGCCGATCACCCCCGGTCGGAGGCCGGGGCCCCGCGCGGGCCGGCGGGGACCGGGACGAGGAAGACCTTCGCGATTGACAAGGAGTCCGCCCACTGATGGCACGCCTAGCCGGCGTCGACCTCCCCCGCGACAAGCGGTTGGAGATCGCCCTGACGTATGTATTCGGGATCGGCCGCACCCGCGCGCAGGAGACCTGCGCTCGTACCGGCCTGAGTCCAGACATCCGAGCAAAGGACCTCACCGACGACAATGTTGTCGCGCTGCGGGATTGGATCGACGCGAACTACAAGGTCGAGGGCGACTTGCGCCGCGAAGTCGCGCAGGACATCCGACGCAAAGTCGAGATCGGCTGCTACCAGGGCATCCGCCACCGCCGCGGCCTGCCGGTGCACGGCCAGCGGACTCACACGAATGCCCGCACCCGCAAGGGCCCCAAGAAGACCGTGGCCGGCAAGAAGAAGGCGGGCAAGAAGTGACGCTTACCGCGACCGGCCCGGCGCCGGCTATGAGACGGGGACGCCCCGATGCCTCCTAAGACCCGCACCGGCGCCAAGAAGGTTCGGCGTAAGGAAAAGAAGAACATCGCGCATGGCCATGCGCACATCAAGAGCACGTTCAACAACACGATCGTGTCGATCACCGACCCGATGGGCAACGTCATCTCGTGGGCCTCGGCGGGGCATGTCGGCTTCAAGGGGTCGCGCAAGTCCACCCCGTACGCCGCCCAGATGACCGCAGAAAGTGCGGCGCGCAAGGCTCAGGAGCACGGCGTCCGCAAGGTCGACGTGTTCGTCAAGGGCCCCGGGTCGGGTCGGGAGACCGCGATCCGCTCCCTGCAGGCGACCGGCCTCGAGGTCGGGTCCATTCAGGACGTCACCCCCATGCCACACAACGGCTGCCGGCCGCCCAAGCGCCGGCGCGTCTGAGCCGGATCGACAGGAGAGACACACACTTATGGCCCGCTATACCGGTGCTGACTGCCGCCGCTGCCGCCGCGAGAAGATGAAGCTGTTTCTCAAAGGCGCCAAGTGCGAGTCGCCGAAGTGCCCGATCGAGGTTCGCCCCTACCCACCCGGCCAGCACGGCCGCGGGCGCAGCAAGGACAGCGAATACCTCCTGCAGATGCGTGAGAAGCAGAAGTGCGCGCGGATCTATGGGGTGTTGGAGAAGCAGTTCCGTGGCTACTACGCGGAGGCCAACCGCAAAACCGGTAAGACCGGCGAGGTGTTGCTGCAGATCCTCGAGTCGCGGCTGGACAACGTCGTCTACCGCGCGGGTTTCGCCAAGTCACGCGACATGGCCCGGCAGGTCGTCACCCACGGCCACATCACGGTCAACGGCCGCAAGGTCGACATCCCGTCTTACCGCGTCGGCGTGAACGACATCATCGATGTACGTGAGAAGTCACGCGAGATGACGCCGTTCGTGGTGGCCCGGGCCGAGGCCGGCGACCGCCAGGCGCCAGCCTGGCTCGAGGTGCTGTCGAATCAGATGCGCATCCTCGTGCACGGCATGCCGGCTCGGCAGGTCATCGACACGCCGGTACAGGAACAACTCATCGTGGAGCTCTACTCGAAGTAGTGCCCGAACCGTCCCAGGTAGACAGATGCCCGGGTCGGCCGCACCAGCCGTGAGGCGTCATATGGCGGGCGCCCGCGAACAGGAGGATTTCCGTGCTTATCTCACAACGCCCCTCGCTCAGCGAGGAGAAGCTCACCGACTGTCGGTCTCGTTTCACCGTGGAGCCGCTGGAGCCTGGGTTCGGCTACACGCTGGGCAACTCGCTGCGCCGCACCCTGCTCTCGTCAATTCCTGGCGCGGCCGTTACCAGCCTGCGGATCGACGGTGTCCTGCACGAGTTCACCACCGTGCCGGGCGTCAAGGAGGATGTCACCGAGATCATCCTGAACCTCAAGGGACTGGTCGTCAGTTCCGACAGCGACGAGCCGGTGACCATGTACCTACGTAAGCAGGGCACCGGCACCGTGTCCGCGGCTGACATCGCCCCACCAGCCGGCGTCGAGGTGCACAACCCCGAGTTGCACATCGCGACCATCAACGGCAAGGGCAAGCTGGAGATCGAGCTCACCGTCGAGCGGGGTCGCGGTTACGTCAGCGCGGTGCAGAACCGGCGCGAGGGACAGGAGATCGGGCGCATTCCGGTCGACTCGATCTATTCGCCGGTGCTCAAGGTGACCTACCGGGTCGAGGCGACCCGGGTCGAGCAGCGCACCGACTTCGACAAGCTGATCGTGGATGTCGAGACCAAGCCGTCGATGGCGCCGCAGACGGCGATCGCTTCGGCCGGGTCGACGTTGGTCGAGCTGTTCGGCTTGCTCCGCGAGCTCGACGAGACCGCAGAAGGCATCGACATCGGCCCGTCGCCCACCGATGCCGCCCTGGCAGCAGATCTCGCGCTGCCGATCGAGGAACTCGACCTGACCGTGCGTTCGTACAACTGCCTCAAGCGTGAGGGGATACACGCGGTTGGTGAGCTGATCGGCCGGAGCGAGGCCGATCTGCTCGACATCCGCAATTTCGGGGCGAAGTCGATCGACGAGGTCAAGGTCAAACTGGCCACGATGGGGCTGGCCCTCAAGGACAGCCCGCCCGGCTTCGACCCCCGGGACGTGGTGGACACCTTCAGCGACGACGCCTACGACGGCACGGACTACGCCGAGACCGAGCAGCTCTAGTGCGAGCCGATCACCCATAGCGGAACAGGAGTTCCCCGACAATGCCCACGCCTACCAAGGGTCCCCGTCTCGGCGGTAGCCCGGCGCACGAGCGCCTGATGCTCGCCAACCTGGCCACCGCGCTGTTCGAGCACGGTCGGATCACGACGACCGAAACCAAGGCCAAGCGGCTGCGCCCGCTGGCAGAGCGGCTGATCACCTTCGCCAAGCGCGGCGACCTGCACGCGCGCCGGCAGGTGCTCACCGTGGTCCGCGACAAGGGCGTTGTGCACACCCTGTTCGCCGATATCGGTCCACGCTACGTCGACCGAAAGGGCGGCTACACGCGCATCGTCAAGATCGGCCCGCGTAAAGGCGACAACGCTCCGATGGCCGTGATCGAGCTGGTCGAGGCGGTGACCGCCAAGGCGTCCGTCGTGGGCGAGGCGGAGCGTTCACGTGGCACCAGGTTCGCTCGGGACCGGAAGCCCCAGGTTGCCGCAGCGGAGGAGTTGCCGTACGGCCCGGGCAGTGCCGCCCCGCTCGAGGACGGTAGCGAACCAGCCGGATTCCCGATCAAGGGCAACGCCGACTCGATGAAGTACCACACCCCGGACAGCCAGTGGTACGAGCAGACGATTCCCGAGGTGTGGTTCGCGACAGCCGCTGACGCCGAGCGGGCCGGTTTCTCCGCACCCGGCCAGCCGGCAGATCCGCCGGCCGAGGCCGAGGAGGACTCGGACCCCGAGTCCTGACCGCAGTCGGGGACCTCACCGGGCTCGTCCGGGTGAGATTGGAGCTGTCCTACCAGGGCACCGACTTCGCCGGCTGGGCACGGCAACCCGGCCAACGCACGGTTCAGGGCGCGGTCGAACAGGCGCTCGCAACCGTGTTGCGGGCTCCGGCCGAGCTCACCGTCGCCGGCCGGACCGACGCCGGCGTGCACGCGACGGGCCAGGTGGCGCACTGCGACCTGCCGAGCGAACTCTGGCAGGAGTACGCGCCGACGCTGCGTCGCCGACTGGCCGGCGTGCTTCCCCCAGATGTCCGGGTGCGGCATATCACCGCGGCAGAGGATGGATTCGACGCGCGGTTCTCGGCGTTGTCTCGCGAGTATGCCTACCGGATCGCTGCGACCGAGTGGGGTGTGGAACCACTCCGGCGGTTCGACACCTTGCACTGGCCTGGCCGGCTCGACCTCGCCGCGATGCAACAGGCAGTGCCGGCGTTGCTCGGCGAACACGATTTTGCCGCCTTCTGTCGTCCTCGAGAGGGTGCCACCACGATCCGCACCCTGCACCGGCTGGAGTGGACTCCCGACGACGATGTGCTCGTCGCGGCGGTCGAGGCGGATGCCTTCTGCCGGGCGATGGTCCGCAGCCTGGTCGGGGCGGTGCTGTCGGTGGGCGCCGGGCGGCAGGATCCGTCCTGGCCGGCCGAGGTGCTCGCCGGCAAGGTGCGCGACCCCCGGGTTGCGGTCGCGCCGGCGCACGGGCTCACCCTGGTCGGGGTCCGATACCCGCGGCCGGATGAGCTCGCCGTGCAGGCCCGGCGGACTCGCCGGCGCCGAGCTCCTCGTACCATCGCAGGGTGACCGGACGCGGGGGGCGGCTGCTGCTCGTCGCAGTTGCCGCGCTGGTGATCGCGCCGTGGGCGCCGGCTGGGCCGGGTCGCGCGGCTGGTGAGAGCAATTGCGTACATACCAAGCCCGGGGTCCTCGCGGGGACGCCCTGGTCGCTGCGGCGGATCCAGCCGGAACGCGTGTGGGGCCTGACCACCGGCAAGGGCGTCCTGGTCGCCGTCATCGACACCGGCGTCGACGTGCGGCACCCGCAGCTCAAGGGTCAGGTGATCGGCGGCCCGGACGTTCTCGGCAAGCCGGGCGGACCCTCCACAGCGGACTGCAGCGGTCACGGGACCGGCGTGGCCGGGATCATCGTCGCCCGGCCGCTGCCCGGCCTGCTCTTCCACGGGGTAGCCCCGGGCGCCCGGGTGTACTCCATCAGGCAGACCGATCAGCCGGCGTTCGGCCCCAAGCGCGGTACTGCGGCTGGCATGGCGACCGCGATCCGGCTCGCCGTCAGAGCTCGCGCGAAGGTCATCAATATCTCCGCCACCACGCCGGTGGACGTTCCGGTGCTGCGCGCTGCCGTGGCGTTCGCGATGGCTCACGATGTCGTCGTTGTCGCGGCCGCCGGCAACGACGATCCGAACAACCCCACTCAGGATGACCCGAACGCCATCTACTATCCCGCCGCTTATCCCGGCGTACTCGCCGTCGCCAGCAGCGACCGGGACGACAAGCGGGCCGATCAATCGCACGCCGCGTCGTATGTCAAGGTGGCCGCGCCCGGCAAGGACGTGGACACCACCGGCCCGAACGGCGGCTCGAAGGGCCTGTACGTGACGCAGAGCGGGACCAGCTTCGCCGCCCCGTACGTCGCCGGCACCGTCGCGCTGGTCCGGGCCTACTACCCGCACTTGAGCGCCGCGCAGGTGGTTGCCCGGATCATGAACACGGCCGACGTGCCACCGGTCGGGGTGGGGGGCGCCAAGCTGGGTGCCGGGATCGTCAACCCCTACCACGCTGTCACCGCCGTGATCCCCGCCGAGGGCGCGGCGGCGGCCCGGTCGCCGGCGCCGTTGCAAGCCGCGGTTCCGGTGTCCCGGCCAGCCTTGGACCACCGGGTCCGAGACCGCGCGTTGGCCGCGGCGGCGGTCGCGGGAGTGCTGGCCCTGCTGATCGCCGTCGTGGCGGCCGTCATCCCACGCGGCCGCGCCGGCCGGTGGCGACCGGGCCGGGCCGGCGGCATCTGAGAAGCGGCACCGCAGTGGGCAGCCCCCTCGCGGTCAGCGTGCTCCCGGTACACCGGGAGTACCTGGTGGGGCAGCCGGTGGTCGCGATTGTCCGGGTGGCGGCCACCCGCGACTGCCGGGTGGAGGCCGGCTCTGTCGCGCTGCGACAGTCGATGCGCAGCTGGGCGAATCAGGGCGTCGAGGTACCTCTCGGCAGCGGCCGCCGGCGCAGTCGGGTCATCGAATTGGCTCACGCCGCGCTGCCCATGCCGGCGATGCTGTCGGCCGGCGCCGTCGTGGAGCGCACCGTCTCGCTGGACAGCCGCACCACCAGCCCCTCCGGGCACGGCGGCAGCGCAGCCGCCGGCGCCGCAGTGGAATTTCTCGTCCGCGCAGAGGTCCGGTTGGCCGGGAGCGGCAGCGTCGCCGACGAGGTCAGCGTGCGCTTGGTTTCCGACCGGGTGGTCAACCGCGATTGCGAGGGCCGGGTGCGGGTGCGGGCCTTCCGGCGCTGTGACCTGGAACTGCTCATCCGCGCCGCACACGCCCGACCGGGGGACACCCTGGTCGGGACGCTGCTGATCCGGCCACATCGGCCGCTCCGGACCCACCGCGTGGTGGTCTACCTACGCTGCGCGGTGGCCGGCGTCGTGGCCGCCGACCATTCGATCGCGGGTGGCAGCCGCACCGGTCGCTGGTGGCGCGTTGCCGCGCTGACGGTGGCCAAGCGGGTGGACCTGTCCGGACCGGCGGAGTTCCCCTTCGCGGTCCGGTTGCCGCCCAACGCCTGCCCGACGCTGGTGACGCCCGACTGTTCGGTGCGATGGTTCCTGCGCGCGGAGGTCCATCACCGAATTGCCGGCACGCTGCGCTTCACCAGCGACGTGTACGACCGCGAGATCAATGTGCACACGGGCCGGTGAGGACTCGCTGTCGAGCTAGTGTGCGTTCGCCGGCTGGGGGAGCGGCGGAAGGATCACGATCTCGCCGGGCCTGATCAGGAACGGCTCGGCGATGTTGTTCCTGGCCGCGATCAGCCGGAAGTCGTAGGGGTCGCCGTAGACGCGGCTGGCGATGTTCCACAAGTTGTCGCCGGACCGAACCATGTACGGGGTGTCCTGGGTCGGGCCGGCGTGGGTAACCGGCGCGGGCACGGTGTGTGGCGGCACTTGCAGCGGCGGAATGTTGATCACAGTGCCGGGCACCAAGGCGTGCGGGTCGGGCAGGCCCGGGTTGGCTGCGGCGATTTGCGGCCACAGCGAACCGTCGCCGTACACCCGGTGAGCCAGGTCCCACAGGGTGTCGGTGGGCGTCAGGACATGTGTGCCGCCGCCCAGCGTTACCGGCGGAGGCGGCTGGACTGGTGGCTGCGTGGGAGCCGGCGTCGGCAGGCCCGGGGGCTGCAGCGGCGGCGGCAACGGCAGTGGTGGTGGCGGTGCTGCCGGTGGCAGGCTCGGCGCCGGCTGCAACGGCGGCGGCACGCCCGGTATCGGCTTCACGTCCGGGAGACCCGGGCGGAAGATCGCGTAGGACGCCGCCGTGTTCGGCAGGCTGGTGCCGGCTCGGGTGAGGTCGCCCTTGTCGAAGGCGATGCCCAAGGGCCGGGTCGGGAAGCCCGCTACGGGCTCGACCCCATTGACCGGGAAATCCTTGGTCGAGAAGAGCGTCGGCGGATCTTCGAAACCAGGCAACTGCAGCTGGTTGGGATTACTCGGCAGCGTCCCGAGTGGCTCCTCGCCGGCGGGCAGGACCGGGTCCTCCATCGAGCCCGTCTTGCCGCCGAGCTTGGACAGGCCAAAGCCGGTCGCGCCCCCCGCCACGGCTGCGATCCCGCCGCTGGCGGCCACCTTCCCCCACGCACCCAGGTCGGTCAGTGACTTGCCGTCCAGCCAGAACTGCCCGAGCGCCGCACCCGTGCTGCCGCCGAGCAGGCCGGCGCCGGCACCGCCGGCCACCTGCCGCATGGTGCTGACCGTTTCACCTGGCCCGTCCAGCAGCGAAGAGACGGCTCGGGTCTTGGCAACCCCGCCCATCACACTGGTCAGGATTGCGCCATTGAGAATGTTGCTGCCGTCCTTGGCATCCCAGTTCGCCGGGTCGAACGGGTTCTGCTTGTGGACGATGGCCTTGATGCCGGCGGATCCGATGATGGTCCCGAGCGCGCCGGCGCCCATCCGAATGGCGGTGGTGGCCATCGCGCTTTCCAGGGCCGCGAGCGCCCCGGCCTCGCCGGCGACCAGCGCGCCGATCCGTTCCATTGCCAGGGCCAGCATCCCCATGTCGGCCTCGACGGCTGCGCCAGCGGCGACGTCAGAGAAGCCGAATGTGAAGAACGTCATCACCGCGCCGGCGACCAGCGTCGCACCGATCTCGATCGCGAACTTGCGGGCTTGGTCCTGGGCTTCCTTGATGCTCTTGGCAACCGAGTCCAGGCTCTTGGCCAGGTCGTCGAGGTGACCGGTGTATTCCATCACCGATGGGTGGAACTTCCCCCAGGCACCTTGGAAGCCATCCGCGGCTGGGCCCTGCCACTGCACCTTGAGGTCCTCGGCGGTGACCTGGGCCGACCCCACCACGCGGCGCAGATCGCCGGCGAGGTTGCGGCTGGTCGCCGCCGCACGATGGAGTGCGCCCACATCGCCGCCGGGATTGAACAGCATCCCGTAGATCTCCTGCAGCGCGCCGGGCTTGCTCTCAGTCATCGCGCATCGGCCGCCCCCGGCACGCTCAGGGGTGGCCGGGCTGGCCGGGGAAGACGTTGGCCGCCTCGGCCGCGCGGTAGTTCTCGGCGCACGCACCCAACCGATCCCCACAGCCGGTCAGGGACTCTTGGAGTCGTTGGAGATCGTCTTGGATCTGCTTGTAGAACGCCTGGTACTTGTTTGCGTAGTCATAGGACTGCGGCAGGTTCCCGAAGGCGCTGTCCGGCAGGGCAGCCTCGCCTCGGAACTGCGCGTGCTGGGCGGTCACTTCCTGCCCTTGAGCATCGAAGACCTGACGGGCACGGTCCAACGCCGAGGCCGTGATCTGATACCCAAGGCCGCCTGGAGGTCCGCTCATCGCATCCCTCCTCCCGGCCCGCGTACGGCCACCGGGTAGCGTAGCACTTCGTATCACCCCGGACATCCCCCCGCAACACGGGGCATCCGGTGGCGCTCCGGGCGCGGCGCTCGCGTTGACCCGCCATCGCGGCTGTGCTAAACCTTATGTCTACTCGGGGCAACTGACGCAAATACGTTGCTTTTGCGTCGGTTGCGTCCTCCACGGTGGGGGAAGAGCGCAACCCGGACAAGGGAGGCCCGCGCACATGGCCGGCTATCAAGTTGACCCGAACGACGTCAAGGCCGTGGCCGGCCAAATGGCCAGCGCCAACGATGAGATCAACGCGCAGATGAACCAGCTGATGAACCAGCTCTCCTCGCTCCCCGGTCTGTGGCAAGGCCCCGCGGCGGCCAGCTTCTTCTCCGCCAAGCAGCGGTGGGATTCCGTTGCCCGCCAGCACAACCAGCGCCTAGCCGAGATTTCCACGGTTCTGGGGCAGACCCACACCAACTACGTGACAAACGAAGAGGCGAGCCAGCAGTCGCTGAACCGTTTCGACGGCGTGCTCAACCCCTAATGCCGGTTTCTCGGGCGGCACCCGACGTTTATCTATCTCGAGGAGAATCATGGCAGAGGGCGCGTTCAAGTACGACTTCGGCGGCATCGCCGCTGCTCAGGCGGACATCACGTCGGCGGCAAGCCGGCTGAACGGCACGCACGAAGAGGTCAACAGCTTCATGAACAGGCTCCGTCAGACCTGGACCCAGGGCACCGCCGCCACCGCGTGGCAGGGCTATCAGGCTGAGTGGAACAAGATCTTCGCCGACGTCAACGCTGCGCTGAACAGTCTCGGCCTGTGCGTCGATCAAGCACTGCAGAACGCGCAGAGTGCCGAGCAGGCCAACACCAGCATGTGGCCCTAGCAGCGGCGAGCCCCACGATCATTCGCGGACCCGCAGGCCCGTACCTCTCGCCACCGGCGAGGTAGGTGCGGGCCTTGTGTTGTGTCGTGTCGGCGGTGCGTCAGTGCTGCGCGGAGCAGGCGGACAGGACAGCCGCACGGCCGGCGTTTATCGGCAACGCCGCGGCGTTGCGGCACAAGGTGGGGCCGGTCGGGAACAGATCCAGGAAACTCGGCGGCAGCACCGGCTGCGACACCTTGCCGTAGCCCAGCCGCTCCAGGTCGGCGGCGTCCGCGATCGGGAACTTCGTGCCCTGGTCGCTGAGAAAGAACATTGTGCCCGTGGTGATGTCAGGCTGCGGCGCCGCACGGACGACGGCACCGCTGCCTGGGCGCAGGTAGATCCGGTCGGCCAGGGCCGGCCCCTGACCGCTGTCCGGCGCCGGCACCCGCACCGCATCGGCTGCGGCCTCCGGTATGGAGGGCACCGAATACACCGCCACATCTGCGCTCGACCCCGTACCGGCAAGGCTCGCGCAGACCGCGCCATTAGGGATGCCGGCCGGCTTCAGTGGCCGGTCGGGGTAGCTGTTGACGGACAGCAGCGGGCCCAGGTGGAACGCGCTGGTGAACTCCCCGGCGCCGATCTGGAGCGCCAGCGGCCGACCGTTGGGGTAGGTGCTTTTGTTCTTGGGGTCATAGAGCAGGAGTTCGGCGACGCCGGCACTGATCGGGGCCAGCCCCCCAGTCAGGACGACGTAATAGTGGTCGGCCCCCACACCGCTGTGTACGAAGACGACCTGGCCTACCCGGGTACGGCGCGCACCGATGGCCGGCCCCACGTGGCCACGGCCGGCGATGTCGGGGAAGCGCAGATCGCTGGACCGGGGTAGTGCGGTGAGCCAGGCCGCTCCGACGGGCCGGATCGGCGGGGCGCTGACGAACAGCGGAGCGAGCAGCCGTGGATCGGTGACCCGGAACAGCTGTTGACGCCAGACCACGAACTTGTCTGCGTTCGGCTGCGTGCTGGCAGTGACCACGAGTCCCTCGTCGGCCGTCAAAGACGGGGAGTTCGGTCGCAGTCCGCCGAGCACGGTCACCTCGGGCCTGCCGTCCTTCGTCTGGGCGCATACCGTCCACGGCGCCCGGATCAGATCATGAGCGGCGGGAAGGGAGTCCGGAGCTAGGGGGATCCCCAAAGTGGGAGTGCGTGGCACACCCGCAAGCGATCGACGCGACACCGACTTGGGATCCCCGGGTCCGAGCAGTAGTCGGGCCGAGGCGAAGTTGAGCATCGGGTGCAGCTTCCCGCCGAACCACACGAAGCGGGCACCGTCCTCCTTCTGGATGATCAGCGAGTTGCCGTGCTTCCACGATGTAGCGCTGCCTTTGCGGATGAGGCCGAAGAACCCGAAGCCGCCGAGCAGGATCACCGCGACCATCGTCCCGGCGAAGGTCGTGCGTACGATTCGCCGCATGGGGGAGTCCAGAGCGTCCGGCTCGCCGGACAGCAGTGCCGCAACGATCCGCCGGCGCAGGAACTGATATGCCTGCAGCTGATCGCGCCGCGAGCGCATACGACCTCCCCGATCCGGACCGCGATGACTTCTGAGCATAGGGGCCCGGTCGGCACGCTCGCGCCGCCCCAGCCGGCGGCCGGCCCCTCCGCGGCTCCGCCCACGGCCCCGAGCGACCTTCGCCCCGGGCGTGGTCGGGTGCTCGGTATCGGCGTCACCCAGGTCGTCGTCTGCGAGCTGGCCATCGTGGCGGGAGCGCTGGCGGCGGCGCGGTCGCTATGGCTGCTCACGGCCGCCGTGCCAGTGGCCATCGTGGCCGTCCTGCTGGCCGTCGGCAGATGGCACGGCCGGTGGCTGTACGAGGAACTGCAGGTCCGGCGCGACTTCCGCCGCCGGGCCGGCCGGGCTCGGCTGCCGCAGACCGATGATGCCCGCCTGACCTTGCTGCGCGAACTCTTGCCGGCGCTGGAGGTGACCGACGTTGCCGACCGGTCGGGGGCGCGGGTGGGGATGCTCACCGACGGCAGGTGCTGGTCGGTGTTACTGGCGGTGGAGGCCGCACCCGACGCGGGCGACGCGGCCGACGGGTCGCCGCTTCCGTTGGGCATCGTCGCCGAAGCGCTGCGCACCCGCGACGTCAGGCTGGCCGGCGTGCAGGTCCTCGTCCACACCGTGCCGGCGCCCACGGCGGCGCTGCCGCCCGATGCGCCTTGCGTACGTTCCTACCGGGGCCTGTCCACTGAGGCGGTCCCGGCCCGGCGGTCGACCTGGATCGCGCTGAAGCTGGACCCGGAGCACTGCGCGGCCGCGGTCGCGGCTCGAGGTGGCGGAGCACTCGGCGCGCAGCGCGCTCTGCTGGGCACCCGGTCCCGACTTGCCACCTCGCTGCAGATCGCCGGCGTGGACGCCCGGGTGGTGCCGGCGGAGGAGATGCTGGCGGTGCTGGCACTTGCGGCCGGCGCAGCAGCCAGGGGCAACGCCGAAGGCGCGCCGCGAACAGCGGAGTGGTGGGATGCCTGGGCCGTCGACGATACGGTGCAAGCCTGTTTCTGGGTGCGCAAGTGGTCGCGGCTGTCGCGGGCCGGGGACAAGCCTCTGCTGGCCCGTCTGGGTGAGGTACGCGGCGCCTTCAACGCGGTTTCCCTCACGATGACCGACGAGGATGCCCGGGGCCTGCACATCCGCGCCGTGGTGCGGGTGGCCGGCGCCAGCCGGGCCGAATTGCAGGCGATCGAGGCGGAGTTACGGCACATCGCGGACGAGGCCCGGTTGGTGCGGCTCGACGGGGAGCAGTTGCCGGCGGTCCTCGAGACACTGCCCCTCGGCGGGTCGGCCCGATGAGCGCTGGGGACCCGGTGTCAACGGGGGCAGCCCTGCATGCTGAGCCACTTCGGCTGCGCCGGCCGCGAGAACACTCCGTTTCCCGCGCCGGCCTTGTGCAGCTGGCGGGCCCGGCCGGCCGCGGCGGGTTGGTCGTCGGGCTGGACGACGACCGCGCCCCCGTGCCGGTGCGGCTGTTCCGGGGCGAACCGACCCGCCTAGCCGTGGTCGGTGAGCCCTTCATCGTGCGGGTGCTCGCGTTCCGGGCCCTGGCGGTCGGTGCGCGAGTTCGGGTGGTCACCCCACGGCCCAGCATCTGGCGACCACTGGCCGGCGCCTTGGGCGACGACCAACAACTGGTCACGTTCGAACCTCCAGGCTCGTCGCCGAGCGGCGGCGGTTCGCTGGTGCGCCCCGTGCTCACGGTGCTCGACACCGGTTCGCAGCGGGCCGACCTGCGGCGAGCAGCCGCGGCCTGGGGAACAGTACTGACGCTGCTCCCCGCGGTCATCGAGTCTGGCGCGCCCGTCCTGCGTGCTGCGCACCTCACCATCTTGCAGCGGTGCGGTGAGACGGAGGCGCGCCGGGCGTGCGCTCATCTCGACCTCGACCCGCGACACATCCCCCGGCTGGCCCATGCGCCCGAGGACGGGCTCGCCCTGGTCGCCGGCAATGAGCCGTTGTTCCTCCGGCTGTCCGCGACGGACATCGAACGCCGTCTTCTCGGCGACCGTCTGTAGTTCGCTGATCGGCGACCCGGCGGGCTAACCGCCCAGGCCGCGCACATAGGCGTAGCTGCCGAGCACTGCCAGCGTCACCGGGACGATGCTGACCAAGAGCAAGACCTCGACGATGTCCAGCGCCCGTCCCCAGTACGGGGAGGCCGGCCGGCCGGGCACGACCAACGCAGCAATGATGGCGATGACACCGGCAACCAGCAGTGCGCCGACAGCACCGATCGGACGGCTGGCGCCGCTCGCCGCTGCGCTCAGGCCGACCAGCAGCGCGCCCCCGCCGACCAGGCCGGCGACCAGGACCAGCATCCGTTGGGACCGGTCGGTGTATACCCGCGCCCGCAGCATCAGTGTGGCGGCGATGATCGCGCAGAGGATGCGGGCATCGGTGTGACCGGACACCGCCAGCACCACCTCCGCGCCGCCGACCACGGCACAGCAGGCGGCCAGCAAGCCGGTGAGGTGGGCTTCGGCCTGCTCCGCGCGACTCGTGGTGTCCGGGGCCGGCAACGAGGCGCTGTCGCCCTGGAAGTCGGCCGCGTCTGCCGGGACCGGCGGCAGCGGCAGCCGGGCCAGCCGAAGAGCCAGGATCGGCAGCAGCGGGGCCAGCGACATGGTCACCGCAGCGGTGACCGAGGCAGCACCGCGAGTGGACACGTCGGTGACCAGCGCGGCCAGCGCTGCCAAGCCGCCGAGCACCCCGATCCCGCCCCCGACGTCGAACACCGCCGGGTAGTCGCCGATCAGGATCGCCGCAAGCACCGCGGTGACCGTCAGGGCCGAGCAGCCCAGCAGAAGCTCGGTCCGGCCCAGCCCGCCGGCGCCCGGGCCCTTGATGGCCACCAGTCCGGCGCTGAACGCGTAGGCCATGCCGGCGATCGCCAGCGCGGTGCCGGCGGCACTGTCCTTCATCGCCCGGGACAGCGCCGCTCCGGCCAGCACGAGAAGCAGGGCCAGGCCGGCACAAGCTGCTGCCACGAGCAGCCGCCCCGGACCGGCCACGACGGCCGCGACCGCGCCGGCGGTCAGCAGCCCGCCTCCCAGGACCAGCCCGAACCAGCGCGTGGTGGATGCTCGCCACCTGTCGGCCCGCTGGTTGGTGGTAGTGGCGATGGCATCCACCACGTCGTCGAAGACCGGCGGCGGGATCTGGGCGCGCCGCGGCCGCAGGTGCAGCAGCTCGCCGTCCCGAACCCCGAGCGCCTCGATCGTCAGGCCGGTGTCCAGGGCGCGCTCCCCCAGCCGGGCCAGGGCCCAGCCACCGTGCAGCATTCCGCGATCAGCGACGTCCTCGCCGGCCAACCGCAACAGCGAGGGGAGCAGCTCGGCGAGCGTCGCGGCGTGCGGCAGGGCCACGTCGACCCGTGTGTACGGTGCGACTACGGTCACCCGCGCAACCCCGGTCTGCGCGCTCGTCGTCACCTCGCAGATCCCCTCCCGCCGGGTAGTTCGGCCGATTACGTACGCTTAGCAATACCGGCGAGAGGAGCCTCCCAGGTGACCACTGTGGTCTTCCGGCGGCCTCCCCGCCGCCCGCCGCCGGAACTGCCCAGCGGGGAGATCGCCCTGCAGGCCCCTCCCGAGTTGCCGCAGGTACGCCAGAATCTTACCCAGATCCTCTACATGCTCCCGATGCTGGCCGGCGCGGGCGCGATGGCCTTCATGTTCGCCGGCCGGGGTGGCGGCCCGACGACCTACATCGTCGGCGGGCTGTTCGGCGTCTCCATGATCGGCATGATGGGGATGAGCGTGAGCCGGCCGTCCATGGGCAAGAAGGCCGAGCTCAACGACGAGCGCCGCGACTACCTGCGCTACCTCGCGCAGACCCGCAAGCAGGCCCGGGCCGCGGCAGTCGCGCAGCGGTCGGCGCTGTTCTGGCGGCACCCCGATCCGGACGCGCTGTGGTCGGCTGCGATGAGCCGGCGCCTCTGGGAGCGCCGCAACGCTGATGAGGATTTCGGGTACGTCCGACTCGGGCTCGGGCCGCAGCGGCTCGCCACCCGGCTGGTCGTCCCGCCGAGCGCGCCGGTGGAGGACCTCGAACCCATGGCGGCCAGCGCGCTGCGCCGGTTCGTCCGTACGCACTCGACCACACCGGGCTTGCCCATCGCGGCTTCGTTGCGCGCCTTCTCACGGGTGACCATCGCCGGCGAACGCGGCCGGACCGCCGCATTGGCCCGCGCGATGGCGTGTGCGATGGCGACCCTGCACGCGCCGCAGGACCTGCAGATCTGGGTGTGCGCGAGCGCAGAGCGCCGGCATGAGTGGGAATGGATCAAGTGGCTGCCGCACGCGCAGCATGCCAGCCGCAGCGACGCCGCCGGCCCGGTGCGCATGGTCGGTGCTCGCCTCGAGGAGTTGGAGGCACTGGTGGCGGCCGACCTGGCTGACCGCCCGCGCTTCACGCCGGGTCTGCCGTTGTCCGGTGACCGTCCGCATCTGGTGGTCTTTGTCGACAGTGGATCGGTCACGCCGGACTCGCAGTTGGCCAGCGAGGAGGGTGTCCTGGGTGTCACCTTGATCGAGCTGGTCCCGCCGGGTGCAGGCGATCGGCCGGATTCCGCCCGGTCGACGCTGCGGTTGGGACTTGACCGCGACCGGCTGGCCGCCCTCGGCGACGGGGGGACGGAGCCGCTGGGGATAGCCGACCGGCTGTCGGTGGCTCAGGCGGAGGCATTGGCGCGGCTGCTCGCTCCTTTGCGCCTCGGCACCGGGACTGACGAGGAGCCGCTGTCTGCCAACCTCGGCCTCACCGATCTGCTGGGCCTCGGCGATCCGAACGAGCTCGACCCCGCCGTCACGTGGCGCCCGCGCGCCCCGCGGGAGCGCCTGCGGCTCCCCATCGGCGTCGGGGTGAGCGGTGAGCCGGTGGACCTCGACCTCAAGGAGTCGGCCCAGGAGGGCATGGGACCGCACGGTCTGGTAATCGGTGCTACCGGGTCGGGCAAGAGCGAGCTGCTGCGCACGCTGGTGCTCGGCCTGGCGATGACGCACTCCTCGGAGACCCTGAACCTGGTACTCATCGACTTCAAGGGCGGCGCGACGTTCGCGGGCTTGGCCGAGCTGCCGCACACCGCCGCGGTCATTACCAACCTCGCGGACAACCTGACCATGGTCGACCGGATGCGCGACGCCCTGCAGGGCGAGTTGGTCCGCCGGCAGGAACTGCTGCGGTCGGCCGGCAACTTCGCTTCCGTACGTGACTACGAGCGGGCTCGCCAGGCCGGCGCGGATCTCGAGCCCCTTCCCTCGCTCCTCGTCGTCTGCGACGAATTCAGTGAGCTGCTCAGTGCCAAACCGGACTTCATCGACCTGTTTGTCGCAATAGGCCGGTTGGGCCGCAGCCTGGGCATCCACTTGCTGCTCGCATCGCAGCGGCTGGAGGAGGGACGGCTGCGCGGCCTGGACAGCCATCTGTCCTACCGGATCGGCCTGCGTACGTTCTCCGCCGCCGAGAGCCGAGTGGTGCTGGGCGTTCCTGACGCGTATGAGTTGCCGTCGGTGCCCGGCTCGGGATACTTGAAGGTCGACACGTCGACGCTCATTCGATTCAAGGCCGCTTACGTCTCCGGTGCATATACCGGCCGAGCGGTGCAGGAGCACGCGACACACGGTGGCGGGTTGCCGGTGCCGTTCCTGACCTCCTACATCGCGCCGGGAGAGTTCGACAGCGACGTCATCGACCCGGCCGAGGTCGTCCAACAGAGCGCGCCGCCGCTCGCGGTTCCTCAGACCGTCCTCGATGTCGTGGTGGATCGGCTCGCCGGCCGAGGTCCCGCCGCGCACCAGGTCTGGCTGCCGCCGTTGACCGAGCCCCCGTCGCTTGACTCCTTGTTCCCGCCGCTCGGGGTGACCAGCGACCGCGGCCTGTGTGCCGTGGGCTGGCCCGGCAACTGCAGCCTCACGGTGCCGTTCGGTCTGGTCGACCGGCCGTTCGAGCAGCGCCGCGACTTGCTCTGGGCGGAGCTCGCCGGTGGTGCCGGCCACGGCGTCGTGGTGGGCGGTCCGCAGAGTGGCAAGAGCACCGCGTTGCGCACCCTGATTTCCAGCCTGGCGCTGACCCACACTCCCGAAGAGGTGCAGTTCTACTGCCTGGACTTCGGTGGTGGGTCGTTGTCCGCCATCGCCGACCTCCCGCATGTCGGCGGGGTGGCCACCCGGCTCGAGCAGGAGATGGTCCGGCGGATGGTCGCGGAGATCACCACGGTGCTGGAGAGCCGGGAGCGCAGGTTTGTCCGGCAGGGCATCGACAGTATGGCGACCTACCGGGCCCGGCGGGCGCGCGGGGAGATGCCCGGAGACCGCTTCGGTGACGTCTTCTTGGTAATCGACGGCTGGAGCACCTTCAAGACGGAATACGAACAGCTTGAGCAGACGGTGACGGCGATCGCGACCCGCGGTTTGAGCTACGGAGTCCACGTGGTCGTCGCGGCAACCAGATGGGCCGAGATCCGAGCCGCCCTGCGAGACCTGCACGGCACCCGCCTCGAGCTTCGCCTCGGCGATCCGACCGAGTCCGATGTGGACAGACGCGCAGCGGTCAACGTGCCGCAAGGTGCCCCCGGCCGCGGACTCAGCCGCGACAAGCTGCACCTACTCACGGCGCTACCGCGGATCGACGGTCAGGCCTCTCCTGCCGGCCTGTCCGAGGCGACCAGCAAGATGGTCGAGGCGATCGCCGAGGCCTGGACGAAACCGCCGGCCGCCCCGGTGCGGCTGCTGCCGGCCCGCTACCCGGCCGGCAGCCTGCCGGCGCCGGATCGGCAGTCCTCGCCGGCCGGGATTCCGATCGGCATCCGGGAGTCTGACCTTGGCCCGGTGTACATCGACTTCGGCGCCGATCCGCACTTCCTGTGCTTCGGCGATGTCGAGTCCGGCAAGACTGGGCTCCTGCGACTGCTGCTCACCGGGATCATGAAGCGGTACAGCACCTCGCAGGCCCGCATCATCGTCGCCGACTACCGGCGGACCCTGCTCGACACGGTGGACTCCGAACACCTGCTCGGATACGCCACGGCCAGTACCGCACTGACGCCGATGTTGGCCGACGTGCGGGCTTCGATGCAGCGCCGGCTGCCGGGCCCGGATGTGACCCCGGAGCAGCTGCGCAGCCGGTCCTGGTGGAGCGGGCCCGAGCTCTTCCTCGTGGTGGACGATTACGACCTCGTGGTGACACCCGCGGAGAACCCGTTGGCCGCGCTGGCCGACTTGCTGCCCCAAGCGCGCGACATCGGCCTGCACGTCATCTTGGCGCGGCGCAGCGGTGGGGCCAACCGGTCGCTGTTCGAGCCCGTGCTGCAACGCATCCGAGAGCTCGGCTCGCCCGGCCTTGTGCTGTCGGCACACAAGGACGAAGGCACGCTGCTCGGCAGCTACCGGTCCGCCCCCCTGCCGCCTGGGCGCGGCATGCTGGTCAGTCGCCGGGCCGAGGACCAGTTGGTCCAAATCGGTTGGCTCTAGGGCCCTCGATCACCACGAAAGCCCATATAACGGGCTGTGAGGGTTTGACAGTTTTCGTCCGAAGGGCCAGGCTAGTCACCTGAGAGGCATTCGACCCGGCTCGTGCACCGCACGCGCCGATCACGGGCCCCCGCGTGGGCCGCCAGGAAGGGACGGGGTGTAGTCGTGGCCGATTCCTACGGCACCCAGCTAGACACGATGCAGCAGGCGTCGCAGCACGTGCATGACGTCAACCAGCACGTTCAGCAGCAGTTGTCCTCACTGATGGGTCGCCTCGAGCCGCTCGCCAGTACCTGGAAGGGCACCGCTGCGGCATCGTTCCACGCCCTGCATCTGCGCTGGAATGAGGACGCTAGCCGGCTCAACCGGGCGCTCGCCGACATCGCGGACGCAATTGCCAGTTCGAAGCAGACCTATCACGTGGCCAACGACACCCAGGCCTCGTCGTTCTCCAACATCACCAGTGCGCTGGGCTGAGCGGAACAGGGAGCATAGGACTATGTCAGAAATTCTTGTCACTTTCTCTGCGCTGCACCAGGCGCAGACCGACGTCGTGTCGACGGCGGCCAGCCTCAATCACCAACTGGCCGACCTGAAGGCGTTCCTGGCACCGATGGTGTCCACCTGGAGCGGCGCGGCGGCCCAGAACTACCAGGCCAAGCAACGCGTGTGGGACTCGGCCGCGCAAGATCTCAATGACGTCCTGGCCCGCATCGGCCAGGCGCTTGGCGCGGCGACAGAAGACTTCCAGCGAGCCGAGGCATCCAACGCAAACGTCTGGCGCTGACCTCGCGTTCGGCGGGCCCGGCCCCCGGTACGCACCAGTTGTGGTGTGCGCCGGGGCGCCGGGCCGTTGGCCTTGTGTGACCGAAGGACTCGGGTCGACCGGGGGACGGAAAGGAGCGCGACATGGCGGATAGCGGGGGAGCCGCGTACTCGGTGATCCGGGTTCAGTTGAGCTCGCTGCAGGAATACGCGAATCAACTCGAGGGCCAGATCAACGCCATGCAGAGCAGCGCTGCGCGGCTCGACGGCTGTCCCGCATGGGGCAACTTCGGCCAGGCCATGGGCTTGACCGCGCGGCACGCCAAGGCAATGTCGGACATGCGGGAGTTGCTCAGGCAGGTCCGCGACGGCATCGCCATCGGTCGGGTCGCGGCTCAGGACATCGCGAAGAAGTACGGCAGCACCGACGAATTCCACCGAATGCAGGCCGACGACGTGACCCAGGCTCTGAGCCAGGCGGCGGCAACGCCGGCCTCGACGCGCGCGGGCGGGTAGGAGACACCCATGGCTGTTGTCCCAGGCAGTGAGCCGAGCCTCGCCTACAGCGAGAACTTCAACAACTACTCCCACAAGCAGCTCAAGGCCATGCTCGACATGGCCGACCCCGGCTCGGTCCGGGCGACAGCCGCGTCGTGGGAGGATCTGGGCAACTCCCTCGCCTCCCGGCACGCCGACCTGACGGACGGCATCAACGCCCTGTCGCAGGCCTGGGAAGGCGCGGCCGCCCAGGCGTACACGCAGAAGATCCAGGATCTGGCCACCACCTCGCTTGCAGCGGCCCAGACCTCCTTCAAGACTCGCGACGCCCTGTACGACTCGGCCGACGCTCTCGCCCGGGCCAAGTCCTCGATGCCGCCGCCGTACGAGAAGAGCACCGCCGTGGATATCGGCGCGGGGCTCGCGACCTTGCCGGTAGGCGGGCTCGGCTTCTTCGCCGCGAAGGCCTACCAGGACCAGCAGGCCGCGGACGCGAAGCAGAATGCCGTCCGGGTGATGACCGACCTCGGGAACAAGTACAGCGCGGCGGACAGCTCGATCCCGCCGGCACCGAAATATGCGGGACCTGCTGGCGTGGCCGGCGCCGGCCAACCCGCCGGCTTCTACAACAACACGACCGCGGCGCCGACGGGTGGCACCGGAACCACCGCAGCCGGCAGCTCCAGGTACGTCGGCACCACGGCCCCTTCCGGAGTCGGAGCCGGTGGCGGTGGGAACGGCTCGGGCGTCGGCGGCTTGGGCGCACAAACCTACGGGGGGTCGGGTCTGGGCAGCGGCGATTCGAGCGGCCCCTACGTGCCCGGCTATACCCAGGTCGGGACCACGCCGGCCGGCCTCGGCGGCTTCGGCTCTACCGTGTCCGGCTCGGGCGGGGACTTCGGTGGCGGCCCGTCGCTGCCCGGCGGGGTCGGCGGCAGCAGTGCCGGGCTCTCCGGTGGCGGGTTGTCCGGCGGCGGGCTGGCCGGTGCCGGTGGCCTACTCGGTCTCGGTGCGGGGGCCGGCGGCTTTGCCGGCGGCAGCGGTCTCATTGAGCGCCCTGGTGCCGGGAGCCGCGGGGGGCTGACCGAGTTCCCCGGCACCGGCGGGCGGGTCGGAGCCGGAGTGCCGCCCGGTGGCGTGCTGGGCGAGAACTCGGCCGGCACCGGCCGGTTCTCCGGCGGCGGGCGATACATCGGGAGCAGCGGGGTCATTGGCGAAGGGGGTGTCGGCGGTCGCGGAATCGGGGGGCGCTTCCCCGGCGCCGGCGAGAACGGCCTCGGCTTGTCCGGCGAGGGCGTGGGCAGCAGCGGTGCCGCCGGCGGGCCCGGCGGCGAAGCCCGTGCGGCGGGGCTTCTCGACGGCGAGGCCATGGCGGGGCGAGGTGCCCCGGGCGCGATGGGCGAGGGTGCCGCGACCGGTCGCGGCGGTTACCCGCCCATGATGGGTGGCGGTATGGGCGGCGGCGGGGGGGGTAACTCGCGCAAGCGCAAGACATGGCTGATCGAGACCGATGACGTCTGGAGCCCCGACGACGTGGTATCGCCTCCCGTGCTCGGTGACGACTAGGCACAGTGCCGGGGGGCGCGTCCTCCGTCAGGCTGTGCTCGCCTTCATCGTCGCCGGCGCGGTGCTGGGCACCACCATCGCGTCGGCGTCAGCCGACCTCATCCGCGACGATGAGTGGTATCTGGCGTTGCTTCGGGTGCCGCCGGCCAACCACCTCACCCGAGGAGCAGGCGTCGTTGTCGGCGTCGTCGATTCCGGTGTCCGGGCCAGCCAACCGGATCTGGTCGGCTCCGTGCTGCCCGGTCGTGATTTCGCTGGCCAGACCGACGGTCGGGTGGACACCGTCGGCCACGGCACCGGCGTGGCCAGCCTGATCGTGGGTCACGGCCATGGTCGTGGCCACGGCGCCGGCGTGCTGGGGCTGGCTCCGGACGCTCGGGTGCTGCCGGTCCGGATCCGGGTCGGCGACGACTCCTCGATCGCCGCCGGCATCCGGTGGGCGGTCGACCATCGTGCCGGCGTGGTGACTCTCGCACTCGGCGGTCCCTCGGACACCCCGGCGTTGCGAGCGGCAGTCACCTACGCACTGGACCGCAATGTCGTGGTAGTAGCCGCCGTGGGCAACACCAGCGTCGGCGCGGTGCGGGTCCAGTACCCAGCCGCATATCCCGGGGTGGTCGCGGTCTCGGCCATCGACCGGCACGGGTTCTTCGCCGCCATCTCGGTCCGGGGGCCGCAGGTGGTCCTCGCCGCACCCGGGCAGCAGGTAGTGGTGGCCGATCCGACCTCACCGACCGGCTACGGTTTCGGCACCGGGACCAGTGGCGCCGCCGCTCTGGTGTCCGCCGTGGCTGCCCTGGTCCGGTCCCGCTTCCCGCGGCTGTCGGCGGCCAACGTGATCAACCGGCTGATCCGATCGGCCCGTGACGCCGGCCCGCGCGGTCGGGATCCGCGGTTCGGGTTCGGTGTCGTCGACGCATTGGCCGCCTTGACCGCGCCTGTGCACACGGTGTCGGCTAACCCGCTGGGCCGGCCGGCGGGGCCGCCGGCGGCGAGCCCGCCGGCCAGTCCCGCTGCCCGGCCTCCCGACGTCGCCCAGCCGGCCGGCCGGCGCGGCGACATACTCCCGGCCCTCCTGGTCGGCGGGCTGGTCACCGGCCTGTTCGTGCTGATCACCGGCTTCGCCGCCGCCAACCTCATGCGGTCCAGGCGTTCGTCGGCGCCGGAGGACCAGCAGTGACGGGATTCGGGGTTGGCGACGGGCTGTTGGTCAGGTTCGAGGCCATGCGCGATGCGCGGGCCGACGTCGCGGCTACGGCCAGGTCGCTCGAGGATCGGCTAGCCGACCTGCGCCGGTTTCTCGCCCCGCTCGCCGGCTCCTGGACCGGCGTCGCGGCGCAGCGCTACGCCTCCGCCCAGCAGCAGTGGGACGCCGCCGCCGGCGAACTGATTGCGGTGTTGAACGAGATCGGCGACGCGCTCGACGCGGCGACCGAGGAGTTTGTCGAGGCTGAGCGGCACAACGTGGGCATGTGGGCGCCGGAGCGCTGACGCGCGCTCAATCCTCGAACAGCGAGCTCATCAGGCTGTCGACCGCGCCGAGGTCGATCACATCGGCCAGCTTCTCGCGGGAAAGCGCCGTTGCGGCGGTGTTGGCGGCCATGATCGCGGCAACCACGGCCCGACCGAGTGCCGGCGCGTCGGCGCGACCGAATGCCTTCGGCGAAATGTGGACCGAGCGCAGCTGACCCTGCCCGGTGACAGTCGCGGTCACCGAACCCTCTGGCGAACTGCCGCTCACCTCCACGGCACGCAACTCGGCCTGGATTTCCTTGATTCGCTGCACCTTCTGTTCGGCCGCTGCGGCCTGCCGATCCGCCCAGTCGGTCATCGATTTCTCCCGGTTCGATGGGCCGGACTCTACGCGTGGACCAAGGGGGAGCCGGTAAGTGAACTGACGCCCGACGGCCGGGCGGGCACACTGCCAAGGTGGGTTACGTCGACGTCGCCAATGTGTCCTTTGTGCTGGCCGACGGCCGAGTGCTGTTTTCCGACGTGTCGTTGCGGGTCGGGGAGGGTGCCAAGGTTGCCCTCGTCGGCGCCAACGGAACCGGCAAGACGACGCTGCTTCGCCTCGTCGCCGGCGACCTGGGCCCGACCACCGGCAACATCGCCCGCGTCGGTGGCCTCGGCGTGATGCGGCAGTTCATCGGGTCCATCCGGGACGCCTCCACCGTCCGCGACCTACTGCTCTCCCTCGCCCCACCACGGGTCCGCGCCGCGGGGGAGGCGCTTGATCGGGCTGAACTGGCGCTGATCGGCAGTGCGGACGAACGGGTCCAACTGCGATACGCCGATGCGCTCGCCACGTGGGGCGATGCCGGCGGCTACCAGGCCGAGGTGCTCTTCGACACGGTGACCGTGGCTGCCCTCGGCCTTCCCTACGACCGCGCGGCCGCCCGGCCGGTGGCCACCCTCTCCGGCGGGGAGCAGAAGCGGCTGGCCCTCGAGGCCCTGCTCCGCGGGCCGGATGACGTTCTCCTGCTGGACGAGCCGGACAACTACCTCGATGTTCCCGGCAAGCGGTGGCTGGAGGACCGGCTGCGCGAGTCGGCCAAGACGGTGTTGTTCGTCAGCCATGACCGCGAGTTGCTGGCCCGTACTGCGACCCGCGTCGTCACCTTGGAGGGCGGTACGGCCTGGACGCATGGCGGGAGCTTCGCCACCTATTCCGCCGCGCGGACGGAGCGCCACGAGCATCTCGACGAACTACGCCGGCGGTGGGACGAGGAGCAGGCCAAACTCAAGGCGCTGGTGCTGATGTACCGCCAGAAGGCGGCCTACAACTCCGACATGGCCAGCCGGCTACAGGCCGCAGTCACCCGACTGCGCAAGTTCGAAGAGGCCGGGCCGCCGGAGGAGCGCCCCCGCGAGCAGAACGTCGTGATGCGGCTGCGCGGCGGACGTACCGGCAAGCGCGCAGTGGTCTGCCGAGACTTGGAGTTGACCGGCCTGATGCGGCCATTCGATGTCGAGGTGTTTTACGGCGAACGGGTAGCCGTCCTGGGTTCCAATGGATCGGGGAAGTCGCATTTCCTTCGGCTGCTGGCCCGGGGCGGCAGTGAGGGCGCCGGGGCGGTCGACGGTCTGCCCATTGCGCCAGTGGCGCACACCGGACTGGCGAAGCTGGGCGCGCGGGTGCTGCCCGGGCTGTTCGCGCAGACGCACGAGCACCCGGAACTGCTCGACCGAACGCTGGTCGACGTCCTGTGGCGTGGCGACGATCGGCGCTCCGGGATGGATCGCAATGGCGCCATGCGGGCGTTGCGCCGGTACGAACTCGACGGGCAGGGCGACCAGAGCTTCGGCACGCTTTCCGGCGGTCAACAGGCGCGATTCCAGATCCTGCTGCTCGAACTGGCCGGCGCCACCTTGCTGCTGCTGGACGAGCCGACCGACAACCTCGACCTCGCCAGCGCAGAGGCGCTGCAGGAGGGACTCGAGGCGTATGAGGGCACCGTGTTGGCGGTGACACATGATCGGTGGTTCGGCCGCGCCTTCGATCGGTTCCTGATCTTCGGCGCCGATGGTGCTGTGTACGAGTCGGCCGAGCCGGTCTGGGACGAGGGGCGGGTGGCCCGGGCAGCGAGGTAAGCCGGCAATGCTCAGGCCGGCGCCGGCACCGAGACCCCCACACCGCCGATCGTGTCGGCGCCGAACCGGCTCTTCTCCCGGGCGATGTCCAGCCTGCCGATCCGAACGCGCGCCTCGCGGTCGGCGTCGGTGAGCAGCGCCGCGGGGATGATCCACACGATCTCGAACTCGAGCCCGTCCGGGTCGTGGCCGTACAGGCTCTTGGTGGTCCCGTGGTCCGAGGAACCCACCAGGGCGCCGGCCTCGGCCAGCTTGCCCTGCATCAGCTCCAGCTCGGCCAGGGTGTCGAGCTCCCAGGCGAGGTGGTACAGACCCACGTTGGACCGGCCGGCGCCGGATGGGCCGGCGCCGACGCCGATCTCGAACATGCCGAGGTCGTGGTCGTTGGTCGACCCGGGCGCCTGCAGGAAGGCCGCCCCGCGGAAGCCTTCCGGGGTCATGTCAACCCGCCGGAAGCCGAGCACCTCGCTGTAGAAGCGGACGCTCGCGTCGACGTCGCGGACGTAGAGCACAGCGTGATTGAGTCGGAAGATGCCCACCGAACGGCCTTTCTCTCTGGGACTCCCTACTGTAGACGCATCTGATTGAACTCTCAACTAGTAAGGGCGCCGGCTTTGACCCCCCGACGGCGAGCCAGGTATCGTGGCCAGGTTGCCCGCAGCGCCCGCTCGCGTGCCGGGGCCAACACCACGACAAGATCACCACCAGACAAGGTAGGGCCGTGCCCACGTACCACCCCAAGCCTGCCGACGTACAGCGCCGGTGGCACGTCATCGACGCGACCGACGTGGTGCTGGGCCGGCTGGCCAGCCAGGCCGCGATCCTGCTCCGGGGCAAGCACAAGGCGATGTTCGCCCCGCACCTCGACACCGGCGATTTCGTGATCGTGATCAACGCCGGCAAGGTCGCGCTGACCGGGAACAAGCGGGAGCAGAAGATGGCGTACCGGCATTCGGGATATCCCGGCGGGCTGCGCGCAGTGCCCTACGGCGACCTGCTCGCGCGACGCCCGGAGCGGGCCATCGAGCGGGCGGTCAAGGGCATGCTGCCGCACACCACGTTGGGTCGGCACATGCTCAGCAAGCTCAAGGTGTACGCCGGGCCGGAACACCCGCACCAGGCTCAGCGCCCCGAGCCGTACGAGATCTCCCAGGTCGCGCAGTAGCGCACCCATGACGACGAAGAGGATCGTGTGAGCGCAAGTACCGTCGAGAAGCCCGTCCAGACCGTCGGCCGGCGTAAGCAGGCCATCGTCCGGGTCCGGCTGCAGCCCGGCACCGGCCAGTTCCGCCTCAACGGCCGCCGGCTGGAGGAGTACTTCCCCAACAAGGTGCATCAGCAGCTCATCAAAGAGCCCTTCGTCCTGCTCGAGAAGGACGCCGAGCACGGCACGGCCTATGACGTGCTGGCCCTGCTCCACGGTGGCGGCACCACCGGGCAGGCCGGCGCGCTGCGCCTGGCCATCGCCCGCGCGCTCATCGAGGTCGAAAGTGACGACCGGCCGGCGCTGAAGAAGGCCGGCTTTCTGACCCGCGACCCACGGGTCAAGGAGCGCAAGAAGTACGGCCTGAAGAAGGCTCGTAAGGCGCCGCAGTACTCGAAGCGCTAGGCGCTGCTCGTGGGCCGACTTTTCGGTACCGACGGAGTGCGCGGGCTGGCCAACGGGGATTTGACTCCGGAACTGGTCTTGTCGATCGGGCTTGCCGCCGTGCACGTTTTGCGCGAAGCGGGCAGCGCAGACCGCCCGCTGGCGGTGGTCGGCCGGGATCCTCGCCGGAGCGGCGACATGCTGGAGGCGGCGGTGATCGCCGGCTTGACCAGTGCCGGCGCCGACGTGCTTCGGGCCGGCGTCCTCCCGACCCCGGCGGTCGCGTACCTCACCGCTCGACACGGGGCCGACCTAGGCGTCATGCTCTCGGCCAGCCACAACCCGATGCCCGACAACGGGGTGAAGCTGTTCGGCCGCGGCGGGCACAAGCTGCCCGATTCCATGGAGGACGCACTCGAGGCACGGCGGGGCGAGTCCTGGCAGCGACCGACCGGTGCCGACATCGGCCGGGTGCAGGACCTGCCCGGCGGCGTCGGGCAGTACTCCGAACATCTTCTCGCCACCTTGCCGCACTCGCTGGACGGGCTGCGCCTCGTCGTCGATTGCGCGCACGGTGCCGCGTCGGCGGTGGCGCCGGCGGTGTACGAGCGGGCCGGCGCCAAGGTGGTCACACTGGCCGCTGAGCCGGACGGTGTGAACATCAACGACGGGGTCGGATCGGGCCATCTCGAACCGCTGTCCGCCGCCGTTGTCGAGACCGGCGCGGATATCGGGATCGCGCACGACGGCGACGCCGACCGCTGCTTGGCGGTGTCCGCGGACGGGTCCGTGGTCGACGGCGATCAGATCCTGGCAGTCCTGGCGCTGGGCATGCAGGCGGCCGGCAGCCTGCGGGAGAACATGCTGGTGGCGACCGTAATGAGCAACCTGGGGCTGCACCTGGCGATGCGCCGGCACGGGATCGGCGTCGCAGTGACCCCGGTCGGGGATCGGTACGTGCTGGAAGAGTTGCGGTCCCGCGGCCTGTCACTCGGCGGCGAGCAGAGCGGGCACGTCGTGTTGCCCGACGTCGCCACCACCGGCGACGGCGTCCTGACCGCCCTGCACCTGATGGCCCGGATGACACAGACCGGTCAGTCGCTGGCCGAGCTGGCGGGGGTGGTGCACCAGCTTCCGCAGGTGCTGATCAATGTGCCGGTGCGCGACAAGGCCGCAGTGGCCGGGGCCGGCTCGGTCGCTGCCGCCGTGACCGCCGCCATGGACGAGTTGGGCGACACCGGGCGGGTGCTGCTGCGCCCGTCGGGTACCGAGCAGCTGGTCCGGGTGATGGTGGAGGCGCCGACCGAGGAGCTTGCCCGGCAGGTGGCGGACCGGCTCGTCGCGGCAGTCAGCGCGGTCTCCTAGGCCGGTGCGCATTCTCGTCGTCACGAACCTGTGGCCCACCCAGGGCCGGCCCGGCTTCGGCGTCTTCGTCGCCGCCCGGGTCCGGGCCCTGCGCGCCGACGGCCACGAGGTGACGGTGATCGGGCCGGGCAGCGGGCCGCCCTGGCGGCGCTACCTGCGGCTGGCCGGCCGGGTAGCCAAGGTCATGGTCGCCGCGCGGGGCCGCCGTCAGGTCGACATCGTGGAGGCGCACATCGCCTATCCCACCGGGGTGCTGGCCAGGCCGGTGGCGGCTGCGGTCCGCTCGCCCCTGGTGCTTTTCGCGCACGGGTCGGATGTGATGTCACTGCCGGAGCGCAGCCGGCTCGACGGCTTCCTGGCCCGCGGAGTCTTGCGGAGGGCCGACCTGGTGGTGACCAACGGCCCATACCTCAGCGCCGAGTTGCACGGCCTGATCGGTGCGCCCAGGCGGCTCGCTGAGATCAGTCCGGGCATCGACCTGTCGCTGTTCGCGGCTGGCCGCGGCGAACCGCACGTCCCGCTCGAGCTGCTCTTCGTCGGGCACCTGGTCTCGCACAAGGGCCCCGCGACGCTGCTGCAGGCCTTGGCATCGCGATCGGCCGCCCACCGCTTCTCGGTCACCTTCTGTGGCGCCGGTCCCCAGCGCGGCCACCTCGAGGACCTGGCCAGGCAGCTGCGGCTGGCGGTCACCTGGCGCGGCGAGGTCCCGCTCGCCGAGGTGGCCGCGACCATGGCCCGGGCCGACATCCTGGTGGTCCCCTCGATCCGCGAAGCGCTCGGGCTCGTCGCCCTGGAGGGGATGGCGGCCGGGTGCGTCGTGGTGGCCTCGCGGACCGGCGGTCTGGCGGTCACGGTCAGGGATGGCGAGAACGGTCTGCTGGCCGAACCGGGCGACCCCGCCGACCTGGCCCGGGTGATTAACCGGGCGGTCGATCTGATCGAGCATCGCCCCGAGGAGCTGCGCCGGCTGCGCGCCCACGCCCGGCGCACCGCCGAGGCCCACTCGGCGCAGGCCGGTGCCCGGGCCACGGTGGCGCACTTCGAACGACTTCTCGAGGGACGCTCGACCGTCGCGCTCTGACGCGAGCTGGTCGGCGGCTACCCGCCCGCCGCCGGCAGGCCGAGGGCGGCGGCCAGCGCCGCGGTCCAGTCGGCGTACCCACGCTCGTTCGGGTGCAGCGGGTCGGCGTACTTGCCGCGGTACGGCGGGCCGGTGTGGGCCCAGATGTCGGCCACCGGCAGGTCGCGCCGCGCCGCAGCGCCGAGCAGGTAGTCGTTGATCGGTCCGACCTTGCGTTCACGGAGGCCACGGCTCACCGTTGCGACCAGCGTCCCGGCGGGCACCCGGCTGACCAACTCATCGATGTCCCGACGCCAACGGGCCGGCCGGGTATGCAGGATGTCGTTGCCCCCCACGACGGCAGTGACCAGGTCGGGCGGCACCCCGAGCTGCGCCAGCGCCGGCAACTGCACCTGTACGACCTCCCGGGTACGCGCCCCGGACCGGGACAGGTTGATTACCCGCCACTCGGTCCCGTCCCGGGCCTCCAGCATCCGGCGGAGTTGCCCGACGTACCCCAGCTGCATGCTGGCCGCGCCGACCCCCTGAGCGGCGGAATCGCCCAGGACCGCCCAAAGCGGGCCGCTGGCGGCAAGTTCGGTGGTGTTCGCCGCCCGCCAGGCGTCCGCGTACCGCTGCACCTGCTCGACGGTCCGGTCGAACACCCGCAGCCGCGCGATGCCACGGCGCGGGAGGGGCCCTGGGCTAGGCTCGGCAGCCATGTGCGGGATTGTCGGGTACGTCGGGGAGCAGCGGGCGCTCGACGTCGTCATCGATGGCCTTCGGCGCCTCGAGTACCGCGGGTACGACTCGGCCGGCGTGGCGATCGTGTGTGACGGGCGGCTCTCGACGGAGCGGCGGGCCGGCAAGCTGGCCAACCTCGAGGAGGCGGTGGCGGCCGATCACCTGCCCGAGGGTACGACCGGGATCGGGCACACCCGCTGGGCCACCCACGGTGCGCCGACCGACCGCAACGCTCACCCGCACCTGGACTGCACCGGCGATATCGCGGTCATTCACAACGGCATCATCGAGAACTTCGGCTCGCTGCGTGCCGAGCTCGAGGAGCGCGGTCACCGTTTGAGCTCCGAGACCGACACCGAAGTGGTGGCCCACCTGCTGGAGGAGGTCATGTCCGGGCAGGGGAATTCACTGGACCTGGCTGAGGCGATGCGACAGGTCTGCCGGCGGCTAGACGGCGCCTTCACTCTGGTGGCAGTGCACGCCCGGCTGGAGGGCCGGGTGGTCGGTGCCCGCCGCAACAGTCCGCTGGTCGTCGGCCGGGGCACCGGCGAGAACTTCCTCGGCAGTGATGTCGCGGCCTTCATCGCGCACACCCGCGACGCTGTGGAGCTCGAGCAGGACCAAGTGGTCGAGATCAGCCGGGATGCGGTGTCGATCACCGGCTTCGACGGCGCCCCCGCCGTGGGCAAGGACTATCACGTGGACTGGGATGTGTCGGCTGCCGAGAAGGGTGGCTACGACTTCTTCATGCTCAAAGAGATCGCGGAGCAGCCGGCCGCGGTGGCGAACACCCTGCGCGGCCGGCTGGGTCGCTCCGGGGAGATCATGCTCGACGAGGTCCGGATCTCCGAGGAGCACCTGCGCGAGATCGACAAGGTGTTCATCATCGCCTGCGGCTCGGCGTATCACGCCGGCCTGATCGCCAAGTACGCCATCGAGCACTGGAACCGGATCCCGTGCGAGGTGGAGCTGGCCAGCGAGTTCCGGTACCGCGACCCGGTGCTGGACCGGTGCACGTTGGTCATCGCGATCAGCCAGAGCGGCGAGACGATGGACACCCTGATGGCGTTGCGGCACGCGAAAGAGCAGCGGGCCCGGGTGCTGGCCATCTCCAACACCAATGGCTCCACCATTCCGCGCGAGTCCGACGCCGTGCTGTACACCCGGGCCGGTCCCGAGGTCGCCGTCGCATCGACCAAGGCCTTCCTCACGCAGGTGGTAGCGGTCTACCTGGTCGCCCTGTACCTGGCCCAGGTGCGCGGCACGAAGTACGGCGACGAAGTGGCGGCCGTCGTCCGCGAGCTGGAGCGCACCCCGCGGCTGCTCGAGCAGGTGCTGTCCACCATGGAGCCGGTGCGCGAGCTGGGCCGGCAACTGGTGAACGCGCCCAAGGCGCTGTTCATCGGCCGGCACGTCGGTTACCCGGTGGCCCTTGAGGGGGCGCTGAAGCTCAAGGAGATCGCCTACATGCACGCCGAGGGGTTTGCCGCCGGCGAGCTCAAGCACGGGCCCATCTCTCTCATCGAGCCGGGGACCCCGGTCATCGTGGTGGTGCCCTCGCCGCACGGCCGCGGCTCGCTGCACGGCAAGGTGGTGTCCAACCTGCAAGAGGCCCGGGCCCGCGGCGCCCGGACGATCGTGGTAGCAGAGGAAGGCGACGCAGACGTCTTGCCGTACGCCGATCACCTGATCGCGTTGCCGGCGATCCCGACGCTGCTGGCGCCGCTGCTCACCACCGTGCCGTTGCAGGTGCTGTCCTGCGCGATCGCCGCCGCGCGGGGCAACGACGTCGACCAACCGCGGAACCTGGCCAAGTCCGTCACCGTGGAGTAGCGGTCCTAGGCTCCTGGGTGTGATCGCCCTGTGATCGTCGGTGTTGGTGTAGACGTCGTGCCGATTGACCGATTCGCGGCGTCGTTGCGCAGAACCGCCGGCTTGGCCGAACGGCTATTCACCGAGTCGGAGCGGGTGACCGCGTCCGGTCGGCCACGTGCCCCGGAGTCGCTCGCCGCACGGTTCGCGGCGAAGGAAGCGGTCGCCAAGGCGCTCGGTGTGCCGGCGGCGCTCGAATGGCATGACTGTGAGGTGCTGTCCACTGTGGACGGCCGGCCGGAGTTGCTGATGCGGGGCACGGTCGCCGCGGCGGCGCAGCAGCGTGGGGTCGCCTCTTGGCACGTCTCCCTGTCGCACGACGGGGGGATCGCCTCCGCGATGGTGGTGGCCGAGGCGTGAGGCGGGCGTGGCCGGTCGCGGCGGTGCGGCGGGCCGAGGAGCAGCTGATGGCGACGTTGCCGGCGGGTGCCTTGATGCAGCGTGCAGCGGCGGGGCTGGCCAGCCGGTGCGCTCAACTGGTGACCGGCGTGTACGGATCCCGGGTGGTGCTGCTGGTCGGCGCCGGCGACAACGGCGGGGACGCGTTGATTGCCGGCGCCCGGCTGGCCGCGCGCGGCGCCAGTGTCGATGCCCTGCTGCTGGAGCCCGACCGCGCGCATCCCGAGGGTTTGGTCGCGCTCCTGGCGGCCGGCGGCCGGATTCGGCCCGCCGAGCCGGCGCAGGTGGCCGGAGCCGATCTGGTCGTGGACGGCATTGTCGGGATCGGTGGCCGCGGCGGCCTGCGGCCTGTCGCTGCGGCGCTGGCGGCTGCCGCGGCTGGCTCCGGGGCCGTCTGCCTGGCCGTGGACGTCCCCAGCGGGGTCGACGCCGACACCGGCGCGGTACCGTCGGCGGCGTTCCCGGCCGACGTGACGGTGACCTTCGGCTGCCTGAAGCCGGGCCTGCTGGTCGGGCCGGGCCAGGCCCATGCCGGCGTGGTGGATGTCGTCGACATCGGCCTGGGTCCGTACCTGGGCGAGTCGCGCGTCTCCCTGACCGACATCGGCGACGTAGCTGCGGTGCTGCCCGAGCCGGGGCCTTTCGACGACAAGTACAGCCGCGGCGTGGTGGGGGTGGCCTCGGGTTCCGCGGCCTACGGTGGCGCGGCGGTTCTGTCCGTCGGTGGCGCGGTCCGCGGTTTTGCCGGCATGGTTCGCTACGCCGGCGCGGCGGCCGACGCCGTCCGGGCCCGCTGGCCGGAGGTCGTGGTCACCGAGGGGTCGCCCGCCGACGCCGGCCGGGTGCAGGCCTGGGTGGTCGGTCCGGGGCTGGGCACCGACGACCACGCCGAGCGGGTCGTCCGCGGCATCCTGGCCACCGATGCGACGGTCCTGGTCGACGCCGACGGGCTGACCGTGCTGGCTCGGCACCCGGAGTGGGTCCGCGACCGCTCGGCCGAGACGCTGTTGACACCGCACGACCGTGAGTTCGCCCGGCTGGCCGGCGAGGTGGGCGACGACCGGATCGCGGCCACCCGCCGGGCCGCTGCCGACCTCGGCGCGACCGTCCTGCTCAAGGGCGAGGCGACCGTCATCAGCTCGCCGGCCGGGGTGGTCACTGTTGACTGCTCAGGCAACGCCTGGCTGGCCACCGCCGGCAGCGGTGACGTCTTGTCCGGCCTGGCCGGCTCGCTGCTCGCCGCCGGACTGCCGGCGCCGAGCGCGGCCACGGCGGCCACCTTCCTGCACGGGCTGGCCGGCCGGCTGGCCAGCTTGGGTGCTCCGATCAGCGCCGGACAGCTGCTCGATGCGCTGCCCGAGGCGGCCCGCACGATCCGCGGCAACCTATGACGCGGCGGGCGTGCTCGGTTTGCGGTAGACGGACACATGCGAGGGAGACTCGGCGGTGAACTCGGTGCCCACCCAGTCGGCGTGCCTGGTCTCCAACTCCAGGCCGGCCAGGGCCGCCATCAGGTCGAGTTCAGCCGGCCAGATGTAGCGGTGCGGGCTACGGAAGAGCTCGGCGCGTCTCCCCTCGCCGAAGCGGAAGTGGTGGGAGACGACGTGCTGGCGCAGGACATCGTAGGTGTCCAGCAAGATGTACCCGGGTTCGCAATGCCCTACGGTGGCCGGCACTCCAGGCGGAAGCCGGCGCAACTCCGGCACCCACAACTCGACAACGAAGCGGCCTCCGGGGCTGAGATGGCGGGAGGCATTGCGGAAGCATGCGACTTGTTCGGCCTGCGTCAGCAAGTTGGAGATCGTGTTGAAAACGAGGTAGACCAGCGTGTACTCGCCCGGTGCGCGGGTGGTTGCCATGTCACCGACCAGCACCGGAATCGTGGCGTCGTCGGCCTTGGTGCGCAACTGCTCGATCATCGGAGCGGACAGCTCGATGCCGGTAACGGGAATGCCCCGCTCGGCCAGCGGAACCGCTACCCGGCCGGTGCCCACCGCTAATTCCAATGCCCGGCCGGCCACCGCGAGCTCGGCGAGCCGGTCGACCGTCGGCCCCAGCACCGCGGGGGCGAACATCGCAGAAGCTTCGGTGTCGTACCGGTGCGCGGCATCGGCATCCCAGATCTCGTCCTGCCGCACACGGCTCACAATGTCAGCGGCCGCCGTAGGGGTCCAGCAGGTTTCGAAGCGCTGTCCCGGACGGGGCATCTGAGACACTGGCCGCATGCTCCGAGCCGAGGCGGCCATCGACCTCGACGCTATCCGGGGCAACGTCGCGCTGTTGCGGACGGCTGCTCCCTCGGCCGAGTTGATGGCGGTGGTCAAGGCCGACGGTTACGGCCACGGCCTGGTGCCCAGTGCCCGCGCTGCGCTGGAGGCCGGCGCCGGCTGGCTCGGCGTGTGCACCCTGGAGGAGGCACTTGACCTGCGCGCCGCCGGCATCAGCGCGCCGATCCTGGCCTGGCTGACCGCACCCGGTGAGGCCCTGCACGAGGCCGTGTCAGCCGACGTAGACCTGTCGGTCGCCGCCACCTGGTCGCTGGAGGAGACGATCGGCGCGGCCCGCCGGGCCGGCCGCACCGCGAGGGTCCACCTCAAGGTCGACACCGGGCTCTCGCGCGGCGGCGCCACTGGCGCCGACTGGCCCGACCTGGTCACTGCGGCGGCCAAGGCGGAGGTGTCCGGGGAGATCTCGGTCGGCGGCGTGTGGAGCCACTTCGCCTACGCCGACAATCCCGGGCATCCGACGATCGGCCGGCAGCAAGCCATGTTCGGCGAGGCCGTGACGGTGGCCGAGCGGGCCGGCCTGCGGCCGCGCTGGCGGCACCTGGCCAACTCCGCAGCGACCCTCACCCTGCCTTCCACCCATCTCGATCTGGTCCGCCCCGGAATCGCGGTGTACGGGCTTTCCCCGGTGCCACAGGTCTCGACGTACGGGCTCCGTCCGGCGATGACGCTGCGGGCCCGGGTCGCGCTGGCCAAGGACGTGCCAGCAGGCAGCGGCGTCTCCTACGGCCACCGCTACACCACGGCCGGGCCAACCCGGCTGGCCCTGGTGCCGGTTGGTTACGCCGACGGCGTGCCCCGGTCCGCGTCCAACACCGCCGAGGTCTGGCTGGCCGGCCGGCGGCGGACGATCAGCGGCACCGTCTGCATGGACCAGTTCGTCGTTGATGTGGGCGCCGACCCGGTCAGCGCCGGCGACGAAGTGGTGCTGTTCGGTCCCGGCACTGACGGTGCGCCGACCGCGTACGACTGGGCCGACGCGCTCGGCACTATTTCCTACGAGATCGTCACCCGGATCGGGGCCCGGGTGCCGCGCACGTACGCCGGCGCCGGCCGGTGAGCCGCCGCCGCGCGGGTCTGGTCGGCGCGCTGGTGGGACTGGCAGCCGCGGGTGCAGCGGCCGGCCTGACCGCCGAGCGGCTGGTGGTGGGCCGGGCTCGGATCGGCGGCGATCCTGGTGCGGTCGAGCCGTTCGGCCTGCTGCCCACAGATCGCGAGCTGACCGTGTCCACCGAGGACGGAGTCGCGCTCCATACCGAGGTCGTGGGTCGTGCCTCGGCCGAGCTGACAGTGGTCTTCGTCCACGGATACTGCCTGGACATGGGCACGTGGCACTTCCAGCGCCGCGGGCTGGCCGGCCTGACTGCTCCGCGGATCCGGATGGTGTTCTTCGACCAGCGTGGCCACGGCCGCTCCGGCAGTGGACAGCCCAGCCGCTACACGATCGAGCAGCTGGGCCGCGATCTCGACGCGGTTATCGAGGCGACCGCACCCAGCGGACCGCTCGTCCTGTGTGGACACTCGATGGGCGGCATGGCGGTGATGGCGCTGGCCGAGCACCGGCCGGCTCTGTTTGCCGACCGCGTGGCCGGGGTGGCGCTGATCTCGACCTCGGCAGGTGACATGGACACCGTCTCCTTCGGCATGCCACGCCTGTTCAACGCTGTGCGTAAGCCGCTGATGCCTTTGCTGGCCAGCGGTATGCGGCACCGATCTGCACTGGTGGAGCGGGCCCGACGGACGGGTAGTGACGTCACGTGGCTGGCGACCAGGCGTTGGGCCTTCGGCACCCGTGCGGTCAGCCCCGCCCTGGTGGACCACGTCGAGCGGATGAACTCCGGAACCCCGGTGGAGACGATTGCCGCCTTCCTGGCCACCCTGTCCGACCACACACGGTATGAAGCTTTGGCCGCCTTCCGCGAGATCGAGACCGTCGTCATCTGCGGGGAGCGGGACTTGATGACCCCGGTCGAGCACAGTCGCCGGCTGGCCGAGGCGCTGCCGGAGTGCGAGTTCGTCGAGATCGCCGACGGTGCGCACCTGACCCTGATGGACCACGCCGACGAGGTGAACGGGCATCTGCGGGAGTTCCTGCGCCGGGCGGCGCGAGCTCGGCCGGCACAGCGCGCGCTTCGCAACGCATGACCGGGGCTGCGTCGCGCTGGGACGAGCTGGCGGCCTCGATCCGTGGGTGCACTGCCTGCTCGGAACTCGTGGCCAACCGTACGTCCGTCGTGGTGGGGGAGGCTCCACCAGGAGCGCTCCTTGCCCTGGTCGGCGAGGCGCCCGGCGCCCAGGAGGATGCAGCAGGTCGGCCTTTCGTCGGCCGGGCCGGGCAGCTTCTCGACGGCGTCCTCGCCGGGGTCGACGTCGACCGGTCCGGAATTGCCGTGCTCAACGTGCTCAAGTGCCGGCCGCCGTCGAACCGACCCCCTCGTCCGGATGAGACCGCCAACTGCCGTCAATGGCTGCAACAGCAGTTGGCGCTGACTGCACCGCGGGTCGCCGTCCCCCTGGGGCTATCGGCCACCCGGTGGTTCCTCGGCCGGGTCGCCTCCCTGGCCGCGGTGCGCGGGCGGGCGCACCTGGTTGCACAGTGGACGGTCGTGCCGACCTACCATCCCTCCGCCGCGCTGCGCTTCGGGCCGGCCGGGGCGCCGCTGGCGGCGCTGCGGGCTGACCTGGCCTACGCAGTGTCCCTTCTGGACACAGGGTGATCCCGCGGTGATCCTGCCGACCGCGGCGGACACCCGCGAGCTGGGGCGCCGGCTGGCCGGTGTGCTGCTTCCCGGCGACCTGGTCCTGCTGAACGGACCGCTCGGCGCCGGCAAGACGGTGCTGACCCAGGGGATCGCGTCCGGCTTGGGTGTGCCGGGCCGGGTCACCTCCCCGACCTTCGTCCTCGCCCGGGTGCACCGGGGAGGCCGCGTGCCGCTCGTGCACGTCGACGCCTACCGGCTGAGCAGCGTGGCCGAGGTTGACGACCTGGACCTCGAGGCGACGATGGCCGAGTCGGTCACAGTGGTCGAGTGGGGCGGCGATCTAGCCCACGGTCTGGCCGACAGCCACCTGGACCTGCGCCTGGAACGCCCGGCTGGTGCCGACGGGCGGACCGCCGAGCTTCGCCCCGTCGGCGGCAGCTGGGCGCAGCGGCTGGCCAGCCTGTTCTAGTCGTTACCCTCGTTCGTGTGCTGCTTCTGGTCATCGACACGTCCACACCGGCGGTCACGGCGGCGGCGGTCGAAGTGACCCGCGAGGGTGCCCCCCTCGTACTGGCCGAACAGGTCACCGTCAGCGAGCGGCGGCATGGCGAGCTGCTCGCGCCGGCGATCGAGGCGGTGCTGGTCGAGGCGGAACTCACCCCCGGTGATCTCGGCGCCGTGGTGGCCGGCGCCGGCCCGGGGCCCTTTACCGGACTGCGGGTGGGATTGGCGACGGCCGCCGCGACGGCGGATGCGTTGGAGTTGCCGGCCTACGCAGTGTGCTCGTTGGACGCGATCGCGTACGCGGCCGGCCGGGGGGAGGGTCGGCTTCTGGTGGCCACCGACGCCCGCCGGCACGAGATCTACTGGGCCACCTACGAGGCCCGCGGCGAGCGAGCCAGCGGGCCGGAGGTCAGCCGACCGTCGCAGGTGGACACTGGCGGCTGCGGCCGGGCTTGCGGCGCCGGCGCAGTCTTGTATGCCGAGATCCTGGGGCTGCCTGTCGACGGCCCTCAGTATCCGGCCGCGGCCGGACTGGCCGCTCTGGGAGCCGGGCGGGCGATTGCCGGCGCTCCGACCGAGCCGCTGACGCCGCTGTACCTGCGCCGGCCCGACGCGGCCCCGCCGGTCCGGCCCAAGGCGGTCCTGCGATGACGGTGGTCCAGCTGGAACGGATGCGCTGGTGGCACCTGGACAAGGTGGCCAGAATCGAGCTGGAGCTGTTCGGCGCCGATCGGTGGTCGGCCGAGATGTTCTGGTCCGAACTGGCCGAGCAGCCCACTCGCCACTACGTCGTCGCAGCCGATCCGGCCGGCGATGTCGTCGGGTACGCCGGACTGTGCGTCTACAGCCATGAGGCATACATCCAGACCATGGCAGTGCATCCTGACCGGCAGTCTGGCGGCATCGGCGGACTGCTGCTTCAGGCCCTCCTCGACGAGGCTGACCGCCGCGCGGCGTACTCGGTCGGTCTAGAGGTGCGAGCGGACAACGCCGGCGCCCAGCGGCTGTACGCCGCCCATGGCTTCGAGGCGGTGGCGCGCCGGCGGCACTACTACCAGCCCAGTGGTGCCGACGCGGTGGTCATGCTGCGCCGCACCTCACCCGTACGCGCTGATTGGTGAGTGGCGCGCAGGGTGGAGCGCGCAGCCACCGCGTTAAGAACCCAGGCCGACGGGGTTGAGGCCAACCTCGGCAAGCACATACGCGGCGACGGCGAAGACCAGGTAGGCGAACCAACGGCGGAGCCGGCCGGCCGCGACCCGCCGGCTGACCAGGGCGCCGGCCAGCGACCCGGCGACGGCGGCGAGGGTAAAGGCCGCGGTGACGGCGAAGTCGAGGCGGGCGTGACCCGTGTGAGCCACGAAGCCGGCGGCGGAGGTGATGACGATGACGAGCAGCGACGTGCCGATCGCCACCTCCATAGGCACGCCGAGGACCAGAACCAGGGCGGGGACGATCAGGAAACCGCCGCCGATGCCGAAAAGGCCGGTCAGGAATCCCACTGCGAAGCCGGCTCCGAGGACCCTCGGCAGGTAGCTGCGCCAGGGCTTCCCACCCGCGGGGCGCCTGCCGCTCGCCGAACGGGGGGTTTGTGCTCGCAGCATCTGCGCTCCTGCCGCAACCATCAGCACCGCGAACCCGGCGAGTACCAGGCGGGGCGCAAGCAGCCGATTCACCGCCGCCCCGGCGAAGGCGGCTGCCGCGCCGGCGGCGCCGAACACGCCGGCGGTGCTCCACTCGACCTGCCCGGACCGCACCCGCGGCAGCACCGCGCCCGCCGATGAGAGGCCGACCACGACCAGCGAGGTAGGTACGGCGGAGGACAGTGGCATGCCGGCGCCGTACACCAGCGCCGGCACGGCCATAATCGATCCCCCGCCCCCCAGCAGGCCGAGCAGCAACCCGATCAAAAGGCCGAGCCCGACGTTGACGATCATCGGCAGTCCGTGACCCGCGGCCCGTTCATCACCCGCCGAAGCTGCGCTTCTCGGCCGGCTGACCGGCGCTCGGGGCCGAGGCTCGACCGTCCAGGCCGGCGGCGATGGCTGCTTCGTAGGAGTCGTTGATCAGCACCACCTGCCTACCGGGCCGGTCCAGGAGCGAGGCGGCGATCGACGCGCGGTAACCCGATCCGCAGTAGACCCAGACCTCCCCGTCGGGGACCTCATGGGGGCGCTCGGCCAACTCGTGGAGCGGGACGTGCAGTGAATCGCGGACGTAGCCACGGGCTCGCTCGTCGTTGCGCCGGGCATCGAGTACCTGGACGGGGTGTTGGCGCATCGCGTCGGCCAGTCCGGCGAAGTCCGTGACGGGATAGGAGCGCAAAGGCTGGCCACCGGTCAGCGTCTCGACGGCTTTTGAACTGGCGCCGGCGAGCTCATCGATTCCGATCCGAGCCAGCTCGCGGCGGGCCTCGAGGAGCTGCTCTTCGCTTTCCCCGACGAGCGTGAGGGGCGTGCCGTAGCGATAGAGCCAGCCCAGGTAGGTGGCGAAGTTCGTCGACAGTTCCATGGCCAGTGACCCGGCTAGGTGGCCCGCGGCGAACGCCCTACGCTCCCGCAGGTCAACGACCCATTCGCCGGCCGCCAGGCGCCGGCGCAACTCGGTCGGGTCGACCAGGCGCGGCAGGGATAGGTCGATTGGCGCCGGGCCACGGCGGTTAATTGGGCCCATCTGGTGGTAGTAGGCGGGGTGGGCGTCCAGGCCGGCGAGCAGAGTGTCGACGTATTGCTGCTCTGCCATCGTCAGTGCCGGGTTGACCGTTCGTTGCTCCCCGATCGTCGACGCACTGCCACTGGTCGGTGTCGCGGAGCAAAAGCTACCGAAACCATGGGTAGGCAAGACCTCGGTATCGGCCGGAAGCGCACGGGCGACGCGGCGCACCGAGTGGAACTGGGCGTGGGTCAACTCCTCGGTAGCCTGCGGGCTGACCAGGTCGGTGCGGCCGGTGGCAGCAAAGAGCATGGAGCCGCCGGTGAAAACGGCTCGCCCGAGCCCGCTGGTATCGCTGATGGCGTAGCTGACGTGGTGATAGGTGTGCCCGGGCGTGTGCAGTACCCGCAGGCGCATCGCACCGATCTCCAACTCCTCTCTGTCAGCGACCGGCCGATGCTCGAACTCGATCTCGCTGCCGACTGGGAGCAGGTAGTGCGCACCGGTCCGCCGTGACAACTCCAAACCGCCGCTGACGTAGTCGTTGTGCACGTGGGTTTCGGCGACGTGAGTGACCCGCGCCCCGCTCCGCCGCACCAGATCATGAATACGGTCGATGTCACGCTGCGGGTCGATCACTACGGCAACGTCGCCGTCACTGGCCAGGTAGCTTCGGTCCCCGAGGCTTGAGGTCTCGAGTGTGTCGATACGCATGCCTCTGCTCACATTTCCCGCGCGGGTAATTGAGACCGGATCGGCGGCGGCGAGACCGCTCAGATGACCCGGCCCGGTCCACCGGCGGGGGTGCTGTACGGCAGGTTTTCGCGCGCCCACCGGTGCATCCCGCCATCCATATTCTGCGCAGAAAGGCCGGCCGCGTTGAGGTAGTCGGCGGCCTGACCGCTTCGGTTGCCGCTACGGCAGACCGTGACGATCACGCTGTTGCGATCGAGTTCGCCCAAGCGGGCCGGGAGTTCGGCCAGAGGGATGTGCCGGGCGCTCTCGATGCGCCCGGCCACCCACTCGTCATCCTCGCGGACATCGAGGATCTGCAGTGCTTCGCGACGTTCGTACACGGCGCGGGGGTCCATCTCTGATCTCCTTTCACAAGGCGCTCAGGGCGTCCAGAACGGCCTGGAGCCGGCGGCCCGCGTCGTCGGCCAGCGGCTGCAGATCGGGTAATCCGGTGACCGTGGCCATGAGTTGCGGGTCGAGGATCTGCACGGTGGAGCCGCCGCCGGCCCTGGCCCGGACAACGACGTTGCACGGCAGCAGCACGCCGATCCGCCGGTCGATCTCGAGAGCCTGGTGTGCAAGATCGGGGTTGCACGCGCCGAGGATGATGTAGGGCTCCATCTCCAGCCCACGCTCGTCTTTGAGGGTCGCCTCGACATCAATCTCGGTGAGTACGCCGAAGCCCTGATCGGCGAGGGCCTGGCGGGCGCGAGTTAGCGCCTCGGGGTAGGGGAGGTCCAGGTCGACACTGCGTTCGTAGTCCATGGCATCGCTCCTTTGCTCGTGACCTTCCGGTTGGTGGGCTGGGACGGCGGCGTCAGGCAAGGGACAGGAACAGGCGTTCTAGATCGGCCTCGTCCAGCCGGCGGGTGCCGGCGGCCTCCTCGACCATGCACTGCCGCATCCCGGCAGAGATGATTTTGAAGCCGGCCCGGTCCAGGGCGCGGGACGCAGCCGCGAGCTGGGTGACCACGTCGGCGCAATCACGGCCTTCCTCGATCATCCGGATGATGCCGCCGACCTGACCTTGCACGCGGTTGAGTCGGGCCACCACATCGCCGAGTTGGTTGCGGTCCATGTCCATCAGTAGTCCTCTCAGGATACCCCGGGGGGTATCTTGATGGTAGCCCACATGGGGGCCCGGCACCAGCGGGCCCCTGTATCGGCGACGTGGCCTCAGGCGGCACGCATCACCCCGCGGCCGCCGGGTACCTTTCTTAGATGTTGGAGATCTGGGACTTGTGGGTCCCCGACATTGGGGCCACGGGGCTGCCGTTTTGCCGGGCCAGGATCGAGTCCGACGCCGCGGGTGATCGAGTGTTGGTGCACGCGGCTCCACCGAAACTCGAGGTGACGGTTACTTCGGCCGAGGACGGGCGGGTGCAGGCGCGTGGTGCGGATCTCAACCGGGGAGCGCCCGGCCCTATCTCCTACCTCGTGCGCGTTGGACAGCGGATCACGCTCGAGGACGGCTGGCCGGGCGCGGCCGACCTCGGCCGCCTGGTACTGCTACCCGGCGGGGAGGCGGGCACCTTGCGGGCATGGTGGAACGCCGACGACCACAGCGAATGGCGCTGGAGCGTCGAGTTTTACAACCACGTCTAGGCGCCCCCCCGCGCCCGATCTGGGGGCCTGAACCCCGAGCGCGGCCGGGCCACTGGTCGACTAGCCTCAGCCGAGCCGCCGGGAGAGCGATGCTGACTGACCTGCCTCTCGTCCTCGGGATCGAGAGCTCCTGCGACGAAACCGGGGTCGGCCTCGTGCACGGCGCGTCGCTGCTCGCCGACGCAGTGGCGTCCAGTGTGGAGGCCCACGCCAGATTCGGCGGAGTGGTCCCCGAGGTAGCAGCTCGAGCCCATCTGGAGGCCATTGTGCCGACGGTCACCCGGGCACTCGACCAGGCCGGTGTACGACTGTCCGATGTGGACGCCGTCGCAGTCACCGCCGGCCCGGGACTGGCCGGTGCGCTGCTGGTGGGCGTGGCCGCCGCCAAGGCGTACGCCCTGGCGCTGGACCGGCCACTGTACGGCGTGAATCACCTGGCCGCGCACATCGCAGTCGATACCCTGGAGCACGGGCCGCTCCCTGAGCCGTGTATCGCCTTGCTGGTGTCCGGCGGGCACTCGTCGTTGCTGCTGGTGGAGACGGTGACCGAGTCGATCGAGGCGCTCGGAGCCACAGTCGATGATGCCGCCGGGGAGGCGTTTGACAAGGTGGCACGGCTCCTCGGCCTGCCCTTCCCCGGCGGGCCGCCGATCGACCGGCAGGCTCGCGACGGGGACCCCGGTGCCATCGCCTTCCCCCGTGGCCTCGCCGGCCCCGGCGACGCACCGTACGACTTCTCCTTCTCCGGGCTGAAAACCGCGGTGGCCCGATGGGTGGAGCGCCGCGAGCTCGCGGGGGAACCGGTGCCGGTGGCCGATGTGGCTGCGTCGTTCCAGGAGGCCGTTGCCGATGTGCTGACGGCGAAGGCGGTCCGCGCCTGCCGGGATTCCGGAGTGGACACTCTGCTCATCGGTGGTGGCGTTGCCTCCAACTCCCGGTTGCGCGCGATGGCCGGCGAGCGTTGCGCACGGGCCGGCCTCCGGCTGCGGGTACCCCGCCCGGGACTGTGCACCGACAACGGCGCGATGGTGGCGGCGTTGGGCTCCCTGCTGGTCTCCGACGGCCGGCCCCCTTCCGCGCTCGACCTGGCCGTAGACCCGTCCTGGCCGGTCACCCAGGTGCTCGGATGACGGCGAGCGTGTTCTGATCGGGCTGCTGTTCCTGGCCGGCGCCGGCGCGCTGCTCGTCGCCGGCGCCGAGCTCTTCGCGGAGAACGCGGTCGGGACTGCCCGGCGGTTGCGCGTCTCTGTGCTCGCGGTGGGGCTCCTGCTGGCCGGGGCCGAGCCGGAGGAACTCGTCACCGGCATCCTCGCCTCGGCGCAGCATCGGCCGGAACTTGCGGCCGGCGACGCGATCGGCGCCAACGTAACCCTGTTGACCCTGGCGCTGGGCTTGGCCGCGCTGGGCCGGCCGCTGCCGGTGAGCCGCCGAGTGCGCTCGTACGCGGTGCTGTCGTCCGTGGCCGGCGTGCTGGCGGTTCTGACGCTCCTGGACGGTCGGGTGTCGCGAGTGGAGGGTGGACTGCTGATGGGCGCCTACCTGGCCCTGGTTGGCCTGGTCTGGTGGCGCGAGAAGCAGCCGCCGGCGCTCGGCGAACTGGCCGAGGTGGCCGAGGCCGGCCGGGTGGCCAAAGGTTCATCGACGCGGGCTCTCCTGCTGTTGCTGGCCGGCGTGGGGCTGATGGTCGGCGGTGGTGACCTGGCCGTCGCGGGGGCGGTCCGGGTGGCGGCGGCATTCGGGCAAAGCGACTCCGCGGTCGGTCTGAGCGTGCTGGCGTTGGCCACCACAGCGGAGCTGCTCGCCCTGTTCTGGTCCTCGGCACGGCGTGGGCTCGGCGAGATCGCAGTCGCCGGCCTGATCGGCTCAGCAGCGTGCAACGCCACGGCATCCCTGGCAGCAGCCGCGCTCACCCGGCCACTCGTCGTCACGGGGATCAAGTCCGCGGCGATACTGGCCGCTGCGCTGCCGCTGGTGGCGATCGTGCTGGCCGGCCGCGGCCGGCTCGGCCGGGTCGCCGGAATTGCACTGGTGGCGGCCTACGGCGGCTATCTGGTCGCTGTCTTGAAGTAGGCCCGGGGGCAGCGCCGGCCGACCGATCCGAACCGGGGCGGCTGCTGCGGCGTCACAGGGTCATGGAGGTACCGGGCACCATGGTGCAGGCGGCGGGAGCGAGGGGCCGGCAGGTGGTCGATCGCGACGAGGTGCTGCGCGAGGTCTACCTGGCCCACTACGGCCGGTTGGCCGGCTGGTGCGCGCATCTGGTGGGTGATCACGACCTCGGCCACGAGTTCGCCACCGAAGCGTTCACCCGGTTGCTCACCCGGTGGCAAACGGTGGAAGAACCGAAGGCGTGGTTGTACATGACCGCGACGAACCTGATCCGGGACCACTGGCGCCGGGCCGAGCGGGAGCGGCGCGCCTACCGTCGCGTCGCGACCGAGCCCGTCGCGCCGGCGGTCAGCGACCCTGGCGTACGCGACCTGGTCGAACGGCTGCCGAAGCGGCTGCGGGCCGTGGTGCTCCTGCACTACTACGCAGACCTGCCGGTGCGCGAAGTGGCCAGTGTCCTCGGCAAGGCCGAAGGCAGTGTCAAGCGTTCACTGCACGACGCCCGGGCCCGGCTGCTCGCCGACTTGGAGGCAATCCGATGACCGATCCCCTGGACCGCATCCTGCAGCCACCGGAGATCGACCCGCTGGCCCCGCCGGCCGGGCACTTCGATGAGATCGTCCGGCGGGCCCGGTCCCGCCGGCACCGTCGGGCAGCCGCTGCGACCGGCCTGCTCACCGCCGCCGTGGTGGCCGGCGCCGTCGTCGGCACGTCGCTGCTGGTCGCACCCACGGCCGGGCACGCGCCGGCCAACACTGCCTCGCCGTCGGTGACGGCCAGCGGGCCGCCGCCGGCGCCGGGGCCGTCCACGCCCGCGCCGACCGGTTCGACCGGTGCGACGCGGCTCCCCGGCAGTCTGGGAACCGGGCCGGTCCCGGCGCACTTCACGCCGTGGTCGGTCAGTTCGGTCTCCGCACAGGTCAGCTTCGTCCTCGGCGACGCGCCGTGTTCCCGGCCGCCCTGCACCTCTCTGGTGGTGACCGGCGACGGTGGGCGCACCTGGCACGGATTGCCGGCCCCGCGGGCCGCGCTGCTACTCAACCGATTCGGTGGGCTGCCCTCGAAGTACGTCAGTGAGGTCCGCTTCGCCAATCTCTCCGACGGCTGGGTGTTCGGTGGCGGTCTCTATGCGACCCACGACGGCGGCCGGCACTGGCGCGACGTCGGACTGAGTTCGCTCACGGTCCAACAACTCGAGACCGACGGTCAGACCGCATACGCCGTCGCCGCGACGTGCAGTGTCACCGATAGCGTGTGCCGGGACTACCGGCTCTACCAGGCGGCGGCAGGCAGCGACACCTGGCGAGCGGTCCCGGGCATCGGCCCGCAGTCGAGCCTCGATCTCGCACTGAGTGGCCGGCGCGGCATCCTGGCGTCGGCTAGCGGGCTCTGGGTCCGCACCGGCGGCGGCTGGCAACGTCGCAACGCCGTGCCATGCCCGGCCGGAGCGGGACCAGTGTCCGCCAGCGCGTCCGGGAACCGGCTGTTCGCGTTCTGCGGCGAGGGTGCCGCCGGCTCGCTGTACCTTTCGCCGTGGGCCTCCGACGACAACGGTGCCAGCTGGGTGAAAGTGGCCGACGGCTCGGCCAGGGCGACCAACGGGCACGTCAGCGTCGCGGCCGCGAGTGCCACGCTGGTTCTTGTCGGGTCGGCCAATCCCGACCTCGGTGGCTCGGTCCTGCGCAGCAGCGACGGTGGCCGGACCTTCGCCGGCAGCGGCCTGCCGAGACTCTCCGACGGCTGGTGGTATGTGGGTGCCCGGACCGCCACCTCACTGGTGGCACTGCCCGGGCGGCCGGACGGGTCGATCTGGACCAGCCGGGACAGCGGCCGTACCTGGCAGGCGTACCGCTTCCGCTAGGGCCATGATTGCGGGGCCATGATTGCGTACGCCGTCGCAGATCCCGGCGGACCTGAGGAGGCGCGCAGTGTTCCCGGATGACTTCGAAGCGCAGGTACGCGAGCGGATGGCCCAGGCCGAGATCCTCAAGGAGCGGCTGAAGCTGATCGCCGGCGAGTGGACGTCGCCGGACCATTCGGTTTCGGTCAGGGTCGGTCCGGGTGGCGTGCCGATGGCGCTGACCATCCGGGATCGTGCCCTCGACCTGGGCGGCCCGCGGCTGGCCGAGCTGATCCTGCAGGGCTTCCGCGAGGCCGGTCAGCGGGCCGGCGAGCTGGCGCGGCAGGCGGCGGCCGAGACGATCGGCGAGCCGATCCGGCTGGAAGACCTACTGGGCGGCTGAGCCGGGCGGCCGGCAGACCAGCGCCGTTGGGTCGCCGGCCACCCTGGTCACCACCACCACCGCGTGGCCGGCGCCGCGCAGCCGGAGCTGGCGTCGCAGAGTCTCCGGCTCGATCGGCGAGCCGCGCTTCTTCACGGTCAGCACGCCCACATCGCGAGCGAGCAACACGCGTCGGAGGCGCTTGAGAGAGAACGGCAGTACGTCGGTCACCTCATAGGCCACGGCGAACGGGGTGTCGACCCGCTCGTCGGCACTGAGGTAGGCGATCCGTGGGTCGAGCAGCCACGCGCCGATCTGGGCGGCGACCTCGGCGACCAGGTGGGCGCGGATCACCGCACCGTCGGGCTCGTAGAG
>JALZAK010000130.1 GCA_030948385.1 Actinomycetota bacterium
GGCCGGGGGCCAGCACCTCACCAGGTTCGAGCAACTGGCCGGCGGCCTGCCGGTGTACGCCGGCGAGCTGGTGGTGGTGACCGACGCGGCCGGCAACGTGCTCTCTGCCGGCGGGGAGACGGCCCGGTCGGTGCATCCGGCCACAGTCCAGGTGAACGCTGCGGCGGCGGCGGCGACCGCCGTCCGGGTAACCGCCCGGACGCGCCGGCCGGGGTCCGGACGGCTGAACGCCGGCCCGCCGGAGCTGGTCGCCTACGACCCCAGCCTGCTGGGCGCCCCAGGTCGCCCCGGCGCCGGCCCGGTCTGGCGGGTCGAGGTGGCCGGCGCCGGCGTACGGGAGCTCGTGTTGGTCGACGCGACCCGCGGTCTGGTCGCGCTGCACTTCAACGAGGCTGCCGGCGCGACCAACCGGATGGTGTGCGACTTCCACAACGCATCCTTCGACGACACCGCGGTGCCGCCCGGTTACACCTGCGACTCGGCGCACCTCAGCCGCGGGGAGGGCGCACCGCCGACCCTGATCGGCGACGTCGATCCCGCGTACGACAATGCCGGCGCTACCGCCGACTGGTACCAGGCCCGCTTGGGCGTCGACCTGACCGCGCTCATCGGCACGAACAATGACGGCGCCGGCAAGGCCCTTCGACTGTCCACGCGGGTATGCCTTAACAGCGTGCCGCCGTGCCCTACGGGAGGAATGGCCAATGCGTTCTGGGACGGCGCACAGGCGGTTTTCGGCCGCGACTACGCCCGATCCGAGGACGTCGTCGCGCACGAGTTGACCCACGGCCTGACCGAGCAGACCTCCGGGCTGGCCTACGTCTACCAGTCCGGCGCGATCAACGAGTCGATGTCCGATGTCTTCGGCGAGATGGTCGACCAGACCGACGGGGTCAGCGGGGCGGACAGTTTCGATGCCTGGCTGGTCGGGGAGAATCTCCCCGGCGGCGCGATTCGCAGCATGTCCAACCCGCCGGCCTTCGGCGACCCGGACACGATGACCAGTCCCAACTACACCGCCGACATTGCCTTCACCGACAACGGCGGGGTGCACACCAACAGCGGCGTCGGCAACAAGGCAGCCTTCCTGATCGCGCATGGCGGTGCCTTCGACGGCTTCACCGTCGCCGGCCTGGGCGTGCCGAAGACGGCAGCCATCTACTACCGCACCGAGAACCTGCTCTCCACCGGAGCGGACTACGCCGACCTGGCCGCGACGTTGCCGGCGGCCTGCCGCCAGGTTGCCGCGGTGGCCAACCCGGCCGGCGTCGTGGCTGAGGACTGCACCGACGTGCAGTCCGCCGTCAACGCGGTGCAGATGTCGGCGCAGCCGACCACCGCCGGCGCGGCGGCGCCCGAGGCGCCGTTCTGCAACTCCGGCAAGACTCAGCGGACGCTGTTCGCCGACGACATGGAGGGACGGGTCAACTGGACCGGCTCACTGTCCAACTGGGACTACACCGACGGCTACGCGACCTCGGGCCGGCGCAGCCTGGTCGGCTACACCCCCGACAACGCGGCCGCCGGCGTGTACGGCGGGAGCATGCAGGCGATCCCGCTGTACGTGACGGCCGGCCCGACGACCTACATCCGGTTCTCCCACTATGACGTGTTCGACACCGACGCGGGTGTGCACTATGACGGCGGCCAGGTGGAGTACAGCCTGACCGCGGGGGCGAGCTGGCTGGATGCCGGGGCGCTGCCGGCGGACAACGGCTACAACTCGACGGTCACGCCCAACTCGCCGAGCCCGGCGGGTAGCTTCCGCGGCTTCGGCGGCTACGGCGCCGGCTATTACTCCACCCGGATCAACGTCAGCTCGCTGGGCGGGCACAGCGTGCTGTTCCGGTTCCGGATCACCGGAGACGAGCTCTCCTCGTCCACCTGGCAGATCGACGACTTCTCCCTCTACCAGTGCGGCTATCCCACGGTCATCACGGCCGTCCGGTCCGCGCCGGCCGCGATCTTCGGCTACCCGGTGACGGTGAGCGGCACCTTGCACTACGCGGTCGGCGGTGCGGCCGTGCCGCCGGTCACCATCTGGCTGGCCTACCGCCGGACCGGCACGACCTCCTGGTTCGTGCAGACCCACACCACCTCGACCGCCTCGGGTACCTACTCGTTCGCAGTCAAGCCGGGCTACAACACCGACTACCAGACCCGCTTCTACGGCAGCGCGTCGTTCTTGGGTGCCACCTCGGGCACCGTGTCCATCTCTTCGGTGCCGGCGATCGCGGTGTCGGTCAGCCCGGCGACCGTTCCGCACAACACCTATGCCCGGATCCCGGTCTCGGTGTCGCCCAACCACGCCGGCCAGCAGGTGACGCTGCAGCGCCTCGTCGGCACCACCTGGACCTGGGTGGCCTACGGCAACCTGAACCCGGCGAGTTCGGTCACCTTCTCGGTCCGGCCGGCGTCCGCCGGCACGTACACGTACCGGATCTACAAGATCGCCGACTACGACCATCTGGTCGGGACCAGCCCCAGCGTCACCCTGCACGCCACTTAACTGCTACCCGGTTGCCGCGATCAAGGACGAATGGTCGCCAAACAATCTTGGTACGCGACCATTTGTCCTTGATCGTCGCGGAGCGGGGGCGGGCGGCGGGGATTGAGCGCAGAAGGCTCAAGGTTGGGCTTGACAGCGGCAGCCGTCGCCGGCAGAATTGAGCCAGTAACACTCAACTCAGCCCTCTTGGAGGCACCCCCATGGCACGAGCGGTCGGCATCGACCTCGGCACCACCAACTCCGTCGTCTGCGTTCTCGAGGGCGGCGAGCCCACGGTCATCGCCAACGCCGAGGGCTCCCGGACCACCCCGTCCATCGTCGCGTTCGCCAAGAACGGCGAGGTGCTCGTCGGGGAGGTAGCCAAGCGCCAGGCCGTGACCAACATCGAGCGCACCGTCCGGTCGGTCAAGCGCCACATGGGCACTGACTGGACGGTGGAGATCGACGGCAAGAAGTACACCCCGCAGGAGATCAGTGCCCGCGTGCTGCAGAAGCTCAAGCGCGACGCGGAGGCGTACCTGGGCGAGGAGGTCACCGACGCGGTGATCACTACGCCGGCCTACTTCTCCGACCACCAGCGCCAGGCCACCAAGGAGGCCGGCACGATCGCCGGGCTCAACGTCCTGCGGATCGTCAACGAGCCCACCGCGGCCGCGCTCGCGTACGGCCTGGACAAGGGCGAGAAGGACCAGACCATCCTCGTCTTCGACCTCGGTGGCGGCACCTTCGACGTGTCGTTGCTCGAAATCGGTGACGGCGTCGTGGAGGTCAAGTCCACCTCCGGGGACACCCACCTCGGCGGCGACGACTGGGACCAGCGGATCGTCGACCACCTGGTCAAGACCTTCCAGAACCAAAACGGCATCGACCTGGCCAAGGACAAGATGGCCATGCAGCGGCTCCGCGAGGGCGCCGAGAAGGCCAAGATCGAGCTGTCCGGCGGGCAGGCGAGCACGATCAACCTGCCGTACGTCACCGCCGGTGCCGACGGCCCGCTGCACCTGGACGTCACGATCACCCGGGCGGAGTTCCAGCGGATGACCCAGGATCTGCTCGAGCGGTGCAAGGGCCCGTTCAACCAGGCGATCAAGGACGCCGGCATCTCGGTGGACAAGATCGACCACGTGGTGCTGGTCGGCGGTTCCACCAGGATGCCCGCCGTCGTCGACCTGGTCCGTGAGCTGACCGGCGGCAAGGAGCCCAACAAGGGCGTCAACCCCGATGAGGTCGTCGCCGTCGGTGCGGCACTGCAGGCCGGCGTGCTCAAGGGTGAGGTCAAGGACGTCCTGCTGCTCGATGTGACCCCGCTGTCGCTGGGGATCGAGACCAAGGGCGGCATCATGACCAAGCTGATCGAGCGCAACACCACCATCCCCACCAAGCGCTCGGAGATCTTCACTACGGCTGACGACAACCAGCCCTCGGTGCAGATCCAGGTGTTCCAGGGCGAGCGGGACATGGCCGCCTACAACAAGAAGCTCGGCATGTTCGAGCTGACCGGACTGCCGCCGGCGCCGCGCGGCCTGCCGCAGATCGAGGTCACGTTCGACATAGACGTCAACGGCATCGTGCATGTCGGCGCCAAGGACCTCGGCACCGGCCGCGAGCAGTCGATGACGATCACCGGCGGCTCGGCGCTGCCCAAGGACGACATCGAGCGGATGATGCGCGACGCCGAGGCGCACGCCGAGGAGGACCGCACCCGCCGCGAGGAGGCCGAGACCCGCAATACGGCCGAGTCGCTGCAGTACCAGACCGAGAAATTCCTGGCCGAGAACTCCGACAAGATCCCGGACGACTCCAAGGCGAAGCTGTCCGAGGCCCTCGGTGACCTGCGCAGCTCCCTGGGTGGGTCCGACCTCGGGGCGATCAAGTCGGCCCAGGAGACGGTGGCCCGGCTGTCCCAAGAAGTCGGATCGGCGATGTACTCCCAGCAGCAGGCCGCGGCCGGCGACGCCGGCGGTCCGCAGGCCGGCAGCGGATCCACCGGATCGGCAAACACCGCCGGCAGCGACGACGACGTCGTCGACGCGGAAATCGTCGACGACGAGCCTGGGCAGGGACACCCGGCGTGACCGGGCCAACCCACGACGAGGCGCCTCGGGTGGTGGTCCGCGATAAGCGGCGGATCGACCCCGACACGGGCGAGTTGCGGGAGGGGGCGGATGCGCCGGCACCCGCCCCCCCGTCCGGCACGCCTTCCGGCGCCGGCGCCGATCCGGTCCGGGAGCTGGCCGAGCGCACCGACGACCTGCAGCGGGTGACGGCGGAGTACGCCAACTACCGGCGTCGGGTGGAACGTGACCGCTCGGCCAGCGCGGAATTGGCCACCGGCGCGGTGCTGTCTGCGCTGCTACCGGTGCTGGACAACATCGACCGGGCCCGCGAGCACGGTGATGTGAGCGGCGCCTTCGCCGCCGTGGCAGAGCTGTTGGAATCGACCCTGGGCAAGGTGGGGCTGACGGCTTTCGGCGAGCAGGGTGACCATTTCGATCCGACCCGGCACGAGGCCGTCCTGCACTCGACCAGCCCGGACGTCGACCGGGCCACCTGCGTCCAGGTCATGCGCCGCGGTTACGCACTCGGCGAGCGGCTGCTGCGGCCGGCAATGGTGGCCGTGGCCGACCCCGAGCCCGCTCGGGAGACGGCCATCGACGAGCCGGCTGCCCGCGATCCCTCCGCAGCGTCCCTTGTGGACGGTGGCGACTAGCGAGAGGGGAGGGACGCCCGATGAGCACCCGCGACTACATCGAGAAGGACTACTACAAGGCGCTGGGCGTCCCCAAAGATGCCAGTGCCGCGGACATCAAGAAGGCCTACCGCAAGCTGGCCCGTGATCTGCATCCGGACAAGAATCCCGGCAACGCGGAGGCGGAGAAGCGGTTCAAGGAGATCTCCGAGGCGCACTCGACCCTCTCCGACCCGACCCGCCGGCGCGAGTACGACGAGGCCCGCACGCTGTTCGGTTCCGGCGCCTTCCGGCGCGGCGCGGCGACCGGCGACGGGACCGCCGGCGGGATGCCCTTCGACCTCGGCGACCTGATCGGCAACGCCCGCGCCGGCGCCGGCCAGGGCGGTGCCGGCCTGGGCGACCTCTTCGGCAACATCTTCGGCGGCGGCGGCGGCACCCGGGGCCGGACGGCCTCGCGGCGCGGCGCCGACCTCGAGACCGAGGCGACGCTGGACTTCGCCGAGGCGGTCAGCGGCGTCACCGTGCCGTTGCGCATCTCCTCACCCGGCCAGTGCACGAACTGCGGCGGCAACGGCGCCCGTCCCGGCAGCCAGCCGCGGATGTGCCCGCGCTGCCTGGGCACCGGCATGGTCAACCACAACCAGGGCGCCTTCAGCTTCAGCGAGCCCTGCCGCGAGTGCCGGGGCGCCGGCACCATCGTCGACGACCCGTGCCCCGAGTGCCGGGGCACTGGTCAGGCGACCAAAACCCGCACCATCCAGGTCCGGGTGCCGCCGGGCGTCGAGGACGGCCAGCGGATCCGGCTGACCGGCAAGGGTGTGCCGGGCGAGCGCGGTGGCCCACCCGGTGACCTCTTCGTGGTGGTGCACGTGCGACCCGACCGCCTGTTCGGTCGCAAAGGCGACAATCTCACCCTGACGGTCCCGGTGACATTCCCCGAGGCGGTGCTCGGCACCACAGTCACGGTTCCGACTCTCGACGGCGCCCCGGTCACCCTCAAGGTGCCGCCGGGCACAGCCAGTGGGCGCACGCTGCGCGTCCGCGGCCGCGGTGTCCGCACGGGTGCGAATAACAGCAAGGGCGCCGGGGACCTGCTCGTCACCATCGACGTCGCTGTCCCGCAGAAGCTGTCGAAGGAAGCTCGCGAGGCCCTGCAAGCCTTCGCCGACGCCGCGCCGGGTGATCCGCGGGCGCACTTGCGTAAGGCGGCGGGTGAGAGTGGCTGAGCGGCCCGGCGTCGGCGTCGCCGCCGGCACCTACGTCATTTCCGTCGCGGCCGAGCTCGCCGGCATGCACCCGCAGACACTGCGCTCCTACGACCGGCTCGGCCTGGTCCGACCGCTGCGCACACCGGGCGGCGGCCGTCGCTACACCCCGCGGGACGTCGACCGACTGCGTGAGGTGCAGAGGCTGTCGCAGGAGGACGGTGTCAACCTGGCGGGCATCAAGCGGATCATCGAGCTGGAGTCGCAAGTGGACGCACTCCAGGGCCGGATCGCCGAGCTGCTCCGCCAACTCGCCGACGTGCGGGTCGCTGCGGCAGCTGCCGAGGCGGCCGTGCACGCGTCCTACCGCCGTGACCTCGTCCCGGTCACTCGGCGGGCAATGGTGACGTGGCAACCCTCGAGCCGAGGAAGCAGATAGATGGACGCGTACAAGCTCACCACGAAGAGTCAGGAGGCGATGTCCGCCGCGGTCCGGCTGGCGGCCGACCGCGGTCACGCCAACGTCGAGCCGGTGCACCTGCTGATGGCGCTGCTCGACGCCCAGGGCGGCGTGGCCGTCCCGCTGCTGCAGGCCGTCGGCGCCGACCCGGCAGAGTTGCGTGGCATGGCCAAGGCCGCCCTCGACCGGCTGGCCACCGCTAAAGGCGCCACCGTGCAGGCGCCCGGGCTGTCCCGGCCGGCGTACGCCGTGTTCACCGCCGGCAGCGAGTCCGCCTCGGCACTGGGCGACGAGTTCGTCTCCACCGAGCACCTGCTGGTCGGCCTCGCGGTCGCCGGCGGGCCGGTCGCCGAGTGGTTGCGCCGGCTGGGCGCGACCCCCGAGTCGCTGACGGAGAAGTTCGATGTGGTCCGGGGCGGCTCGCGCCGGGTGACCAGCGCAGACCCCGAGTCGACCTACCAGGCGCTGGAGAAGTACGGCGTCGACCTGACCGAGCGGGCCCGCAAGGGCCAGCTCGACCCGGTGATCGGCCGGGACAGCGAGATCCGCCGCGTCGTACAGGTGCTGTCCCGACGAACCAAGAACAACCCCGTGCTCATCGGTGAGCCGGGGGTCGGCAAGACCGCGGTAGTCGAGGGACTTGCCCAGCGCATCGTCGACGGAGACGTGCCGGAGTCCTTGCGCGGCAAGCGGTTGATCGCGCTGGACCTGAGCGCGATGGTGGCCGGCGCGAAGTATCGCGGCGAGTTCGAGGAGCGCCTCAAGGCCGTGCTGGAGGAGATCAAGGGCTCCGAGGGCCAGATCATCACGTTCATCGACGAGCTGCACACGGTGATCGGCGCCGGCCGGGCCGAAGGCTCGATGGACGCCGGCAACATGCTCAAGCCGATGCTGGCCCGCGGCGAACTGCGCATGGTGGGGGCCACCACGCTGGACGAGTACCGCGAGCGGATCGAGAAGGACCCGGCCTTCGAGCGACGGTTCCAGCAGATCTACGTGGGCGAGCCCACCGTGGAGGACACGATCGGGATCCTGCGCGGGCTCAAGGGCCGCTACGAGGCGCACCACCAGGTACAGATCAGCGACGCGGCCCTGGTCGCGGCGGCCACCCTGTCCGACCGGTACATCTCCGGCCGCTTCCTCCCGGACAAGGCGATCGACCTGGTGGACGAGTCGGCTTCCCGGCTCCGGATGGAGATCGACTCGCGGCCGGTGGAGATCGACGAGTTGCAGCGCGCCGTGGATCGGTTGCGGATGGAAGAGCTAGCTCTGTCCAAAGAGGACAATCCGGCGTCCCGCGACCGGCTCGAGCGGCTGCGCCGCGACCTTGCTGACAAGCAGGAGCAGCTGGACGCCCTGAACGCCCGCTGGGAGCGGGAGAAGTCCGGACTCAACCGCGTCGGTGAGCTGAAGAAGGAGCTCGACGAACTGCGCAACGCGGCCGAGCGAGCCCAGCGTGGCGGCGACTGGGACACCGCCTCGCGACTGCTGTACGGGCAGATCCCGGAGCTCGAGCGCGACCTGGCCGCGGCCGTCGACGACGCCGCCGGGACGGAGGGCGCCGCCATGGTCAAGGAACAGGTCGAGGCCGACGACGTGGCCGACGTGGTCAGCGCCTGGACCGGCATCCCCGCCGGCCGGCTACTCGAGGGCGAGACCGCCAAGCTGTTGCGGATGGAGGACGAGCTCGGCAAGCGGCTGATCGGCCAGCGGCAGGCAGTCCGGGCTGTCTCCGATGCCGTGCGGCGGGCTCGCTCCGGCGTCGCCGATCCCGACCGGCCCACCGGCTCGTTCCTGTTCCTCGGCCCGACCGGCGTGGGCAAGACCGAGCTGGCCAAGGCGCTGGCAGCATTCCTGTTCGACGACGAGCGGGCGATCGTGCGGATCGACATGAGCGAGTACGCCGAGAAGCACTCGGTGGCCCGGCTGGTCGGCGCGCCGCCGGGATACATCGGCTACGAGGAGGGTGGCCAGCTCACCGAGGCGGTCCGCCGCCGGCCCTACTCGGTGATCCTGCTCGACGAAGTCGAGAAGGCCCATCCGGACGTGTTCGACGTGCTGCTGGCCGTGCTGGACGACGGCCGGCTCACCGATGGGCAGGGCCGCACGGTGGACTTCCGGAACACGATCCTGGTGCTGACCTCCAACCTGGGATCGTCATTCATCGCCGACCCGACCGTCGACCCCCACCGCAAGCGCGACGCGGTGATGGCCACCGTGCGCGAGCATTTCAAGCCGGAGTTCCTCAACCGGCTCGATGACGTCGTGATCTTCGACCAGCTGACCGGTGACGAGCTCGCCCGCATCGTGGATCTGCAGGTTGATCTGCTGGCCCGGCGGGTCGCCGAGCGGCGCATCGTGCTGCAGGTGACCGACCAGGCGAGGACGTGGCTCTCCGTCACCGGCTTCGACCCGGTGTACGGCGCCCGGCCGCTGCGCCGGCTGGTGCAGTCGGCAATCGGCGACCCCCTCGCCCGGGCGCTGCTGGCCGGCGAGGTCCGCGACGGGAACACGGTCGTGGTCGACGTGCTGCCCGAGGGTGACGGTCTGGCCATCCGGATGGCCGGCTGACTGCCGGCGGCGGGCCGAGAATCGGCCGTTCTCCCCTCGCATGACTGCCTGCCGGTGGGGCACGAGGACGTACGGGCAACTGACCGTCGCTCAGCGAAGGAGACACGGCTGTGAAAACCACCCTGATCGTGATCATCGTGATCGTCGTGATTGTGCTCGTCGCGCTGGCGCTCCTGATGCGCCAGCGCCAGCAGACCCAACGGATCCAGCAGAAGTTCGGCCCGGAGTATGACCGGACGGTTGAGCAGGCCGGCGGCAGGAAGGAAGCGGAGAAGGAGTTGCAAGAGCGGACCAAACGCCGCGAGGAGTTGCAGATCCGTCCGCTCGACCCGGGTGCCCGTGAAGAGTATGCGCAGCAGTGGCGGCAGACCCAGGAGCGTTTCGTCGACAACCCGCAGCTCTCGGTACGTGAGGCCGACCTGCTCGTGGCCAGGGTGATGCAGGATCGTGGTTACCCGGTCGGCGATTTCGAGCAGCGGGCGCGTGATGTGTCGGTGGACCACAGCTCGGTGGTCAGCGAGTACCGGGCCGCACACGAGATCTCCAGGCTGAACGACCGGGAGGGTGCGACGACCGAGCAGTTGCGCGAGGCGATGGTGCACTACCGTGCGCTGTTCTCCGAGCTGCTGGAGGGCGACACGGGCGGAGACCGCGCTCACGCCTAGCTCCCTACCTCGCAGCCGGACCGCCGGGGACAACCAACTGGCAGGCTGACCGGCATGGGGCGCTCCAACGCGGTCGAGCCCTCATCCGGCGAGAGCGGGGTCAAACCGGCCAGCTTCGGCGCGGTGTTTGCAGTCGGCGAGTTCCGGGCGCTGTTCGCCGCTCATCTTCTGTCCGTACTCGGGGACCAGTTTGCGCGGATGGCGCTTGCGGTCCTGGTTTACCGCCGAACCGCTTCGGCCGGCCTGGCTGCCCTTGCATACGCGTTGACCTTGCTGCCCGACCTGGTCGGTGGTCCGCTGCTATCCGGGCTAGCCGACCGGCTCCCCCGCCGGCTGCTGATGATCGGCTGCGATCTGGCACGGGCGCTCTTGGTTGCCCTGATGGCGCTGCCCGGGGCTCCGCTGTGGATACTGTGCCTGTTGCTCGTGGCAGTTCAGTTGCTGAATTCGCCCTTTTCGGCGGCGCGGGCAGCGTTGCTTGCGGTGATCCTGCAGGATGATCTTTACGTCGCCGGATCCGCAGTCTCCAACATCAGTTTCCAGTTCGCGCAGTTGGCAGGTTTCGCAACTGGCGGTCTGCTGATTGCGGGAGTCGGGCCCCCGCAAGCGCTGTTGATCGACGCCGCGACGTTCTTGGGGTCGGCCCTCCTCGTAAGGCTCGGGGTGGCAAGGCGCACCGTTCGGCCAGACTCAGATGCTCAACAGCAAAAGCCAGGTTGGTGGCGGTCTCTGGTGGCGGGCGCGAGGTTGGTCTGGATCGATCGCCGGCTTCGCGCGCTCGTCGCGCTGGCTTGCGTCTCCGGTTTCTACATCACGGTGGAGGGTCTCGCCGTGCCGTACGCAGCCAGCCTGGGTGGCGGCGCAGCGGCCGCCGGCCTCTTACTGGCGGCAAACCCCGCCGGCAGCGTCATCGGCATGATCATGCTGACCCGGTGGGTGCCACCCCGGTCCAGACTGCGCTGGATCGGACCGTTGGCCGTTGCGGCCTGCCTGCCACTCCTGGGGTCCGCTGCGCAACCTGGCCTCATGGTGACGGCAACTCTTTGGGCGTTGTCGGGGGCGTTCTCGGCCTTCCAGATCCCGGCCAACGCCGCCTTCATGCAGGCCGTGCCCGATGCAAATCGGGGCCAGGCGTTTGGCCTGGCTGTGACCGCGCTCCGGACCGCTCAGGGCGCAGGGATCCTCATCGGCGGTGTTGCCGCCGACCAGTGGTCGCCCGCGGCCGCGGTTGCCGGCGCCGGCGTACTTGGCGTTCTGTTCGCCACATTGGCCGGCCTAGCTTGGACTGGGGCGACCAGGGCTTCCGCCCGCGCAGCCGAGGCCTAAAGGGCTGCGGCTAGTTGGCGGGCACGGCAGTCAGTGCCATTCATTCGCGCGCACCAGAGTCCTCCCTTCCGAGGGTCGGGACCGTGCTGACGTGGTTTTCCCGGCAGCCCTGCCGGGGCAGGGGCTCTCAGTGCCACTCGTTGGCCTGCATTCGTGATCACCCCCCTTCCGATCGGCCCCGATGCGGCTAATCCGGCCCCCTCGACGCTTCCCTTTCGACAACGTCCTCGACTAGCCTGAGGCGCGCGCCGTCATGACCGTCTGTGAATGATCAAATGCACTGAGGAGTGAGGGTACCCGAGTTGCTGCGCCATGATCGTCGTTCCCAGTGGACGCTGGCCACCGTAAGGCGATTCCGGGCATTTCGATGGCCAATCTGGTCGATCCGTCCAGTTCTGCTGGGTTACGTGCTAATCGTGGATTTTGCCGCCCTGGCAACGGTCGCGATCGCCCTCCGGAGCAGCCCCGTGGGTGAAAGCGACCTCGTCCACTTCGCGGTGCTCGCGGTCGGGTCGGCGGTGCACATCGAATCGGCCCGTCGCGTCGAGCGACTCCGCGAGGTCGCCGCCGAAGGCGTGCCGTACGTGAACCTGAAGAGCATGTGGATTTTCGCTGCGGCACTCGTGCTTCCGCTTTCCCTGGCACTCGCGTTGGTCTTCATCACATACGTGCATTCGTGGTTCCGTACCCGCCGCGTCCCGGTCTACCGGTTGGCATTCTCCGCCGCATCGATCGTGCTGGGTGTCGCTGCGGCGGCCGCGATCATGGTGGCGCTCAGTCCCACGGGATATCCGGGATTTCCTTCCGGCCCGATGGGACTGGTCGCCGGCGTGGTGGCGGCGGTCGCCTACTGGTTCGTGAACTACGCCCTCGTCGTCGGGGCGATCGTCATGTCCAACCCTGCCGCGCCAGGTGGCCGAGCGCTTGGCCGGATCGCCGACCAGGGGATCGTCGCGGGCGCGCTCGGGCTGGGTTTCGCAGTCGCCGGCCTGCTGTTCGCGGAGCCGTGGGCAGTGCCTGTCCTACTTCTCACCGTGCTCGGACTGCACCGCGCATTGCTACTAGGTCAATTCCAAACCGCCGCTACCAAAGATTCCAAGACGGGGCTGCTGGAGGCCACTTTCTGGCACCGGATCGCCGACAAGGAGCTGACTCGCGCCGCGCGTACTGGTGTGTCACTGGGTGTCCTGATGATTGACCTAGACGACTTCAAACAAGTCAACGACAGGTTCGGCCATATGAACGGCGATCGGGTTCTGAAGGCAGTGGCACAGGAGATGAAGCACCAGTGCCGCGAATACGACTTGATCGGCCGGTTCGGCGGCGAGGAGTTCGTGGTACTCCTCCCCGCAATCGACGCAGATGAGATTCGCCACGCCGCCGAACGCATCCGGGACCGAACGGCCAGTTTGCAGGTGGAACTCACTGACGGCGGCACGCTGCCCCCGGAGCTGTTGACCTGCTCCATCGGCGGCGCCGTATACCCCGACTCAGCCGACACTCTCGATCAGCTCCTACTGGCCGCGGACACCGCCTTGTACGTCGCCAAGGGCGCGGGGCGAAACCGGGTGTGTATGGCGCCCCGCGTCGATTCGAAGGAGCCGCACACCGTGCGACTTCCCTCGACCAACAGCTGATCATTCACTGGCGGCCGGGGGGCTGCCCTGGCCGAACTGCAGTTGGGGGTCGGGCTCGGGACGGGTGGCTAGGGTGGCACCATGCCGACCGCGCTGATCACCGGCGCGACCGCGGGACTCGGCGCGGCGTTCGCCCGCCGACTGGCGCGGGAGCAACACAGCTTGGTGTTGGTGGCGCGCGACGCCGGCCGGCTCGAGCAGACGGCCAAGGAGCTCGAAGCCGAGCACGGCGTCCCCGTCGAGCTGATCCCGGCCGACCTGATCACCGACGACGGAGTCGCAGAGGTCGCCGAGCGGTTGGCCGACCCGGAGCGGCCGGTTGACCTGCTCGTCAACAACGCCGGCATGGGCCTGGGCGGGAGCTTCGTCGGTCGCCCCGTGCATGCGTCGGTCCGGTTGACCCGGCTGAACGTCCTAACTGTGCTCCGCCTGGCGCACGCCGCGCTCACTCCGATGCTGGCCCGTGGCCGAGGCGACATTCTCAACGTCTCGTCGGTCGCCGGGTTCACCCCCGGCAGCCGAGACCCGGCGTACGCGGCCAGCAAGGCCTGGGTGACAGCGTTCAGCGAGGCGCTCCGGGCGCCAACCCGCGGCACCGGCGTACGGGTACTGGCGCTGTGCCCCGGATTCGTCCGCACCGAGTTCCACGAGCGGGCCTCGATCAACATGGCCGGGTTGCCCGACTGGATGTGGACCGACGCCGACGACGTCGTCTCCACCGGACTTCACGCACTGCGCCGCGGCAAGGCGATCTGCATTCCGGGCCGGCAGTACCAAGCGATCGTGGCCGTCGCGCGGCACGCACCTCGGGAGCTGGTCCGGCGGGGCGCAGCCCGGATGGGTGCCCGAACCACCTGAGCCAAACACCCCCGCAGCCTCACCACTGGGCCAGCTTCCAGATCTCCGGCCGGCGTACCTCGGTGTCGTCGACGCCGGCAAACAGTCCAGCCGCGGTCTTGAGGTGATCGAGCGCCTCGGCCTGCTGGCCGGCGGCGTGCAGCAGGTCGGCCAGGTTGGTGTGCAGTGCGGCGGCGCGGTGCCGATCACCGTGCTCCAAGCCGCGGGCCAGGGCCTCGCGGCCGATCCTGACCGCCTCGTCGGGTCGGCCGGCCGCCGCCAGAACCAGCGCCTGGTTGTTCAGTGCGGCGACGCGCAGGCTCGGATCGTCCAACCGGCGGGCATGGTCCAGGCTCGCCTCGAGCCGCCGGCCGGCCAGCTCGAAGTCCCCCCGCTGCGCGGCCAGCACTCCCAACACGTCATACGCCTGGGCCAGCGCGGCGGCGTCGCCGGTCGAGGCGGCCAGGGCCAGCGCCTCCTCGGCGGTCCGGGCGGCCAACTCAGGGTCCTGGCGGCGGTGGGTGACCAATGCGAGATCGGCGAGCATGCGGGCGTGCAGCGCCGGATCGCCGGCGCCGGCAATCAGTTCCAGGGCCGCGGCCAGGTGGCTGGCCGCGACGTCCCACTCGCCGAGCCGATGGTGCACCTCGGCCAGCTTGTGCTCGAGGCCGGCCAGCGCGCGGCGGTCGTCGGCGGGGCAGGACGCAGCAGCGCGTTCGTATGCGGACATCGCGTCGGCGTACCGGCCGAGCACCGTCAGGACATCGCCGGCGACCTGGTGAACGAGGTGGCCCGGGTATCCCAGTGCGACGGCGGCGTGCAACTGCTCCAGCGCCTCGGCATGCGCGTAGAGCGACCGGGCCCGCTGCGCCGCCCGCCAGGACCACTCGGCGGCCTCGGCATCGCGGCCCGCCTGCCGTAGATGCCCGGCGATGGTGGCAGCCGACAGGCCCGCGTCACGGCGGCCCAGGAGCGCGTCGGCAGCCCGCCCGTGCAGCAGCCGGCGCCGGGCCAGGCTGGTGGTGTCGGACACCAGCCGGCGCAGCCCGTCATGGGCGAACGCGTAGCGGATGTGCTCGGCCGGACCGGTTTCCACCAGCACCGCACGGCTGCGCGCCTCCTCGAGCGCGTCGACCACTTCATCTTCTCCTCGGCCGCTGGTGGCCCGCAGGGTCGGCTGGTCGGCATCGCTACCCAAGATCGCGGCGGCGGCGAGCACCTGGCCGGTGGTTTCCGCCAGGCCGGTCAGCCGCGCGTGCAGCAGGTCGCGCACCCCGCCCGGCAGGGCCCACTCGCTGCCCGCCGGCACCCCGTCCCGCCGGAACGCGTCGAGGTATTCGGTCACGAACAGCGGCAGACCGCCGGTCTCGGTGGTTAGCCTGGCGATGGTGGCCGGCGTCGCCTGGTCCGGCGCCAGGGTGGCCATGGCCAGCTCCCGCACCACCTCCGCCGGCAGGCGCGCCGGCTCGACCGGGGTGAGCAAGCGGGCTCGGCGCAGCTCGCCGGCCGCGGCCGGCAGCGCAGACTTGGCTGGCAGGGCGTCCGGCCGCCAGCTCAGCACAACCAGCAGCGGAATCTGCGGCAGCCGCCGGATCAGGTAGCAGAGGACCGCAACGGAACTGTCGTCGGCCCACTGCAGGTCCTCGAGTACGACGACGCCGCCGCGCCCCAGAACGGCCGCAAGAGTTCCGACCAGTGCTGCGTAGAAACGGCTCTGCGCACCGGGCGAGTCCAGGGCTGCGGACCCCCCCGGGCTGGCCAGTTCGGGAAGCAGCCGGCTCACCTCCCGGGTCCAGGCCGATGGCACCGCTTCAGCAGCGGGGCCGGCGACCCGCAGGGCCGTGCGCAGCACGTCGGAGAGCACGCCGAAGGCCAAGCTCTGCTCACCTTGGTGGCAGCGGCCAGTCGCCACCCGGTTGCCGGCGGCTGACGCGGCCGCCGCCAGCTCGCCCAGCAATCGGGTCTTGCCGATGCCCGCCTCGCCGGTGACCGTCACGAGTCGTCCGGAATCACGGACGGACGTGCGGGCTTGCTCCAGCGCCTCGAGTTCGACGCTGCGACCGATCAGTGGCGCGGCCGGCCGGCCCGGTTCGACCTGGCC
>JALZAK010000140.1 GCA_030948385.1 Actinomycetota bacterium
GACTACGGCCGCCGGCCGGGCGGGGCAGTGCACCACCCGGCCGGCGCCGGCCCAGATCGCCCCGGCGGCGCCGGCCTTGACGACCGCGATGGGGTACTCGGTGGCCAGCGCCGCGGCCGCCGCTGCGGGTTCCGCATGGCCGGTGAGGATCTCGGCTTCCTCGGCGTTGGCCAGCAGCATGTCGGCGCCCCGGGTCCAGGACACGAAGGCCGCGGCGCCGGCCCGGCGCAGGGGAGCCGCCGAGGAAGCGTCCACGGAGACGCTCATCCCGGCCGCCCAGGCCAGGTCGAGCGCATGGCGGCCGGCCGCATGCGAGGAGTAATCGAACAGCGTGTAGCCGGACAGGTGCAGATGCCCACCGGGCTCGTACCGGCGGCACTCGACGTCCCGCGGCGAGAGCAGTGCGCTGGCCCCGCGGTCGGTCAGCATGGTGCGCTCGCCGTCCGGGCCGACGAGCACCACGATGGTCCCGGTACGCGCGTCGTGGTCGATGGCGACCACCGCATCCACGCCGGCGCCCAGCAGCTCGAGGTTGCGGGCCCGGCCGATCTCGTCGCCGCCGACCCGGGCCACCAGGGCCGCATCGACGCCGCACTCGGCCAGCCAGCACGCGGTGTTCGCGCCGGCGCCGCCGCCACGAAGCTGTACGCCGGCCTCGGTGTCGCTGCCCGGATTGACCGGCCCGGGCAGGGTGACGACCACGTCGGTGACGAGGTCGCCCACGACGAGGACGCGGGTCATCCGGCCGCCGCGACCGCGATGTCGGCAGCCAGCCCCGCGTTGGCGAGCAGGATCGTTACGTTGACCTGCAGGCTGAGGCCACCCGTCGCCCGGTGGAAGTAGGCCAGCAGGTACGGCGTGACGTCCTTGCCGGCGATGCCGGCCGCGTCGGCAGCAGCCAGCGCCTGGGCGAGCACGCGATCATGGAGGTCGGGGTCGAGTTGCTGCTCGGGCGGCACCGGGTTGGCGATCAGCAGCGCACCCTGCCCGAGCTGGAGGCCGGCGCGGGCGCGCATGATCGCGGCGATTTCCGTTGCCGAATCGGCCCGCCAGCCCACCGGGTGGCCCGAGTCGGTCAGGTAGAAGCCGGGAAACCGGTCGGTGCGAAAGCCCACCACCGCAACAGAAAGCGACTCCAGCCGCTCGAGGGTCGCGGCCACGTCGAGAATGGACTTCACCCCGGAGCACACGACCGTCAGTGGCGTGTCGGCGAGCACGGCCAGGTCGGCCGACTCGTCCCAGGTCGTGCTCGCCCCGCGATGCACGCCGCCCACGCCCCCGGTGGCGAAGACGTCGATGCCCGCCCGCCGAGCCGTGACGGCAGTGCTCGCCACCGTGGTGGCGCCGTCGCGGAGTTGAGCCAGTGCCGGCGCCAGGTCGCGCAGGCCGAGTTTGGCCACGCCATGCGCGCGGGCCAGATGCTCGACCTCTTGGTCGCTGAGACCGACGACGAGCCGACCGGCCACGACGCCGACCGTCGCCGGCACCGCCCCGCCGGCGCGCACGGTGGCGTGGAGCCGGCGGGCGGTTTCCAGGTTGTCGGGCCAGGGCAGCCCGTGACTGATCAGGGTGCTCTCGAGCGCGACAACAGGGTGGTGGTCGGCCAGAGCGGCGGCGACCTCGGTGGACACCTCCAGCAGGGACTCCCTCACGAGACCGGACCGTACCGAGCGGCGCGGATCTACGAAGGGCCGGTTGAGGACGCCCGCTGGCGCAATGTGCTCGTGGCCAGCCGGGTACGGATCCGACTCGGCCGGCGCACCCGTGTCCCCCGCGGCCACAACCGCTCCAGGGTGGCGTTGAGCTCCGCGCCCAGGTGTACGGCCAGCGCCAGAACGTAGAAGAACAGCAAGGCGGCAATCGGGGCGGCGAGGGCGCCGTACGTGAGCGCGTGGCCGACAACCAGTGCGACGTACACCCGCAGGGCGAACGAGCCGAGCACGAACAGGACCAGGGCTACCGCGGCACCCGGCAGCGCGCGACGCCAGCGCAGCCGGATCGGGGTGGCGTAGTGGTACAAGGCGGCCAGGCCGAGCAGCAGCAGGCCGCCGACGACGGGCCAGTATGCAAACCTGATCACGTCGGCGGTGGCCGGTCGCCAACGTTGCGGACTGAGCCGCCGGAGCTGGGTGGGGCCGATCACCAACAGCGGCAGGAGCACGGCGAGAGCAACGAGCGAGGTCAGATACAACCGCAGCGCCAGCAGGCGGCTGCGCAGCGCACCCCGCAGGTCGCGCATCCCGTAGGCGATGGTGATCGTGTTGACGAACGTCGCCATAGCCGACGACCCGGCCCACAGGCTGAGCAGAAAACCGATGCTGATGACGTCAGCGCGTCCCCCGTGCAGGACCTGGTCCAGCGTCTTGCGGACCACCCCGTCAACGACGTCCTGGGCGGCGACATGGCTGGCCAGGCGAAGGACTCGACTCTCGATGACGGCCACCGTGTCCGGGCCGAGCGCATCGCCGAGATAGCCCGCCGCGCCGAGGATCGCCAGGAACAGCGGCGGCAGCGAGAGCAGTTGCCAAAAGGCCGCCTCCGCGGACAACCCCAGGATCCGGTCGTTCCAGGCCCGCCCGACGGTGCCGGCGACGAGTTGCCAGGCGCGGCTGCCGCGGAACGCGGCCGCTCGGCGGCCCGGCGGCCCAGCCGCCGAGTTGATCACGCCTTCACGGTACGGGGCGGTAGGCGGCGCAACGTGGTTCGGCTCGCTTAGCTGGCCACTCCGCCGTGCTCCGCCGGGGACTCGTCGATGATGCGGACGGCGATCCGGCGCAGCCGCTCGTCGTATTGCTTGGCGTGGTGGCGGCAGAACACCAGATCGCCGCCATCGGGCATGATCGCTCGTACCTGACCCTGGGCGCTGCACCGGTCACAGCGATCAGCGGCCCGCAGCTCGGTGGCATCCGGGGGCGTCAAGGTGGGAGTCATCCGACGTCCTCTCTGCTCGACCGGTGGGCCAGACCCGGTGGGGCCCCACTTCTTCTCAACAGTGCAGGACGCGTTGTCGTTCCCTCGACAAGCCTCGCATGCGCCCGGCCCGGTTCGTTACCGCAGGGCCGGCGTGTCCGCTCCTAGCGGAACGCTGCTCGTCGAAGGCCACTTCTTGCATCATCGGCGGAATTGGTTCGGTCCTGAGCCGTTCGGCGGATGTGCCTGCGCCGTCCCGTCTCGAGCGTGAGCGCCCGAATATGATCGGCCGATGACCACCGCACGCCGTCTTCGAACATCTCGCGTGGTGCGCGTTCATGAGGACGCCTGCGAGGTTGGACCGGCGACGACGGTTCGGTTCGATTGGTAGCCGGCGCACGGCGAGATCATCGCCCAACCGCGCGGGCCCCCTACGAGCGGCCGGATCCGGGATCGCGAGCGTACGCTTCGGCGGGCCTGCCCGGAGCCGACTGGTGGGTCGCCGGCAGCGCCCCCAACGCCCCCCACAGTTCCCATGTCGAACTGGACGAGGTCGACGCGCTGTTCGCCGCGAACAATCTCTGGCCGACGGTGTTCGCCCCAAGCAGCTCTCAGTCGAGGTAGTCGCGCAACACCTGGGAACGGGACGGGTGGCGCAGCTTGGACATCGTCTTGGACTCGATTTGGCGGATCCGTTCCCGGGTGACGCCGTAGACCTGGCCGATCTCGTCGAGCGTGCGCGGCTGGCCGTCGGTGAGGCCGAAACGCAGCCGGACCACGCCGGCCTCCCGCTCGGACAGGGTCTGCAGCACCGAGGTCAGCTGGTCCTGCAGGAGCGTGAAGCTCACCGCGTCGACCGCCACCACGGCCTCGCTGTCCTCGATGAAGTCGCCGAGCTGGCTGTCGCCTTCATCGCCGATCGTCTGGTCGAGCGAGATCGGCTCCCGGGCGTACTGCTGGATCTCCAGCACCTTCTCCGGGGTGATGTCCATCTCCTTGGCGAGTTCTTCCGGGGTCGGTTCGCGGCCGAGATCCTGCAGCAACTCGCGCTGGATCCGGCCGAGCTTGTTGATCACCTCGACCATGTGCACCGGAATCCGGATGGTGCGGGCCTGGTCGGCCATCGCCCGGGTGATCGCCTGCCGGATCCACCACGTGGCGTAGGTGGAGAACTTGTAGCCCTTGGTGTAGTCGAATTTCTCCACGGCCCGGATCAGGCCGAGGTTGCCTTCCTGGATCAGGTCCAGGAACGCCATCCCGCGGCCGGTGTAGCGCTTGGCGAGGGACACAACGAGGCGCAGGTTGGCCTCCAGAAGGTGGTTCTTCGCGCGCTCGCCGTCCCGGACAATCCAGTTGAGGTCCCGCCGCAGCGGGGGGGACACCTTCTGGCCGCCCTCCTCGGACTGCTTCAGCCGCTCCGAGGCGTACAGGCCTGCCTCGATCCGCTTGGCCAGGTCGACTTCCTGCTCGGCATTGAGCAGCGCCACCTTGCCGATCTGCTTGAGGTAGGCACGGACCGAGTCGGCGGACGCCGTGAGCTCGGCGTCCTTGCGGGCCTGTCGCAGCGCCTCGGACTCCTCGTCCTCCTCGTCCCAGGTGAACTCCTCGGACTCCTCCTCGTCGGAGGCAGTGAGGACGACGGCCTCGTCGATGGCCAGCCCTTCCTTGCCCGGCTCGGGCACGACAGCGGCAGCCGGCGGCGCCGGCTCCGCAGCCGGAACGGCCGCCACCGCCTTGACCGCCGCAACGGCCTTGACGGCCTTCTTGGCGGCCTGCCCCTTGCCGGTCGGGGCCGGCTTGGCCGCCTTGGCCGGCGTGGCCCCGCGGGCAGCCTTCACCGGGGTGATGAGCTTCTTCGTCGCCGTGGGCTTGGCCGCCGCCTCGGTCCCCGAGGCCTTCTTGGCACCCGAGCGGCCGGTACGCGCGGCCGAGGCCCGCGTCGCCGCCGCGGCGGACGAGCGGGCGGGAACGCTGCGCTTGGGTTGACCGGGACGTGCGGACGTGGAGTCAGCGAGTGTCACGTACGACCTCTCACGAGCGGGGCACCTCCGCGTGAACGCATCAGCGGCAGCCCGGGTCGGGAACCAATCTGAGGCCCGAGTGGGGACCGGCGCCCTGAAGTCTAACGCCGTTCCCCAGTGGCGGGCACTCGCGGGGCTGCGTGTTCGCCAGCATCCGCTTCGTAGGCCACCATCGCGGCGCCGACGATGCCGGCGTTGTTGCGCAGTTTTGCCTCGCGGACAGGTGTGCGGATGTGCACCTGGGGCAACCACTTCTCCGGTTTCTTGCTGACCCCGCCGCCGAGAACGATGAGATCTGGGGTGAACAACCGCTCCACGTACTCCAGATAGTGCTGGAGCCGACCGGCCCAGTCCGGCCAACTGAGCCCGTCGCGCTCGCGCGCGGAAGCCGCCGCGCGGCTCTCCGCGTCGTGCCCATCCAGTTCCAGGTGACCCAGCTCGGTGTTCGGCACCAGCTGGCCGTCAACGAAAAGCGCACTGCCGATGCCGGTGCCCAGGGTGAGCAGCAGGACAACGCCGGGAACGTTCACGGCCGCGCCGAACCGAACTTCGGCGACGCCGGCAGCGTCGGCGTCGTTGAGAACGGTCACCGAGCAATGCGTCACCCCGGTGAACAGCGCGTCGACGTCGGTGCCGATCCAGCTGTGGTCCACGTTTGCCGCCGAGAAGGCGACCCCGTCTTTCACCACAGCTGGGAAGGTGGCACCCACGGACCCGGTCCAGGAGTGCACGACGGTGATCTCGTCGATGACCTTCGCGACGTTGTGCGGCGTCGACGGTGTTGGCGTGGCCACCCGATGCCGCTCGGTCACCAGCTCCCCGGTGTCGAGGTCCACCACAGCGCCCTTGATCCCGGTGCCGCCGATATCGATGCCCAGGGCTCGTGCCACGGGTGGGAATCTACGCTGCGATCTGTGACCCACCCGCTGCTGACACTTGCGGTCGACCTGGTCCGCCGCGCGGGAGAGCTGGTCGCGGCCGGTCGGGAGTCGGCCGGCGACGACGTCACCACCAAGTCGACGCCGACCGATGTCGTCACCGCGATGGACCGGGCGGCCGAGCGGCTGGTGACCGAGGCGCTGCTCAAGGTCCGCCCGGAGGACGGTGTGCTGGCCGAGGAAGGCGGTGAGACCCTCGGCACCAGCGGGGTGCGCTGGGTGCTGGACCCGATCGACGGCACCGTGAACTACCTGTACGGCCTACCGGCGTACGCGGTGTCCCTGGCGGCCGAGGTGGACGGGTCGGCCGCAGTCGGTGCGGTGTTCAACCCGGTCACGGGCGAGCTGTGGACGGCGGTACGTGGTGGGGGAGCGTGGCTGGGCGGTCGGCGGCTGCACGGGTCCGCGGTCCGCACGCTCGATCAAGCTCTGGTTGCGACCGGCTTCGGCTACGACACGCACCGCCGGCGATCACAGGCAGCCGTGCTGAGTGAGCTGTTACCCGAGATTCGCGATGTGCGCCGCATCGGAGCGGCCAGTCTCGACCTGTGCTCCGTGGCTACCGGACGGGTGGACGCCTATTTCGAGCGCGGCCTGGCTGAGTGGGACCTCGCTGCCGGCGGCCTGATCGCGCGCGAGGCCGGCTTGTTGGTCACCGGGCTCCGCGGCGCCGCAGCCGGCCTGGACATGGTGCTCGCCGCGCCGGCCACCTTGCATGCATTGCTGCATGATCGCCTGGTCGACCTCGACGCAGACCGGGGCCGCTGATCGCTCAGTGCTTCGACGGTGACGTGCCTGGCTTCGAAGGTGACCTGCCCGGCGCAGCCGAGGGTGAGCAGCTCGCCGCGGACGGGCCCACTGCCGGCGCCAGGGCGACGAACTTGTCCCCCAGCACCAGGTCGATGTCGGCGGCTTTGCGGGAGTCTCGCTGGGTGGTCGTGCCGGGCAGCTGCGGGAGCAGGGCGCGCACCGCGGCCGCGCCGGCGGCGCCGTAGCGCAGCTGGGCCACCCCGGTTACCGGGGTGGCGTCGTTGCCGACGCCGGTGACCGTATAGCCGCGCCGGCGCAGCTCGGCCGCAACCGACGCGGCCAAACCCGTCCGCGAGGTGGCGTTGAGGACCCGGACGTGTACCGCGTTCCTGGCCAGCGGGGCGGCCGATGCCGAGGCGGAGGGACAGCCAGTGGGCCCGGTCGCGCCGGGCGGCTTCTTGGTATCGGCTGCCCGCACGATGAAAAACACCGCGACCACCCCGCCGATGACCAATGCCAGAAAGAGCACCAGGGCGCGGATGCGGGCCGGATCGCGGCGCCGCGTCCCCCGGCCGCGGGGGCGTTCGCGGCGCCCCTGGCTGCGGCCCAGTGGGGTGAGCATGCTCACGGGACGTCCCCGAGTGCGGCCCGGCCGCGGTGCACGAGTGGCTCGAGGGCGGCGTCCATGCCGTCGATCCCCTCCCCGACCATCGCTCCGGCGCGGTGCCGCGCCACGATACCGGCAATCACAACCGCCAGCTTGAAGCAGCCGAAGGCGACGTACCAGTCCAGCGCCGACAGGTCGCGCCCCGTCAGCCCCGCGTACTGCGCCGCAACCTCGGCGCGGCTGGGGAAACCGGCCAGCGACGTGGCCGTCGGCACCGCCCAAGCGGCCCGGCTCGCGGGCGGATCGCCGGCCTCCTGCCAGTAGACGAGCAGCAGGCCGATGTCGGTCAGCGGATCACCGATCGTGGACATCTCCCAATCGAGTACGGCGGCGATCCGGCCGACCTGGCGCGGGTGCAGCACGGCGTTGTCGAGCCGGTAGTCGCCGTGCACGATCGCCGGAGCCGGACTGGCCGGGACGTCGCTGGCCAACGCGCCGGCCAACGCGTCCAGCGCCGGCGAGTCGGCCGACCGGCTGGCCCGCCACTGCTGCACCCATCGGCGGACCTGCCGCGTCAGGAACCCGTCCGGCCGACCGAAGTCGCGCAGTCCCACGGCGGCCACGTCAACCGCGTGCAGGCGGGTGAGGACGCGCACCAACTCCTCCGCAACCGCACGGCGTTGCTCTGGCCGGTCGGCATAGCCCGCCGGCAGCACCGACCGCGCTACCGGACCGTCCACATAGGACATCAGGTGAAACGGAGCCCCGATCACGCCGGCGTCGGCGCACAGGTGCAGCGCACGGGGGACCGGTACGTCGGTGCCGGCCAGCGCGGAGATCACCGTGTGCTCTCGCACCATGTCGTGCGCGGTCGGCAGCACCTGGCGCAGCGGGGGCCGGCGCAGCACCAGCCGGCCGGCGGCGCTGGTCACCGAGTACGTGAGGTTGGACTTGCCGCCGGGGATCAGGCTGACCGCGCATGGCTCCCAGCGAGAGTCGGCGAACGCGCCGGCCAGGTAGCGGCCGAGTGCGGCCGGATCCATCCCGGAGGTCTGCGCCACCACGCGACGGTATCGGCACCCCTGCTAGCGGGCGCTGCGCGACCGGGCCTGCAGGCTGTGCAACTTCCAGATCCGCCGCTGCTCCGCGCGCAGCCGCGCGTCGTAGCGGCCGGCCAGCCAGGACTGCTCCCGGTTGAGCTTGTCGTAACTGGCCAGGCGGCGCGGCGGGAGCAGGCCGTCAGCGACCGCAGCGGCGACCGCGCACCCGGGTTCACCGTCGTGTCGGCAGTCGGTAAAGCGGCACTGCGCAGCCAGCGCGCCCACGTCGCTGAACGCCTGATTGAAGCCTGCCGCGTGCCACAGTTGCACGCCGCGCAGGCCGGGCGTGTCGATCAGCACAGCGCCCCACGGCAGCAACACCAGGTCGCGCGACGCGCTGGTGTGCCGCCCTTTGCCGTCGTCGCGTAATGCCCTGGTGGGGAGCGCTTCCGACCCGACGAGTGCATTGACCAGCGTGGACTTGCCGGTGCCCGAGGGACCGATCAGCGCTCCGGTGCGCCCGGCGGGCAGGGCAGCCCGGACCGCGTCCAAGCCCGACCCGTCGCGCGGGCTGACGGCCATCACCTTGACGCCGGGGGCGATGCGGCCGACTTCGGCCGCCTCCGCGGCCGGGTCGCGGGAGAGGTCTGCCTTGGTGAGCAGGACGACCGGCACCGCCCCGCTTTCCCACGCCACGGAGAGCATTCGCTCGATCCGCCGCAGGTTGGGTCCCTCGGACAGTGCCGCGACGACGAAGAGCACGTCGACGTTGGCGGCCAGCACCTGGGCCCGGGCGTCGCGCCGGCCGGCGCCGCGGACCACAGCCGTACGTCGGGGCAGCACCGCGGTGATCAATCCGTCCCGTCGCAGCAGCGTCCAGTCACCGGTGGTCGGCGCGGCGCGCACGGTCGGCGCGAGGGCGGCCGTTGTCAGTCCGTCCGCGGTCCACACCCGGCAGCGGCCGCGGTCGGTGCGTGCGACTCTGCCGGGCCGAACCTGCGAGACGTCGCCGGCGCCGGCCATCGCCGCGGCGGCCGACCAGCCATCGTCCCAACCAAGGCGGGACAGAACTGTGGACAACAGGCGGCTCCGGCCGTGTACGGGAGTTTCGGGACAAGTCAACTGGCACGCAGTCAGGAAAAGTGTAAGATCGCGGCCCCGGCGACAGCGAATGAGTATTTTCGCGCTGCCGTGGGCACAAACTGGTCGCTTCCTGCGTTCAGCGCGCCAGGAACCCGAAATTTTGGGAGTGACGAAATAGATGGCCACCGACTACGACGCCCCGCGCCGAACCGAAGAGTCCGAGATCGGCGAGGACAGCCTCGAAGAGCTCAAGGCGCGTCGTGCCGAGGCGCAGTCGGGCAGCGTCGACGTGGACGAGGCCGACCTGGCTGAGTCGCTCGAGCTGCCCGGTGCGGACCTGTCCGGCGAGGAGCTGACGGTCCGGGTGCTGCCCATGCAGGATGACGAGTTCCGGTGCGCGTCCTGCTTCCTGGTGCATCACCGCAGCCAGCTGGCCGAGACACGTGACGGGCAGCCGATCTGCCGGGACTGCGCCGCCTGAGCGGATGGCCAGCGGCCCCGCGGACTCTGACCCGCTGCCGGACACCGTTGCGCGGCTGACCGAGCCGGGTCTGGACCGGCGCGAGCGCCGGCACCTGCTCGGCCGGCTCGTCCTGGCACTGGGCCGCAGCGCCAAGGCAGCCGGGGTGGCCGGCGTGGGCGGCGGTCGTTGGCTGACCGACGTGGTGGTACAGACCGTGCCCCGGCTGCCGATCCGCGACCTGCCGACCTTGCGCGCGCACCACGATGGCCTGGCCGGGAACGCGTTGGCCGCCGCGCTGATCCGGTCGGCCAGTCTCACCGCGTCGGGCATCGGCGCCGCCGGCGGCGCGTTGGCCACCGTCGAATGGGCCGCACCGCCCACCCTGTTGTCCACTCCCGTACAGATTGCCGCCGAGACCCTGGCCGTCGCGGCCGTCGAGCTGAAGCTGGTTGCCGAGTTGCACGAGGTGTACGGGGTGATCGTGCCTGGGACCGGCGGGCAGCGGGCGGCGGCTTACCTGACGGCGTGGGCCCGCCGGCGCGGCGTAGACGTGGGGACCCAGAGCGCCGGGCTGACCGGCGCCGTCGGCCAGGCCACTCGGCGCGAGCTTCGCGACCAGCTGATGCGGCGGATGGGCCGCAACCTCGCCACGCTGGGACCGGCGTTCACCGGCGCGGTGGTGGGTGCCGAACTGAACCGGCGGGCAACCCGCAGCCTGGGCGAGGCGGTGCAGCGGGACCTGTGCCGGCGCGGCCCGCAAATCTGGGCGGGTCCGGACTTCCGTCGCCCGCCGGCGCAGCATCGCTGGCTGCGCCGTCCCCGCGGCTCGGGCGGCTCAGATGGTCGAGTCCTCGATGCCGGGGGGAAGTGAACCGGTCAGAGACCGCCAGGCGGCCGCGGCTCCGCGAGCGGCGACCAGCCGGGCCGCTGCGTAGGCCACCCCGCTGACTGCGGCCCACACCAGCGCCTCGGCCCAGGTTGTCCCCGGCGTAGCCGGGTTGGCCGGCGGGTCGCTCTTGCGCGCCTTCTTCCACGCCGCGTCCATCGCCTTGCGCGCCGCGATGCCGGCCGGGATCGCGAAGGCCAGACCGACGACCTTCCAGCCGGCCTTCGCCAACGTCTGAGCCACCGTCGTCCTCCTCTGTCGCAGATGCTGCCGCATCATGCTGCCAGGATGGCGCGGTGACCATCGTGCTCCGGGCGCTGGCGGCCGGCGCCGGCCTCGTCATCGTCGTCGCGACGCTGGCAGCGACGCTGCGCACCGTCGTGCTGCCCCGCGGCGTTCCCTCCAAGCTGGCCCGGGTGGTGTTTCTCGCGACTCGCAGGCTTTTCGCCCTGCGCTTGGGGCGGGCCGCGAGCTACGAGCGGCGCGACGCGGTCATGGCTCTGTACGGGCCGATCTCGCTGCTGTCGCTGCTGGCAGTGTGGCTGGTGTTGATCCTGCTGGGCTACACCCTGATCTTCCTGGGGCTGGGCTGGCCGGCGTACTCCCATCGCCCGGTGCTGGCCCTGGAGGAGTCCGGCTCGTCGCTGTTCACGCTGGGCTTCCTCCCGCCCCCGGGAGTCCTCGCCGCGCTGGTGTCCTTCAGCGAGGCGGCGATAGGGATGGCTCAGCTGGCCCTGCTGATTTCCTACCTGCCCAGCCTGTACGCGCGCTTCTCCCAGCGCGAGTTCGTCGTGGCGAAGCTGGAGGTCCGCGCCGGCTCCCCGCCGCGCGGCTGGACGATGATCATCCGGGCCAACCGGTTGGGCGACCTCACCTCGCTGACCGAGGTCTGGCGCAGCTGGGAAGACTGGTTCATCGACGTGGAGGAGTCGCACACGTCCAATGCGGTGCTGGTGTTTTTCCGCTCGCCGCAGCCGGACAAGTCGTGGGTCACCGCCGCCGGCGCGGTCCTGGACGGCGCGGCGCTGCGGGTATCGGCGCTGGCCGCCGAACGGGATGTCGAGGCGCAGTTGTGCATCAGGGCTGGTTTCATCTCGCTGCGGCGGATCGCCTCGTACTTCCAAGTGCCGTTCGACCCGGACCCGGCCCCGACCGATCCGATCTCGATCAGCCGGATGGAGCTCGACTCCGCACTCGACGAGATGGCCGCTGCCGGCGTCGCGCTCAAGCCCGACCGCGACCAGATCTGGCGCGACTTCGCCGGCTGGCGGGTGAACTACGACACCGTGCTCATCGGGCTGGCCCAGCTCACGATGGCTGCGTACGCGCCGTGGTCGTCGGACCGGTCGCTGGCCCGCCGGCCGCAGGCCGGACTGCGGCGGCTAGTTGGGCGGCGCGGCGGGAACTGACGATCCAGTACGGCGTCGGATCGGCCGGATCGGCCAGCGTCACCTTGACCGCGGTGCCGATCCACGGCCGCTGTACCACGAACGCCAGCGGGTCCAGGTGCGGACCGAGGGCGAGCCGCTTGGCGTCACCCGCGAGCGGCTCGGCGGCGGCGATCTGCGACAGCGGCAGGTGCGCGTCGTCGACGTGTAGCTCGGTCCGGTCCACCCACACCCGGACCCGGCCGGCCCACCACAACCACCCGGCAGCCAGTGGGCCTGCGACGGCGTAGGGCACCCAGGAGCGCCACCCGGACGCGCCCTGGTGGACCTCCGCTGCTGCGAGGGCGGCCAGTACCAGCGCCGGCGGCCACCACCACAGCGGCACCCGCATTCGCTCGTCGTGGGCCGGCACAGTCCGCGACGGTACCGAGAGCCGGCCGGGCGAGCGGCATCGCCCGATACCCTGCCGACGTGCAGATCCAGGTCCGCCGGCTCGATCCTGAGCTGCCGCTGCCGTCCTACGCCCACCCCGGCGACGCCGGCCTGGACCTGGTCACCACGGTGGACGCGGAGCTGCTACCCGGCGGCCGGGCGGTGCTGCCCACCGGGATCGCGATTGCCCTCCCGGCCGGGTACGCCGGCTTCGTGCACCCACGGTCGGGGCTGGCGGCCCGCCTGGGTATCACCACCCTCAACGCGCCCGGCACGGTGGACGCCGGCTACCGCGGCGAGATCCAGGTGAACCTGGTCAACCACGACCCGCGGGTAACCGTGCAGCTGCGGCGGGGTGACCGGATCGCCCAGCTCGTCGTGCAGCGGGTGGAGTTGGTCGAGTGGGTCGAGACCGAACAGCTGCCGGCATCCGAGCGGGGCGAAGGGGGTCACGGCTCGACCGGCGGCCATGAGCGGCTCCGCACCGCCGGCCGGGAGGAGTGAGCATGTTCCGACGTCGCGACCGGAAACAGCCGGATCCGGAGGCGACCGACCCCGGGGCCATGGCCGGCACCCCCGGCGCCTCCGGCACCGGCGGCGACCGGGCGGTCGAGCCCGCCCCGGCAACCGGGCCCTGGGACGCCGATGCGATCCCCGCAGACGACACGATCTCCATCGCCCGGCTCGACCTGGGCGGCCTGCGGGTGCCGGCGCTGCCCGACATGGAGGTCCGGCTGGAGACCGATGCCGGCGAAAATGTCGTCGCGGTCGTCTTCGTCTCCGGCCCCAGCGCACTGCAGATCGGGGCCTTTGCCGCCCCCCGGCGCGAGGGCATCTGGACCGACGTACGGGCGGAGTTGTACGAGTCCCTGCGGGCCGAGGGCGACGTCACCCAGCGCGACGGCCCGTTCGGCCCCGAGCTACTCGCCAACGTCGCCGGCCCGCAAGGTCGCCAGAACGCCCGGTTCGTCGGAGTGGATGGGCCGCGGTGGTTCCTCCGTGGCGTCTTCAGCGGGCCGGCCGCCACCGATCCGGTCCAGGCAGCCGGCTTGGAAGGCGCGCTGCGCGAGGTTGTCGTGGTGCGTGGCACCGATCCGCTGCCGGTTCGCGACCCGCTGCCGCTGGCGCTGCCGCGCGAGGTCCTGGAGCAAGCCGGGGATGCCGGGGCCGACGCCGATCGCGCGGCACCAGGGCCCCCGCAGCGCGGCCCGGAGATCACCGAAATCGGCTGACGCCGCCCACCGGCCCGCCCCGGCCTCGGGCCGCCGGTGGGATCGGTCGCCTACCCTGGACAATGACCGGCACAGGGACAGGAGCACGACGCAATGGCGACACCGGTGGCGGACCAGCCCGAGGTGGCCGGCGGGGGGAATCAACCCGGCGACGCCAAGGGCGCCGGCCTGCTCCGGCGTACCCTGCGCCGCCTCACCGCCTCCGAGGAGCAGCTCGACGCCGAGGAACTGCAGGACAAGGCCGGCCGGGTCGGTGCCACCCCGTGCCGCGAGGCCGGCCGGCACGAGCGCGAGCAGGTCTGTATGGCCGGCCGGCTCCGCAGTGTCCGCTTCACCCCACGGACCAACCTGCCGACTCTGGAGGCCGAGCTCTACGACGGGACGGGCACCGTGACCTTGATCTGGCTGGGTCGCCGGCGCATCGCCGGCATCGAGCCGGGCCGCAGTCTCGTGGTCCGCGGCCGGATCTGCGATCAGGGCTCCCGAGAGGTGATCTACAACCCGTGGTACGAGTTGCGCCCGGCCGGCCGGTGAGCGAGTCCGAGCGCCCTGCGTCGCGGTTCACCGAGCAGTTCGGCGGCGTCAAGGGCCTGGTCGACTCGGGGCTTCCGGTCGTCGTCTTCGTGGGGGTCAATGCGTTCGCCGGCCTGCACTGGGCGATCGGCGCGGCCATCGCGGCCGGCCTGGTCGTGCTGGCCGCGCGGCTGGTGCGGCGCGAGCCCGTGCAGTTCGCCGTAAGCGGATTCCTCGGTGTGGCCGTCGCCGCCTTCTTCGCCTGGCGGCTCGGCGGGGCGCGCGGGTTCTTCATCCCGGGCATCGTTCTCAGTGCCGGCTACTGCGTGGCCTTCGCGGTGTCGCTGCTGGTCCGCCGGCCTCTGGTCGGTGTGCTGTGGACCTACCTCGACAGTGGCGACCGGCAATGGCGGGACAACCGGATGCTGCGTCGCGCGTACACGCAGGCCACCTTGATCTGGACGGCGATGTACGCGGCCAAGGTCGTCGTGCAGGGCCTGCTCTACCTGCATAACCGGCCGGGATGGCTGGCGGTGGCGAAACTTGCGATGGGCTATCCGCTCTTCGCAGCCGTGGCGGCGGCCACGGTCTGGCTGGTCCGCCGGGGCAAGGCGGCTGCTGCCCGCGAAGCCGGCGCAGCCGTCGACGCGGGCACCGCGTCAGCGGGCACCGTCTCCTGATCGACGCCCATGCTGCTCGTGTTCCCGGCCGGACACCGCGTCGTGGATCTCGCGCTCGACTTCGTCGGTGGCCAGGAACATCAGCTCGTCGCCGGCTTCGAGTGGGTCGTCCGGACTGGGCACCAGGACCCGGGGGCCGCGCAGGATCGCGACCAGGGCGGCGTCCCGCGGCAGTTCCAGCTCGCGAACCGGCTGGCCGACGTGAGGGGCGTCGGCCGCAAGCGTGATCTCCACCAGGTTGGCTTGGCCCTGCCGGAATGTCATCAGCTTGACCAGGTCGCCGACCGATACGGCCTCTTCGACGAGTGCCGCGAGTAGCCGGGGCGTCGAGACGGCGACGTCGACGCCCCAGGAATCGGTGAACATCCACTCGTTCTTGGGGTGGTTGATCCGGGCCACTACCCGGTCCACCGCGAACTCGGTCTTGGCCAGCAGGGACACGACCAGGTTGACCTTGTCATCGCCGGTGGCCGCGATCATCACGTCGTAGTGCTCGAGGCCGGCCTCCTCCAGCGAGGAAAGTTCGCAGGCATCGGCCTGCACCCACTGGGCGTCGGGGACGCTGCTCTGCTTGACTCCCCGAGGATCCCGCTCGATCAGCATCACCGAATGGTCGTTGTCGATGAGCTCCTGGGCGATGGAGCGACCGACGTTGCCGGCGCCGGCGATCGCGATCCGCATCAGTTGCCGCCCTCGGGTACCGCCGCGGCGGTCTCGCCGGCAGACTTCGCGATCTCGTCGTCGACGAGCAGGTGGACCCGGTCGCCGTCCTGTATCACCGTCGACGGGGTGGTCAGCAGCGCCGAGCCGAAGCGGAGCAGGTAGGCCACCCGCGCCCCGGCGGCGCGCTCGAGGTCCTGCACCGGACGGCCCACCCATCCCTCGTTGATCTCGGCCTCGACGATGGCGACCTTGCTGGACGGATCGCGCCAGATCTCCACCGTGCCCTCGGCCAGCAGGGCTCGCAGCATCTGGTCGGCGGTCCACCGGACGGTGGCCACGGTCGGGATGCCCAGCCGCTCGTACACCTCAGCGCGCTTCGAGTCGTAGATACGTGCGACGACGTGATGTACGCCGAAGGTCTCGCGAGCTACCCGCGCGGCGATGATGTTGGAGTTGTCGCCGTTGCTGACCGCGGCGAATGCGTCGGCCTGCTCGATCCCGGCCTCCCGCAAGGTGTCGCGGTCGAAGCCGATCCCGGTCACTTGGTTGCCTTGGAAGTCCGGTCCGAGCCGGCGGAAGGCCACCGGATCCCGGTCGATGACGGCCACGGTGTGCCCCAGCCGCTCCAGGTTGCGGGCCAGGCTCGAGCCGACCCGGCCGCAGCCCATGATGACGTAGTGCACGTGGGCGGACGCTACACGCGCTGCGGGTGGCCGGCGCGCGGGCGTGCCACCGTACGATCGGCCGCGTGCCGAGCATCGCGTCACTGTCCAAGCGCCTGTTCATCGGCCGGCCGGTTCGCAGCGATCGCCTCGGCGAGACCCTCCTGCCCAAGCGGATCGCGCTGCCGGTGTTCGCCAGCGATGCACTGTCCTCGGTCGCCTACGCGCCAGAAGAAATCTTCCGGACGCTGAGTGTCGCCGGCCTCTCGGCGTACGCGTTCTCACCGGCAGTCGGCCTGGTCGTCGCTGTGGTCATGCTGACGGTGGTGGCGTCGTACCGGCAGAACGTGCGCGCCTATACCAGCGGCGGCGGCGACTACGAGGTCGCCACCACCAACCTCGGCGGCAACGCCGGGCTCACCGTCGGCAGCGCCCTGCTGGTCGACTACGTGCTGACCGTCGCCGTCTCCGTCTCTTCCGGCGTGGCCAACCTCGGCGCGGCGGTGCCGTTCATCGGCCGGCACGGGCCAACCTCGGCCGTCGTGCTCATCGTGGCGCTGGCGGCGATGAACCTCCGGGGCGTGCGTGAATCGGGCACCGCGTTCGCCATCCCGACGTATTGCTTCATCCTCGCCATCTTCGCGATGCTGGGGTACGGTTTCCTCCGTATCGCCGGCGGCACCCAGTTGCACGTTGCCAGTGCCGGCCTGCACTTGAAGGCCGAACACTCCTTCGCCGGCTTCGCGCTGATCTTCCTGCTGCTGCGCTCCTTCTCCTCCGGCTGTGCTGCGCTCACCGGGGTGGAGGCAATCAGCAACGGGGTGCCGGCGTTCCGCACGCCGAAGGGCACGAACGCCGCGACCACGCTGCTGATGATGGGGCTGATCTCGGTCAGCATGTTCATGGGCCTGATCTTCCTGGCGAAGGCCACCGGGCTGAAGGTCGCCGACTCCCCGTCCCGGCAATTGCCGGGGGCGCACGGGACCGCGCTCGACACCGCGATCGCACAGCTGGCCCGCACGGTGTTCTCGAACTTCTCGATCGGCTTCTACTTCGTCACGATCTCCACCAGCGTCATCCTGATCCTCGCGGCCAACACGGCGTTCAACGGCTTTCCGGTGCTCGGCTCGATCCTCGCCCAGGACCGCTTCCTGCCACGGCAACTGCACACGCGTGGCGACCGGCTCGCGTACAGCAACGGCATCGTGTTCCTCGCGCTGTTCGCCTCGACCCTCGTCTTCGCCTTCGACGCCAGCGTCAACCGGCTGATTCAGCTCTACATCGTCGGGGTATTCGTATCGTTCACGATGAGCCAGACCGGCATGGTGCGGCACTGGACGAAACTCCTGCGCACCGAACGCGATCAGGCCGCGCGTCGGCGAATGATGCGGTCGCGGGCGATCAACGCCTTCGGTGCGGCAATGACCGGAGCCGTGCTCGTCGTCGTGCTGACCACCAAGTTCGTCAAGGGGGCGTGGATCGCCGTCGCGATGATGGTGGTCATCTTCGTCACCATGCGTGCGATCCGCCGGCATTACGATCGCATCTCGCGGGAGCTCGCGCCGCCTGACGACGACCAGCCGATGCTGCCGGCCCGCAACCATGCCGTGGTGCTGGTGTCCAAGGTGCACCAGCCGACGCTGCGAGCAGTCGCTTACGCCCGGGCTACCCGACCCGACACCTTGACCGCGGTGACGGTGAACGTCGACGACGCCGACACCCGAGCGCTGCAGCAGGAGTGGGAGCGCCGGGAGATCGCCGTGCCGCTGACCGTAGTGGAGTCCCCGTTCCGCGAAATCACCCGGCCGATCCTGGACTACATCAAGAGGATCCGGCGGGACAGCCCGCGCGATGTCGTGACGGTGTTCATCCCGGAGTACGTCGTGGGCCACTGGTGGGAGCAATTGCTGCACAACCAGAGCGCGTTGCGGCTCAAGAGCAAACTGCTGTTCGAGCCCGGCGTGATGGTGACCAACGTCGCCTGGCAGTTGAAGTCGTCGGCGCAGCGGGCCTCCCGGACCGACCGCACTCCGGTCGACGTTCGCCGGGGGATCACCGACGAGCCCGGCCGGGAGGACCAGGCGGCCGGCGACCCGTGACCGGCGCCGGCTGGACCGGCCGCGACCTGATTCTCGACGTCGGCCCGGTTGCCCACGGCGGGCACTGCGTGGCCCGGTACGAAGGTCGCGTTGTCTTCGTCCGGCACGCGCTGCCCAGCGAGCGGGTGCGCGCGCTGGTCACCGAGGATGCCGGCGGCTCGTACTGCCGGGCCGACGCGGTGTCGGTGTTGACCGCGTCGGCCGACCGAGTCGAGCCGCCGTGCCCGTACGCCGGCCCCGGCCGGTGCGGCGGATGCGACTGGCAGCACGCCGACGGCGCGGCGCAGCGCGCTCTCAAGGGTGCCGTCGTCCGCGAGCAGCTGGCCCGACTGGGCGGCCGTCCCGACGTCGCGATCACCGTGGAAGCACTCCCCGGCGGGTTGCTCGGATGGCGCAGCCGAGTGCGCTTTGCCGTCGACCCGGCCGGCCGGGTCGGGATGCACCGGCACCGCAGCGCCGAGCTCGAGTTGGTGCAGCACTGCCCGCTGGGAACCGCCGACGTCAACGCCGTGGGCGTGCCCCAGCACCAGTGGCCGGGTGTGGACGCCGTCGAGGTGGTCGCCTCCTCGGGCGGTGACCGGGCCCTTGTCGTCACGGCCGGCGCCCCGGCCGCGGTGGCGGTGCCGGCGCTGCATACTGCCGGGCTGAGCGTTCTGCAGCGCCGGCCGGGCGACGGCCCGACCCGGCGGAGCGGTCATCGGGCGGTACGCGAGCAGGCCGCCGGCCGGGTGTTCCGGGTGGGTGCCGGCGGGTTCTGGCAGGTCCACGTCGGCGCGGCCGAGGCGCTGGTGACCGCGGTGCTCGAGGCGCTCGCGCCGCGGCCAGGCGAGTCGGCCGTCGACCTCTACGCCGGCGTCGGGTTGTTCGGGGCGGCGATCGGGGATCGGCTGGGTGCCGGCGGCCGCGTCACACTGATCGAGTCCGATCCCGCAGCGGCCCGCGATGCCGTGTTCAACCTGCGCGATCAGACCGCGCAGGTCACCGTGCGGGTCGGTCGGGTCGACCGGGCGCTGCGAAAGCACCCGCCGGTGGACCTGGTGGTCCTGGACCCGCCGCGCAGCGGGGCCAAGGCGACGGTGGTGCGCCAGATCGCCGCCCTGACGCCCCGGGCGGTGGCCTACGTCGCCTGCGACCCGGCCGCACTGGCCCGGGATGTGGCCACCTTTGCCGCGCACGGATACCGACTGGCGTCCGTGCGGGCATTCGACCTGTTCCCGATGACACACCACATCGAGTGCGTCGC
>JALZAK010000144.1 GCA_030948385.1 Actinomycetota bacterium
GCAACGCCGACCCTGGACTCGCTGGCCGACCGGGTCGCGGTCGAGCAGGTGCCCGCCGGCCCGCCGGCACCGACGGGGACCGCTGCGCTGCTCGCCCACGTGCCGCAATTCGGCGCGCAGCTGGCCGGCCGCCTTCAGGCGGAGCGGCCGGACGTGGTGCACGCGCAGTCCTGGATCTGCGGGCTGGTGGCCCTGGACGCAGTCCAGCGGCTGGGCCTGCCGGTCGTACAGACCTTCCGGGGGCTGGGCAGCCTGCAGCGCCGGCACCAGCGGGCCGCGGACTCAGGGCCGCCGGCGCAGGTTCGGATCGAGCCGGCGATCGCCGGCGCCGTGGACCGGGTCATCGTCACCAGCACGCAGGATGGTGCCGAATTGCGCCGGCTGGGGGTGCGAAAGCACCGGATCGTCACCGTGCCGGCGGGGGTCGATCCGGACCGGTTCCAGGTGGCCCCGATGGACTTGAGCCGGCGGGCCGAGCCCCGGGTGCTGTGCCTCGGGCGGCTGGACGTGTCGGCCGGCGTTGACGACGTCATCTGCGCGCTTGCCAAGGTGCCTGGCGCACGCCTTGTCGTGGCCGGGGGCCCGGCCGGCACGGAGCTGGATGCGGACCCGAATGTGGTCCGGCTGCGCAAGACCGCCCAAGCACTCGGTGTCCAGGGGCGGGTCACGTTCGTCGGGCGGGTCGCTCCTGCGGCGGTGCCGGCGCTGATTCGTTCGGTCGATCTTGTCGTCTGCTCGCCGTGGTACGAGGCGCTCGGCGCCGTCGCGCTGGAGGCGCTGGCGAGCGGCGTCCCGGTAGTGGCCAGCGCGGTCGGCGCCTTGAAGGACATCGTCTTGCCGGGGGTGACCGGCGAGCTTGTGCCGGCGCGCTCGCCGAACGACCTGGCCGTTGCGCTGCGCCGGCTGATCGCCGAGCCGGTCCGCTTGCAGTCCTACCGCTTCGCCGCGGCAGACCGGGCGCGGGCGGCCTACTCCTGGCAGCGGGTGGCTGCCGCTACCGAGGCCGTCTACCTCGACGTCCTGGCCGCCGCCCGGCCGCCGCTACCGGAACGAGAGGCCATGCCGGTCGCCTGATCCGCACGACTTACCGGGAACGAACGTACGGCGCAGGGGCGGCGTCTACACTTCGTCTGGGGTCCGAGGGAGGGGAACCGCGATGCGGAGCCCGGAATGCATGCCTGTCGCGTCCGCCGTGGAGTCCCGGTGGACGTGAGAGAAGTCCTGATCCTGCGCGCCCTGGGCGTGGGTGACTTCCTGACGGCCATCCCGGCCTACCGGGGCCTGCGCCGGCACTTCGCCGGCCACCGGCTGGTCCTCGCGGCGCCGGCGGAGTTCGCCGAGCTGGCCCGCCTGACCGGTGCGATCGACGAAGTCCTGCCCACCCACGGGCTGGCCCAGCTGGACTGGGATAGGCCGGCGCCGGACGTGGCGGTCAACCTGCACGGCCGCGGCCCGCGCAGCCACCAGTTGCTGCTCGAGCTCGGCCCGCGACGCCGGATCGGCTTCCGCTCCACCGGCTGGTCCGGCCCGGAGTGGCGGTCCGACGAGCATGAGGTGTCCCGCTGGTGCAGCCTGCTGGCCAGCGCCGGCATCGCCGCCGACCCCACCCACCTGCGGCTGCCCACCCCCAGCGTGCCCAACCGCGCGCCGCAGGCGGTGCTGATCCACCCCGGCGCCGGCTATCCCAGCCGTTGCTGGCCGGCGGCAAGGTACGCCGAGGTTGCTGCCCGGTTGTACGCCGGCGGCCAGCACGTCGTGGTGACCGGATCCGGCCCGGAGCGGCCGCTGGCCGAGTCCGTCGCCCGCCGGGCCGGACTGCCGCCGTCGGCGGTGCTGGCCGGCCAACTCGATCTGGTCCAGTTCGCGGCGCTGGTGGCCGGGGCGAAGTTGGTGGTCTGCGGCGACACCGGCGCGGCCCACCTGGCCACCGCGTACGCCACGCCGTCGGTCCTGCTGTTCGGGCCGGTCTCGCCGCGGCTGTGGGGACCGCCACCGCAGCAGCGACGGCACCGGGTGCTGTGGCACGGCCCGCACCGGGGCGACCCCTGGGGCACCCGGCCCGATCCGGCCTTGCTGGCGATCACCCCGGACCAGGTCCTGGCGGCGGCCGTCGGCCTGCTGCGTGCCCCGCTGGCCGCCGGCACCACGTACGCCGCGGCGCGCTAGCACCACCCGCGCACAGCACACAGAGACCGACGGGTGGGCTGAAGGTTCTCAGCCCACCCGACGGTGGCGTTGCGGTAGTGCCGGTTACTCGCCGAGCGGCCTACGCCGGCGCCTGGTGCCGACGGCGAGCGCTCCGCCGACCATCACCAGTGCCAGACCAGCCAGTGCGGCGATCCCGATCTCGGACCCGGTCACTGCCAGGAACGGGATGTTGGTGTTCGGCCGGCCCAGCACCTTCGGCTTCGGGGTGACGAGGACCGTTTCACCGTGGGTGCCCGGCTTGCTCGGGCCGGCCGGCTGGGTCGAGATGTTGCCAACCAGCAACTCGGTGTAGGTGTAGCACCCGGCCACCAGGACCGTGTAGCCCGCGGTGGTGTAGGTGTTGTCACCGTTGGCCATGACCGAACCGGTTGCCGCCGTGGGGGCGGCCGTCCAGTCAAGTCCCACGCAGGTCAGCGCGCCGGTCGAGTCGAGCTTCGGCAGCACCGGGCCGAGGAGCACCCAGTTGACCGGACCCTTGTACCCGAGCGAGTTGGTGACCTTGATGGCGTCGGTGATGGTGTCGCCGACGTTCGCGGTCTGCTTGCTGGTCTGCGTGCTCACCTCAGGATGAGTCTTGAAGACGATGGTCGTCTCCGTACTCGTACCCGGGGTGCTCGGACCGGCCGGAGCAGTCTGGGTGTTTCCGACCAGGTACTCGCTGTACGTGTAGCAACCGGAGACCAGGACCTTGAAGGCCGTGGTCTGGTAAGTGTTGTCACCGTTGACCGCGATCGAACCTGATGCGGCCAGCGGTGCGGTGTCGTAGTTGACGCCCACACAGGTTCCGGCGCCCGAGGCAGTTGTCTTCGGCGTCACCGGCCCCAACAGCACCCAGAGCACCGGGCCGACATAGCCGGCCGAGTTGGTGACCTTGATGGCGTCGGTGATGCTGTCACCGACGAGCGCGGTCTGGGTGGAGGTCTGCGTGCTCACCTGGGGCTGGGTCTTGAAGACGATGACCGTCTCCGTGACCGTGCCCGGGATGCTCGGACCGGCAGGAGCAGTGGTCGTGTTTCCGACCAGGTACTCGCTGTAGGTGTAGCACCCGACGGTCGGCACCGTGAATGGCGCCGTGACGTAGGTGTTGTCACCGTTGGCCGTGATCTGGCCGCTGGCCGCGACCGGAGCGCCCGTGTAGTCGACACCCTCACAGGTGGGGCTACCGATGGCGTCCAGCGTCGCCGGCACCGGACCGAACAGGTTCCAGTCGATCGGGCCGTTGTAGCCACCGGAGCCGGTGACCACGATGCTGTCGGTGATGGTGTCGCCGATCAGCGCCTGCTGGGTCGAGATCTGAGTGCTGACCGCAGGCGTGTGTGCGAACACGATGACCGTCTCGGTGACGGTCCCCGGGGTGGTGGGGCCGGCCGGGCGGGTCGTCGAGTTACCGACCAGCGTTTCGCTGTAGGTGTAGCAGCCGGACACCGTGACGGTGAACGGTGCGCTGGTGTAGGTGTTGTCGCCGTTTGCCGTGATCGAACCACTGTCGGCAGTTGGTGCACCGGTGTAGTCGACACCTGCACACGTCGGGCTGCCGGCGAATCCGGTCATCAAAGGCGCGACCGGGCCGAGCAGCACGTACGTGATCTGGCCGGTGTAGCCGTTCGAGCCGGTGACCGTGACGTCGTCGGTGATGGTGTCGCCGACCTTCGCGGTCTGGGTCGAGATCTGCGTGCTCAGCGTCGGCTGCGAGGTGACCAGGGTCGTCTCAGTCACCGCGCCCGGCGGGGTGGGACCGGCCGGCAGGGTGGTCGCGTTGCCGACCAGCAATTCGCTGTACGTGTAACAGCCGGCGGCTGTCACCACGAACGGCGTGCTGACATAGGTGTTGTCCCCGGCCGCGGTGAGCGAACCGGTTTGGGCAACAGGAGCGCCGGCGTACGAGACGCCCTCACAGGTCGGTCCGGCCGCGGCAGGCACCGGGCCGAGGAGCACCCAGGTGATCTGACCGTTGTAGCCGTTCGAGCCGGTGACTGTGACGCTGTCGGTGATGGTGTCGCCGACCAGAGCGGTCTGCGCGGACACCTGAGTGCTGATTGCCGGGCTGGCGACCGTGGGGGCCGCGGTACCCGAGTAGGTGGCCGCGATCGAGCCCCGGGCCGGCTGCAGGATCTCCTGGTACCCACTGGTGCCGTTGGGCGGGCCGGTTGCCGTATCCGCCCACACCGGAGCCGAAGTGGCGGCATTGTCGGTGGAGACGTCGCGGCTGAACGGGCCCGGGTTCGTCGGGACGAAGATGAAGGTGATGAACCCGTTCGGGTCTGTCACCCCGCCATTGCCGTAGTTCATGTCGACGTTGTTCTGGTTCGGCGCGCCCATCGCAAGGCCGCCCACGGGCACAGGGTTGTTATTGGCGTCGGCGATCTGAACCGAGCCGTTGTAGGTCGTCCCGGGGTTGTAGGGACCGGGGTCGGTGTTGACGTTCAGGTGCCAGGGGCCGGGGTGCGCGTTAGCGAAGTCCAGCAACGAGGTCGAGAACGGCGAATCGGAGGTCTCCTGCGGGTCCGGCGTGGCGCCCGTGGTGATCTGCGCATCGCGCAGGATGCCCTCGCGCTGCTGCACTCCGTCGGCTGGGTTGTTCACGCCGCCCAGCACAACGCCGCCTGGATACAGCGGCCCGCCGTCGTAGGCCTGGCTGACGTCCTGCGGACCGTAGTTCGTGGCGAACCAGGCAATCACCTGTGCGGGGCCGCCGCCGTCGCCGACCTGGCTGTAGTCACGGCCCTCGGGGCGGGCCGCACCAGGACTGATGCAGTAGCCGGTCACGTTGTTCGCGGCATAGAAGCCGGGGTTCGTGACGCTGGCGCTCGCCGGCGTGGCCAGGGCCACCGCCGCGACGCCGGCCATCAGTACGCCTACCGAAAGCAGGCTGGTCGCGCGCCGGCCGGCACCGCGCCGGCTGGGGGCCGCGGGGGCGGCGCTGGTGCGCTCGCCATCTCGTGGCCGCAGTGCAGGCACCAGGAGGCGCCGCATTTTCTGCATCATTCGTGAGTCCTCTTTCGCTTTCGGGTGGGTGGACGGCCTAGCTGTGTGTCGAACCGCCTCGGGCGTCTGTGGGGCGATGAGCAGCGCCGGGACGACCCGGTTCGAGCTTGCGGTCAGGGGCGGTGGTCCCGGCGAAGCGCCGGTCTCCCGAAACGGTCGGATTCGCGCTGCGTGAGCAGGGCTGCAAACCGATTCCGTGGGCGTGCGATGTCAATGTTCCCCCCAGGCCCCTCACGGTTTGAAGTCGCCTTAACACGGAACGTACACGGGTTGCCGGTAAAAACCTAAAGGTTCGGCCAAGTTGCTCCCATAGCGCCCATATCGAGGGTGGTTGTCCGTAGTTGGCGCGCGTCGAGGCGTCCGATTCGGCGACGCCAAACTTGATCGGCTGGCCGAGTTAGACGGCTGACCCGACCGGGCACAGCAAGATCGCTCACCGGAGGAGGCAGATGAACCAAGGGCTGGTGCTGGTGGCCGCGTGGGCGCAGCTTGGCGTGCTCGCCGGCCTGTTGGCCTTCTTCCTGCGCCGGCCGGGCAGCCGATGAGGCGCCGCCGGCCGGTCGCCGCGGTGCTGCTCGCCCTGCTGGTGACCGGCTGCGTCGGGCCGTCCCGGACCGGCCGGGACTACCGCGACAAGGCCGGTAGCACGGCCGCCGCGGCCGAGTCGGCCGCCCAGACGGCGCTGCTCGCAGTTCACGCGCAGACCAGGGGCAACGCACCCGGCACGTACCTCTCGGTGATCCTCGGCGAGGCCGAGGAGCACGTCGGGACGGCGCAGAACCAGTTCGACTCCGTGCAGCCGCCCGACGCGCAATCCGACCAGCTCCGCGGGGCGCTGGACAACCTGCTCTCCCAGACCAGCAATGTGCTCTCGGCGCTGCGGATCGCGGCCCGGCGCGGCCAGCTCGACCAGCTCGCCAAGATCGCCCAGCCGTTGGAGAAGCTCAGCAAGAAGCTCGACCAGATCCAGCAGGAGTCCCCGTGAAGAAGATTATCGGGGTCACCCTCGGCATCCTGACCGCGGTCGGCGGCTTCGTCGACATCGGTGATCTGGTCGCCAACGCACTGGTCGGGGCTCGCTACGGCATGGCGTTGGCCTGGGTCGTCGTCGTCGGGGTGATCGGGATCATGGTGTACGGGGAGATGTCGGCCCGGGTGGCCGCGGTCACCCACCGGGCCACCTTCGACCTGATCCGCGAGCGCCTGGGACCGCGCTTCGGGCTGGTCAACCTCGGCGCGTCCTTCTTGGTCAACATACTCACGCTGTGCGCCGAGATCGGCGGAGTTGCTCTGGCACTGCAGTTGGCCAGCAGCGTCAATTACCTGCTCTGGGTGCCGCTGGTGGCCTTCCTGGTCTGGTTCGTGATGTGGCGGGTGAAGTTCGACACGCTCGAGCAGGTGTTCGGTCTCGGCGGTCTCGCGCTGATCGCCTTCGGCGTCGCACTGTGGAAGCTGGGGCCGGACTGGGCCGGCCTGCTGCACCAGGCGCTCAAGCCGACCGTGCCCTCGGGCGAGGGGCATCCGACCTACTTCTACTACGCCATCGCGCTGTTCGGCTCGGCCATGACCCCGTACGAGGTGTTCTTCCTGTCCTCCGGCGGGGTGGAAGAGAAGTGGACGACCAAGGACTTGGTCCTGGCCCGCGCGAACTCTGCCATCGGCTTTCCCCTGGGGGCGTTGATCGCGCTGGCCATCATGGCTGTCGCCGCAGTGGTGCTCTATCCGGCCGGCATCTCGGTGGACGCCCTCTCCCAGACGGTCCTGCCCGGGGTCATCGCGCTGGGCAAGCTCGGGCTCGCCTTTCTCATCATCGGTATCTTCTGCGCGACCTTCGGTGCGGCGCTGGAAACCGGGCTGTCGTCGGGCTACACGATCGGCCAGTACTTCGGCTGGCAGTGGGGCAAGTACGTCAGGCCGCGGGAGGCGGCGCGCTTCCACCTGGTTCTGGTGGTCTCCGTTCTGGCCGGCGCGATGGTGCTGCTCACGACCGTCGACCCGATCAAGGTGACCGAATACTCGCTGGTCTTCAGCGCGGTGGCGCTCCCTCTGACGTACTTCCCGGTGCTGCTCATCGCCAACGACCACGACTACATGGGCGAGAAGACCAACGGCCGGTTCACCAACGCGCTCGCGCTGATCTACCTGGTCATCCTGATCGTGGTCTCAGTCGCCGCCATTCCCCTGATGATCGCCACGAAGGCGGGCCTGTGAAGAGCTACCGCCGACTCCTCGACGCCGACCTGCACCTGCTCGACCGCCAGGTGATCGACCGCGACGGAGTGCTGGTCTGCAAGGTCGACGACTTGGAATTTCTGCCGAACGCCGACGGGCGCCCCGTCGTCTCCGCGATCCTGGCCGGCCCGGCCGCTCTCGGCCCTCGGGTCGGCGGCGCGATCGGCCGGTGGATGGTCTCGGTGCAGCGCCGGCTCCGGCCGGCCGACCAGGACGGACCGGCCCGGATCGCCATCGCGCTGGTCGAGGACATCGCGACCGCCATCGACATCTCCGCCGCCGCGGCCGAGTTGCGTACCCATCAGACCGAGGCCTGGGTGGACAAGCACGTGATCGCCAAGCTGCCGGGGTCGAAGCATGCGGGCTAGCGAGCTGATCGGCGCGCAGGTGCGCTGCCGCGACGGGGTGGCGGGCAGCGTCATCGACCTGCGGATCGACACCGGTGTATCCGAAGGGAGCCCCGTCCACGAGCTCGGGCTGGCCGGTCTGGTCGTGAGTCCCCGGCGGCTGGGCAGCACCGTGGGCTATGACCGGCAGGACGACCAGCGACCGAAGCTGCTCGCCTGGCTGGTGCGGCGCCTGCACCGCCACGACCGGTACATCGACTGGGAGCTGGTCCGCGAGCACTCCGGCGGCGTGGTGCGGGTCGAGGCTGCGGTCGCCGACCTGCCGGCGGTGCCGTTGCTGCCGCCCCGGCCGCAGTGACCCACGACGCCGTCGTCGTCGGCGCCGGCCACAACGGCCTGGTCGCAGCCAACCTGCTCGCCGACGCCGGCTGGGACGTGCTGGTCATCGAGGCCAGCGACTCGCCCGGCGGTGCCGTCCGCAGCGCCGAGATCACCGCGCCCGGCTACCTCTCCGACCTGTGCAGCGCCTTCTACCCGCTGGGGCTGGCCTCTCCGGTCATCCGCGACCTGGACCTGCCGGCGCACGGCCTGCAGTGGCGGCACGCGCCGGCGGTGCTGGCGCATGTGCTGCCCGACGATCGCTGCGTGGTGCTCTCCCGCGACCTCGACCGCACCGCCGCATCCGTCGAGACCTTCGCACCGGGCGACGGCGACGCCTGGCGGGCCACGTTCGCGCAGTGGCAGCGGTTCGGGCCGGCGCTGCTGGACAGCCTGCTGGGGCCGTTCCCGCCGGTCCGCGGCGGCCTGCGGACCGCCCGAGCGCTCGGGATCGCCGGCCTGCTCCGCGGCACCCGCTACGCGCTGCTGCCGGTCCGCCGGCTGGCTGCCGAGCTGTTCGCCGGCGCGGGCGCCCAGCTGCTGCTGGCCGGCAACGCCGCGCACACCGACCTGGGCCCGGAGTCGGCCGGCGGGAGCGCCTTCGGCTGGCTGCTGGCGATGCTCGGCCAGGACGTCGGCTTCCCGGTGCCGGCCGGCGGGGCGGCCCGGATCATCGACGCCCTGGTGGCCAGGCTGCGCTCCCGCGGCGGCGAGATCATCTGCGGCGAGCGGGTCGACCGGGTGCTGGTGCGCGGCGGGCGGGCGACCGGCGTCCGGCTCGCCTCCGGCGAGGTCGTCGAGGCGGCCCGGGCAGTACTGGCCGACGTGCCGGCGCCGGTCCTGTTCGGCGAGCTGGTCGGAGCCGAGCACCTGCCCGCCCGGTTCGTGGCCGACCTGCGGGCGTTCCAGTGGGACCACTCCACCGTCAAGGTCGACTGGGCGCTGTCCGAGAAGGTGCCGTGGTCCAACCCGGCCGCCGGGGAGGCCGGCACGGTCCACATCGGCGCCGACCTGAATGGCCTGAGCCAGTACTCCTGCGACCTGGTCAGCGGCCGGGTGCCCGAGGCGCCATTCCTGCTGGTGGGTCAGATGACCACCGCGGACCCGGACCGATCCCCGCCGGGCACCGAGTGCGTCTGGGCGTACACCCACGTACCCCGCGGTGAGCGCTGGGGGGAGCCGCGGCTACGCGCGCACGCGGACCGGATCGAAGCCGTGCTCGAGCGGCACGCGCCCGGCTTCGGCGCCCGGGTGGTGGGCCGGGCGATCAACGGCCCGGACGAGCTGCACCGGGAGAACCCCGGCCTCATCGACGGCGCGATCAACGCCGGCACCTGCGCACCGCACCAGTCGCTGATCTTCCGGCCGGTGCCGGGACTCGGCCGGCCGGACACCCCGGTCGACGGGCTGTTCCTCGCCGGCGCCTCCGCCCATCCCGGCGGCGGGGTGCACGGCGCGTGCGGGGCGAATGCAGCCAAGGCCGCCCTGGCCCGGCACGGCCGGGCCGGCCGACTGTACGCAGCCGGCGTCCGGCTGGCCCACCGCAAGATCTATCCCGGCTGACGGGCGGCCAGCGCGCCGGCGGTCTACCCCGTACCAGACGGCAATTTCCGGGAAATCGTGGTGTCCCGGCGATCCTCGGGCACGACTTCCGGGAAATTGTGGCGAGGTCCGGGGGAGCGGCGCAGCCGACGTCCTGCCCCCGCCGGCACGCATGCACACCGTGCGGGAGGGAAGGTGACGTTCATGCCGTACGGCGACATCCTCACCCCCGAGGAGCTGGGACCGTCATCGCTGCCGCCGGCGCGCGGGCCGCTCACCTCATGGCTCTTCACCCGGTTGGCCCGGCCCCGGCACGAGCTGGGCAGCGCACCGCCGGCCGGCGACGACCCGCTCTACGGCGACGACGCGGCGCTGGCGCTGTACTGCCTGTACGAGCTGCACTACCGCGGCTTCGCCGGGGTGGACGAGCGATGGGAGTGGGAACCGACACTGCTGGCCACCCGGGCCCGGTGGGAGGCAGCAGTGGAGGCCCGGCTGCGAGATGAGGTGGGCGCGCCGACCGCCGTTGGCGACATAACAGCCGCCCTGTACGGGTTGCTCGACGGGCCGGCGGGCCGCTCCCTCTCGGCCTACTTGGCCGAGTCGGGCAGCCGCGAGCAGCTGACCGAGTACGCGGTACACCGTTCCGCCTACCAGCTCAAGGAAGCCGATCCGCACAGCTGGGCGCTGCCACGGCTGGCCGGCGGGCCGAAGGCGGCCCTGATCGAGATCCAGGCCGACGAGTACGGCGAGGGTGCCGAGCGGGACATGCACCAGACGCTGTTCGCCATCACCATGCGCGAACTCGGCCTGTCGCCGGCCTACCACGCCTACCTCGACCGGCTGCCCGGCCCGACCCTGGCCACCACCAACCTGGTGTCCCTTCTCGGCCTGCACCGCCGGCTCCGCGGTGCCCTGGTAGGGCATCTGGCCATCTTCGAGATGACCTCGGTGGAGCCGATGGGTCGCTACAGCGCGGCCCTGCGCCGGCACGGATTCAGCTCCGCGGCACGGCATTTCTACGACGTTCACGTCGTGGCCGACGCGCACCATCAGCGGGTCGCCGCGACGGCCCTCGCCGGCGGGTTGGCCGCACAGCAGCCCGAACTGGCCGGCGACATCCTGTTCGGCGCTCGCGCGGTCACCGCTGTCGAGCGGGCCTTCGCCGACAACCTGCTCGACTCGTGGCAGCGCGGCGAGAGCTCGCTGGTGGCTCGGGCCGCGGTGGCCGCCGCTTCGTGAGCGCGCCGGAGACCCCGCTGATCCAGCTGACTTACGTGCTGCCGATCCGCAGCCAGGACGGCCCGGATCCCGATCTGACCCGCTATCTGCACTGGCTGGGCGAACAGGTCGACGACATCGTCATCGTCGACGGCTCGGCTCCCGAAATCTTCGGGCGGCAGCGCTGCGCCTGGGGCGGCCTCGGCCGCCATGTCCCGGTCAGCCCGGGACGGCGGACCGCCATGGGCAAGATCGGCGGGGTACTGACCGGGCTCGACCTGGCCCGGCACGAGCGGATGGTGCTGGCCGACGACGACGTCCGCTACGAACGTGACGGGCTGGAGGCCGTCGCGGCCCGCCTGGCCACCGCCGACATCGTGGTGCCGCAGAACTACTTCGACCCGCTGCCCTGGCATGCCGTCTACGAGACCGGCCGGGTGCTGGTGCACCGGGCGCTGGACGGCGACTATCCGGGCACCCTAGGCGTGCGCCGGTCGACGCTGCGCCGCTGCGACGGGTATGCCGGCGACGTGCTGTTCGAGAACCTGGAGCTCATCCGGACCGTGCGCGCCCACGGCGGTCAGGTGATCTGGGACCGTGGCCTGCTCGTCGCCCGCCGGCCACCGACCGCGCGACACTTCCTCGGGCAGCGGGTACGTCAGGCCTACGACGAGCTGGCCCGGCCGGCGCACCTGGCGGTATCCCTGGCCGTGTTGCCGGGGCTCGCCCTGGCTCTTGCCGGCCGGCGCCGGCCGGCCCTGCTGGCCGGCGCGGCAGCCGTCGTCGCGGTGGCCGAGGCCGGCCGGCGTCGGGGCGGTGGTGCGGAACGGTTCCCGTTGGCGGCCTCGCTGCTGGCGCCGGCCTGGGTGCTCGAACGTGGCGTCTGCATCTGGATCGCCCTCTACTGGCGACTGCGCGGCGGGGTGCCTTACGCCGGCAGCCGGCTCAAACGTGCTGCCACCCCCGAGCGCCGGCTGCGCGCCGCGGCCGGCTAGGCGATCATGGCAACCGTGCCCGGCAAGCTCGATACCTATCGGCGCAAGCGCGATGCGCGGCGCACGCCGGAGCCGGTGCCGGCGGCCGACGCCCTGCCGCGCGGAAACGACGACACGTTCGTCATCCAGGAGCACCACGCCCGCGCCTTGCACTGGGACTTCCGGCTCGAACGCGACGGGGTGCTGGTGTCCTGGGCGGTGCCCAAGGGGTTGCCGCTGGATCCCAAGACCAACCATCTGGCCGTGCACACCGAGGACCACCCGCTGGAATACGCGAGCTTCGCCGGCGACATCCCGGCCGGCGAGTACGGCGGCGGCAACGTGCTCCTGTGGGATCGCGGCACCTATGAGACGGAGAAGTGGACCGACCGCGAGGTCAAGGTGGTCCTGCACGGGTCGCGTGTGGACGGTCGGTACGTGCTGTTCCGCACCCGCGGCAAGGACTGGATGGTGCACCGGATGGACTCGCCCCCGCGCGCTGACTGGCTGCCGCTGCCCGACCTGGTCCGCCCGATGCTCGCCACCACGGGGTCCATGCCGGCGGCCGGTGAGGACGAGCGGTGGGGATATGAGATGAAGTGGGACGGCGTCCGGGCCGTCGTCTATGTCGAGGGCGGCCGGATCCGCACGATGACCCGCAACGAGCGCGACGTCACCGACACCTACCCCGAAATGAAGGCTCTCGGTGCATCGATGGGGCAGACCCAGGCGGTTCTCGACGGCGAGATCGTCACCTTCGACGGGGAAGGCCGGCCATCCTTCGGCCGCCTGCAGCAGCGGATGCACGTCACCGGCGCCGCGCAGATCCGCAGGCTGGTCGGCGATGTCCCCGTCGTCTACCTGATGTTCGACCTCCTGCATCTGGACGGCCGGCCGCTGATCGACCTGCCGTACGCCCAGCGCCGCGAGCTGCTTGACGGGCTGGCCCTTGCCGGCGCCTCATGGCAGACGCCGCCCTACTTCGCCGGCGGCGGCGCGGCGGTGGTCCAAGCGAGCAACGACCAGGCTCTCGAAGGGGTGGTGGCCAAGCGGCTCGACTCGAGGTACCTGCCCGGCCGGCGCAGCGACTCGTGGCGCAAGGTGAAGAACTTCCGTACGCAGGAGGTGGTCGTGGTCGGCTGGAAGCCGGGGCAGGGCCGCCGGGACGGGGGAATCGGATCGCTGCTGCTGGCTTTGCGGACCGACGCCGGCCTGACCTACGCCGGCAATGTGGGCACCGGCTTCACCGACGCGATGCTCGACGATCTGGCGAGGCGGCTCCGCCCACTGGCGCGCAAGACCTCCCCGGTGGCGGGCGACGTCCCCCGCGTGCAAGCCCGGGACGCGCACTGGGTGAGCCCGAAGCTGGTCGGCGAGGTGGAGTTCACCGAGTGGACCGCCGATGGCCGGCTGCGCCACCCGTCCTGGCGCGGGCTACGGCCGGACAAGGCCCCTGCGGAGGTGACCCGTGAGTCCTAGCTCGCCCAAGGTCCGGGTGGAGGTCGAAGGCCGCGAGCTCACACTGTCCAATCTGGACAAGGTGATGTACCCAGAGGTTGGCTTCACCAAGGGCCAGGTCCTCGACTACTACACCCGGATCGCGCCGGTCATTTTGCCGTACCTGCGCAACCGTCCGCTCACCTTCAAGCGCTACCCGGACGGGGTTGACGGCAAGTTCTTCTTCGAGAAGAACGCTCCGAAGCACAAGCCGGACTGGGTGCCCACCGTCGAAATCGCGACGCCGGGCAGCACCAAGAACCGCGAGAGCATCAACTTCGCCGTGGTATGCGAGCTGCCAACCCTCGTCTGGGCAGCCAACCTGGCCACCCTGGAAATGCACATTCCGATGTGGACAGTAGGTCCGCGTGGCGGAGTCCGCGGGGCCGACCTGATGGTGTACGACCTCGACCCGGGGCCGCCGGCGACCATCGTCGAGTGCTGCAAGGTAGCCGTGCTGCTGCGCGAGATCCTCGCCGGCGACGGGATGGCGGCCTGGGCAAAGACCAGCGGCTCGAAGGGGATGCAGCTGTACGTGCCACTGCAGGAGGTCGACCCTGAGCGCACCTGGTCCTATGCACGCGAGCTGGCCCAACGGATGGAGCGCGACCACCCCGATCTGGTGGTGTGGAAGATGTCCAAGGCTCTACGGCCGGGCAAGGTGCTGGTCGACTGGTCCCAGAACAGTGCCACCAAGACGACGATCGCCGTGTACTCGATGCGGGCGCGACCCCGGCCGACCGTATCCACCCCGATCTCGTGGGACGAAGTGGAGGCCTGCGCTCGGCCGGAGGATCTGGTATTCGTCAGCGACGACGTACTGGCCCGGGTCGACCGCCTCGGTGATCTGTTCGCGCCGCTACTGACCAGCCGCCAACGGCTCCCCTGACCGAGCCAGCGCGCGCTTCCGCCGGACCACCGGACCCAGCGCCACGGTCGTCAGCGCGGCCACGAGGAACGACACGATCGACGCACTCATCCAGGTGGCCGGCGTGAAGCCGATCGCATGCGCTACCGCGGTCCAGGCCTGGGTCCACCAGCCGATCGAGCCGGGGTTGATCAGCTGGTAGGCCGCGAACCCGAGCAGCCAGGGGGCCAACATCAGCCACCGGCTCGGGGCGCCGGCGCTGCAGTCCCAACCGTGGCGGCCACCGAGCAGGAAATAGTCCACCGCGAAGACGGCGAACATCGGCACGAACACCGAGCCCAGCAGGTACAGGAAGCTCTGGTAGTCGGCGATGTTCAGAAGTAGCGCCAGGGCGGTTGCCAGCGCCCCGATGATGACCGCGAGCACCCGCCGGTCGGCAAGCGGTCGTACGTTCTGGGTCGAGACGACGGTGGAGTAGACGTTGGTGAACGACTCGTCGAGCTCCCGCAGCACGAGGATGGCGAACGGCAACCAGCCCAACGGGACGGCAAGAAATCCTTTGAACAGGTGGGTCTGCGTGTCGCCGGTGTTGCTGACGACGGTGCTGAAGGCGAGCAGGCCCAGGCTGTAATACGCGATCTGGGTCACCCCATAGCCGATAAACGAGCCCAGGAAGGCGGCCCGGGGCGCCCGTGAGTGGCGCGAGTAATCCGACGCCAGCGGCGCGTAGGACACCGCGACGGCGATGACGACATCGGTGGCCAGCCAGAAACCCTGCCAGGAACCATGGGTCAGCGACGGCAGCGGATGCCGGAGCAGTTGGAGAAACAGGTACGCCGTGGACAGCCCGACGGCGACCAGCGCGTACCTACGCAGCGTGCGCACCACTCCCAGCGGACGCAGGGCCATCAGGGTGGTCAGCACTCCAGCGGCGACGAGGTAGGGCCAGCGGACCTTCCAGGGGAGCAACTGCTCAGCCGCGGCGGCAATCACCACCAGCTCGAACACCCCCCAGCCCAGGCATTGGAGCAGGTTCAGCACGGTTGGCAGGTAGGACAGCCGAGCCCCGAACAGCCCGCGCAGCAGCACCATCGCCGGCGCGCCGGTGTCCGCGCCGGGCACGGCCGACAGGGCCAGCAGGAAGGTGCCGGCGAGGGTGCCCAGCACGATCGCGGTGAACGCCCCGGCCAGCGACAGCGGCTTCACCCCGAAGGGCGCGATCACGAACAAGGCCCCCACGGGTCCGAGCAGGCTTACCCCGAGGTTCGCCCACAGGGCCAGCTGATCGAGCAGGCCCAGCGTCCGTGGTGGGGGCTCGGCCAGGGTCGGCGGTGGCTCGACCCAGCGTGCAGTGGTGGGCTCGGTGAGGTTATCGACGGCGGCCAACGCTGTACTCCCTACGCCGGCATTACCCGGTCAGGTTCGGCGGTCGGCGACCCATCTCGTCGCCCTCTCAGCCCGGTCGGTCCGAGCTCCCGCGGTGCGCCTGCACCCTAAGACATCCGACGCGGCTGCGCCACCGCCGGCCAGCGGGCATGATCTGTCCATGGCCGCTCCCGACGTCTCCGCACTGCTGCGCGTCCCGTTCGGCGAGGCGGTGGATCTGTCAGCGTTCGACCCGGCCGCCACACCGGGATTTCCCGGCGGCAAGAAGAAGGCGCGTCGGCAGGTGGCCACGCTGGGCGACCGGCTGGCCGAGTTGCAGACCCGGCTGCACGCCGCCGCGACCGCCGGCGCGCCCGATCGGGTTCTGCTGGTGCTCCAGGGCACCGACTGCTCCGGCAAGGACGGAGTGGGCCGGCACGTGGTCAGCCTGCTCGAGCCGATGTGGGTGCGGTACGCCTCATTCGTCAAGCCAACTGCAGAGGAGCTGCGGCACGACTTCCTCTGGCGGGTCCGCCGGCAGCTGCCGGCCGCCGGCGAGATCGGGGTGTTCAACCGCTCGCACTACGAGGACGTCCTTATCGTCGCGGTACACGACCTGGTGCCTCGGCGTACCTGGCAGAAGCGCTACGACTCGATCAACCGCTTCGAGCAGCGGTTGGCCGGCGGCGGAGTGCGGCTGGTCAAGGTGATGCTGCAGATCTCCCAGCAGGAGCAGTTGGATCGCCTGCGGGCCCGGCTGGCCGATCCGGACAAGCGGTGGAAGTACAACCCGCACGATGTGGACGAGCGGCACTTCCACGACCAGTACGTCACCGCCACGGAGGCGGCACTCACCCGCTGCAACACCGCGGCCGCGCCGTGGCACCTCGTACCGGCCGATCACAAGTGGTACCGCGACTGGGCCGTCGCGCACCTGCTGCTGGAGGCACTGGAGGAGGTCGGGTCGAAGTACCCGCCGCCGGCCTTCGATCTGGCCGCCGAACAGGCCCGATTGGACGCCGAAGGCTGACCCGCCCCTACCATGTGCCCGACCGCCCCGTCGACGCCGCGAGGTTCCCGTGCGCCTGAGCCTGACCCCGCGTGAGAACTCCTTCTACGCGTTCTTCACCGAAGCCGCGCAGAACCTGGTGACCGGTGCCGACCTGCTGGGCCGGATGCTGAGCAACGGCAACGACCGGGCCGCGCTGGCCGAGCAGCTCAAGGACGTGGAGCACGCCAGCGACGAGGTGACACACGGCGTCTTCAAGCAGCTCAACCGCACCTTCATCACGCCGTTCGACCGCGAGGACATCTATCGGCTCGGCTCGTCGCTGGATGACGTGATGGATGCGATGGAGGCGGCCGGCGACCTCATGCTGCTGTACGGGCTCGAGGGGCTTCCGCCGGAGGTCGGCCAGATCGTCGACGTACTGGCGCGGTGCGCCAAGGTGACCGCGGAGGCGATGCCGCGCCTGAAGTCGATGAAGGCTCTCGAGGACTACTGGATCGAAGCCAACCGGCTCGAGAACGAAGCCGATCAGGCTTACCGGCGGCTGCTCAAACGGCTGTTCTCCGGCGAGTACGACGCGCTCACCGTGCTGAAGCTCAAGGAGGTGGCCGACATGCTCGAGGAGGCGGCCGACGCCTTCGAGCATGTCGCGAACGCGGTGGAGACGATCGTCGTCAAGGAATCCTAGGCGTGGAGACGTTCGGCCTGGTCCTGATCGTCGTCGTCGCTCTCGGATTCGATTACACCAACGGCTTTCACGATGCTGCCAACGCCATCGCGACGACTGTTGCCACGCGTGCCCTCACCCCACGCGTCGCGCTGCTGATGGCGGCGGTCTTCAACGTCGTCGGTGCTTTGATATCCGTCAAAGTCGCCAAGACAGTGGGGTCAGGCATCATCGACAAGCCGGTCGGCAACGGCGGGTTGGTCATCGTGCTCGCCGCGCTGATCGGTGCGATCACCTGGAACCTCATTACCTGGTACTTCGGGCTGCCCTCGTCGTCGTCGCACGCGCTGATCGGTGGTCTGGTTGGTGCCGCACTTGCCGCGTCACACGGAGTCAAGTGGGCCGGGCTGCTCGACAAGGTGGTGATCCCGATGGTGGTGTCGCCGCTAGTGGGATTCCTGCTCGGCTACCTGTTCATGCTCGCCGTGCTGTGGCTGTTCCGGCGGGCCAACCCGCACCGCGCCAGCCGCGGCTTCCGGTGGGCCCAGATCGCCTCCGGGGCGGCGATGGCATTCGGACACGGCACCCAGGACGCGCAGAAGACTATGGGCGTGATCGCCCTCGCCCTTTTAACCGCCGGCCGGATTGACCACTTCTACATCCCGTTGTGGGTGGTGATCTCCGCAGCGCTGGCGATCAGTTTGGGGACGTATGCCGGCGGCTACCGCATCATGCGCACGCTGGGCCGGCGGGTCATCCAGCTCACGCCGGCCGGCGGTTTCTCGGCGCAGACCATGGCCTCGGCCGTGTTGTTCACCACCGCCAACCTCGGGCTACCGATCTCCACCACACATGTGATCACCTCGTCCGTCATGGGTGTGGGCGCCACGAAGCGCATCTCGGCGGTCCGCTGGGGCGTCGCCGGCAACATCGTCGCCGCCTGGGTGCTGACCATCCCGATGGCCGGACTGGTCGCCGCGGCGGCGTACGGGGTCCTCCGGCTGGTCGGGCTCTAGCCGCGCGGCGTCTCCGGACCCGTTACTCAGTTGCGGGCGAAGGAGATGTCGGTGTCCCAGCGGGTGAAGCCGAGGCGTTCGTACACCTTGATCGCCGTGGTGTTGGACTCGTCGACGTAGAGCATGGCCTGCGCCAGGCCGAGGGAGCGCAGGTGGCGCAGACCGGCCAGGGTCAATGCGCGGCCCAACCCGAGACCCTGTGCCGAGGGGTCGACGCCGACCACGTACACCTCACCGATCGGCTCGTGCATGTGCGCCGTATGGTCGTTGCCCGCGGCGCCGCCACCGTGCACCTTGGTCCAGTGGAACCCGATCAGTTCGCCGTCCCGATCGGCGAGGATGAACCCGGCCGGGTCGAACCACGGCTCCCGCTCGCGGGTCTGCACCTCCTCGACGCCCCAGTGACCCTGGTCGGGGTGATCGGCGAACGCCCGGTTGTTCACCTCGGTCCAGGCCCGCTCGTCCTGACCGGGTACGAACGGCCGCAACCGGACACCGGGCGGCAGCTCCGGCGCCGGCAGTGGCGCGTACAGCGACCGGCGCATCTGCCAGAGCACTCGCTCGCGGCGGAAGCCGAAATGCCGGGCGAGTGCGCCGGCGCCGGCCTGCTGGCCGTGTGCCCACAGCCGCAACCGGCCGTCCGGGCTCTCCTCGAGCAGCCGCTCCACCAACGCGCTCGCCACGCCGCGGCCGCGGGCGTCGGGGTGCACGCCGAGCTCGGCCACAGAACCCTCGACCGCGTCGGTCACGTCGATGTGCGCGTACCCGACGAGGCGATCGGTCTCGCGCGCGAGCACGTGACGGGCGTCGGGATCGCCGCCGTAGCGCAGGTGCAACATGACGTGCTCGGACAGGGGACGCACGCCATCGGCATCGGTGACCGCATCCACCAGGGCGAGTACCGCCTCGATGTCGCCGGCCGCCAGCCGGCGCGACACGTCCAGCCGGATCGCCGGCCCGTTGGTCATCCGCTCAGCCCACCGACACCCGAGCCGCTGGTGGCGCGACGAACTTGTATCCGACCTGGCGCACCGTCCCGATCAGGGCCTCGTGTTCGGCGCCGAGCTTGGCCCGCAGCCGACGTACGTGCACGTCCACGGTCCGGGTCCCGCCGAAGTAGTCGTAGCCCCACACCTCCTGCAGCAACTGGCTGCGGGTGAAGACGCGCCCGGGGTGCTGAGCCAGGAAACGCAGCAGCTCGAACTCCTTGTACGTCAGGTCGAGCGGCCGGCCGCGCAGCCGGGCGATGTAGGTGTCGGGGTCCACGGTCAACTCGCCGGCCCGCACGATCGAGGACTCCCCACCGGTCGAGGTCAGCCGGCCCGCGGCGATCCGCAGCCGGGCCTCCACCTCGGCCGGACCGGCCGATTCCAGCAGCACGTCGTCGACGCCCCAATCGGCGGACACGGCCGCCAGTCCGCCGGCGGTCAGCACCGCGAGCAGCGGGACACCCAACCCGGTCGTACGCAGCAACCGGCAGGTAGCCCGGGCTGCGGCCAGGTCCAGTCGGGCGTCCACCAGGACCACGTCGGCGGCCGGCCCGTCCAAGAGCGGTCGCAGGTCTAGCGGCGCACCCTGCACGCTGTGGGTGAGCAGGTCCAGGGCAGGCAGCACCGAGGTCGGGTGGTCGCCGGTCAGGATGAGCAGCTCCACGGCGGGCACCTCCCTCTGCGGGGCGGGGCGGCCCGGGTCCTTTCTCCCGGGCAGAATAGCCCAGTGAATTTCGGCCGGACCCCGCCGCAAGCCGTGGTGCTGCGGACCCGGGACGGGGTACGGCTGCATGCCGTCTTCCGCCCGGCCGGCGCCGGCGCGGTAGCCGGCCTGGCCGTGGTATTCGGGCACGGCTTCACCGGCTCGTCGGGCAAACCGGCGTCTCGCCGAGTCGCCGAGGTGCTTTCCCGCCACGCCGCGGTCGTGGCGGTGGACTTCCGCGGGCACGGCCGCTCGGCCGGCCGGTCCACCCTCGGCGACCGGGAGATCCTCGACATCGACGCGGCGGTGCAGTGGGCCCGATCGGTCGGATACCGCACGGTGGTGACCGTCGGCTGCTCGATGGGCGGCTCGGTGGTCGTCCGGCACGCCGCTGTGCTCGGCGGAGTGGACGCTGTCGTGAGCGTCAGCGCCCCCAGCCGGTGGTATGTCCGCGACACGGTGCCGATGCGCCGGGTGCACTGGCTGGTGGAACGGCGGCTGGGCCGGATGGTGGCCCGGGGCGTGCTGGGGGTCCGGCTGGCCCACGGCTGGGACGAGGTGCCGGAGTCACCGGTGGAGGTGGCCGGCCGGATCGCTCCGGTGCCGTTGCTGGTCGTCCACGGCGACGCCGACACGTTCTTTCCGGTCGAGCACCCGCATGCCCTGGTGGCCGCCGCCGGCGACACCGCCGAGCTGTGGTTGCTGCCCGGCTTCGGGCACGCCGAAAACGCGATCGACGCCGCGCTGGCCGACCGAGTGGGCCGCTGGGCCGCGGCCCGGGGCACCGCGGATGCCTCTGGCACCATCGGCCCGTGACCGTCCTGCCGTACCGCCGCGCGCCCGGCCACCTGCTCGGCGTTGCTGGCACCGTGCTGGTGTTCGCCGGCGGAATGGCGGCGACGGCGCGGCTCGGCGAGATGGGCTTGCTGGGCGTCGTCGTGCTGGCCCAGGTCGTGACGAGCATTGGCTGGCTCCTGGTGACTGCGCCACCGAGCCCCCGGGCGGTCGGCGCCGTCGGCGCCGGCACCGCGCTGGCCGCCGACGGGCTGGCCGCGTTCGGCCGGACGACAACGTTGGCCCCGCTGGCCGGCGTGCTCGGGCTGGCGGTGGCCGCGACGATGATCCTGCAACTGGCCCGGGGAGTGGCCCGGGCCCGGGTGACCGAGGCGATGGCCTCATCTTTGGGGCTGGCCGTGATGACCATCGCGCTGAGCACCCTGCTGGTCCTGGCCCGCCAGCACGGTGGCCGCGAGGTGGTGGCCGCCGGCGCGCTGGCCGCCGGCACCGCCCTCATCACGGCCCGGCTGGTCGACCTCGTGCTGCCGTTGCCGCATGTGGCGCCCGGTGTCGACCGGGGTGGCCTGGGAGTGATCCTGGGCAGCATGGCGGGCACCGCGGTGAGCGCCTACTACGCCGCCGCGGGCACCGTCCTGACGCCGCGCGCCGGCGCGATGCTCGGCTGGGCGGTGGCTCTGGTTGCGGTTCTCTGCGATCTGGCCGCTGCCTACGCCCTGGTCTCGGCTCCGCGCCGGCCGGGGTTCACCTTCGTCGTGGGGCCGCTGGTGGCGCTGACCGCGGCGGCACCGGTCGGGTACCTGCTCGGCATGCTGGTGCTCGGCTGATGCGCCGGCTCGTCGGCACCCTGCTGGTTCTGTGTGCGCTGGCCTTCGCCGCTGACCGCGGGGCGCTGGTTCTGGCCAAGCGGGAGCTCGCGACCCAGATCCAGGCGCAGACGCACGTGCAGCAGCGCCCCGGCATCTCGCTACGCGGGTTCCCCTTCCTGACGCAGGCGGTTCGGGGTCGTTACGACGGCGGCCAGGTGACGCTGCAGGACCTGCGAACCGATCGGCTCCGGGTGCAGAGCCTGGTCGTCGACCTGCGCGATGTCCGGGTGCCGCTGAGTGACTTGCTCTCCGGGGCGGTTTCCGCCGTACCGGTGGGGCAACTGACCGGGACGGCTCGGATCAGCTATGCCGAACTTGCCGCTGCGACCCAGATCCCGCACCTGCGGCTGCGCTCCCGCGCCGGTCGGTTGGAGATCGCGGTCCCGGTCACCCAGGCCGACCACACCATCCTGATCGTTGCCAGTGGCCGGATCGCGGTCAGTGGCCACGCGCTGCGGATCACCGCGGGGCAGGTCCAGGGTGTCCCGGTGCCGCAAGCACTGGTCGACATCGTCCTGGCCCAGTTGCGCAACCGGCTCACTCTCGAGCACCTGCCGTACGGCCTGGCCCTCACCGGGGTGGGCGTGCACGACGCCGGCATCGAAGTGCAGGTGCGGGCCCGCCACGTCGTGCTGCGGCGTTAGGCGAGCCGTACCTCGAGCTTCCCGTCCCGCACCCGGACGTCGAAGGCCGGCTGCGGAGCCGTAGCCGGGCCGTGGACGACCGAACCGTCGGCGAAACGGAACGTGCTGCCGTGCCAGGGGCAGACCACGCACCGGTCGCGGCCGGAGCCGGTGATCTCGCCCTCCGACAGGGGGCCGGACAGGTGGCTGCAGATATCGCCGAGCGCGTACGCCCCGGTGCCGTCGCGGTAGACGAAAACCGGGACGTCGTCGAGCATCCGGCGGACCGGCTTGCCGTCCGGCAGGTCGTCGAAGTCGCACAGTGCGGTCCAGTCCGAGGGGGCCCGGTCGCCGAAGTCCGACGCGTGGTTGGCCCCGCCGGCCTGGCGGAAGGAGAGGTGGCCGCCGAGCACCCCGCCGACCAGGACCTGACCGGCGCCCAGCAGCGCCAGTCCTCGGCCCAGGCCGCGCCGGCCGCTGCGCCGGGCCGCGAGCGAGGCGACGAACAGCGCCAGTCCGGTGGAGTTGAGCATCGCGTGCACCAAGCCGACCCGGGCGTGCTGCGGGTTCATCTCCGACCAGTCGGTGAGCCCGGAGGCGGCAGCAGGCAGCGCCGTCAGAACGCCCACTCCGACGAGCGCGTCAGCACCCTTCTCGGCCCCGGGCACCCCGTCGAGGATGACGGCGGACAGCCACGCCCCGAGCGGCACCTGCACCAGGGGCGGGTGCACCGGGTGGCCGAGGGGCACCCCATGCAGCACGTCGCGCAGCGCCTGCGGCTGGATCGCCTTGCGGATCAGGGCTTGTACGGGCGAGGCGACCTTGTCCAGCGGCTTGGCACCGTGCAGCAGGTCGATGAGATCGAAGGGGAACATGCGAGGTCATGTTCCCGGTCCTGGCCGGCCGAACCCGGGAATGCGGGTAATGCCGCAACGGGTTGCCCTGCACATGGGGTCAGTCCTGCGTCAGGTGCCGATCTTGCTGGCTGTCCTACTCACTGCCGGCGCGCTCGGGATCGCGTGGCGCCGGCGCTCCGGCCGGGCCAAACCGGAACGCGCCGACCGGCCGGCCATCGACCCAGCGCTGGGGGCCGCGCTCGGCCTGCCAGCCGGAGGCGTGACGCTGCTGCAGTTTTCCACCGCGTTCTGCCAGCCGTGCCGGGCGACCCGCCGGGTCCTCAGCCAAATCGCGGCGGAGACGCCCGGGGTGCACCACGTGGATGTCGACGCCGAGTCTCATTTGGACGCCGTCCGCGCCCTGCGGATCGTCCGGACGCCGACCACCCTGCTGTTCGATTCCGCCGGCCGGATCCGCAATCGCGTCGTCGGCCAGCCGAGGCCCGCCGACGTGCACGCGGCGCTCGCGTCAGTGCTCGGGACGGTAGTCCCAGCGGCTGGGAATGCGGTCGGCGATGACTGATAGGGTCCGGGACATGGGCAAGCTGCTCACCAAGCGCCGCGTGGTCGACCTGTGCCGCGTGGGCACCTGCCTGTGTCCGCTCTCCTGACCCGCTGAGCCCGGATTTACCCGTGCCCCGTCAGGAGACCGTCCCATGTCCATCGACCCCAGAAGTCCGCGCTTTGCTGCGTGGCTGACCTCGATCGTGCTGGCCGCGGTGCTGGTCACCGGCAGCGGCTGGCTGCTGCTGGCCCAGGCGGCGGTGTTCGCGATCGGCGCCGGCCTCGGGCTGCGGCGGGCACCGTACGGCTGGCTGTACCGCCGGCTGGTCGCGGCCCGGCTGTCGCCGCCGGCTGAGCTCGAGGCCGAGGCGCCGCCGCGCTTCGCCCAGGCGGTCGGCCTGGTCTTCGCCCTGGTGGGCTCCGCCGGCTACCTCGCCGGCGCGCCCATCATCGGCGAGATGGCTGCCGGCGCCGCCCTGGTCGCCGCCTTCCTCAACGCCGCCTTCGGCCTGTGCCTCGGCTGCGAGATCTACCTCACCTACCTCCGACTCACCCGAAAGGGAGTTCCCGCATGAGCCGCAACGACGTGCTGGTCACGGCCGACTGGGCCGAGCAGAATCTCGACACCCTCGGTGCCGTCTTCGTCGAGGTCGACGAGGACGTGACCGCGTACGACAAGGGTCATCTCAAGGGCGCCGTCAAGCTGGACTGGAAGCAGGACCTGCAGGACCCGGTTCGGCGCGACTTCGTCCCGGGCGAGCGCTTCGCCGAGCTGTTGTCGGAGCGCGGCGTGTCCAATGAGGACACGGTGGTTCTCTACGGCGGCAACAACAACTGGTTCGCCGCATACGCCTACTGGTATTTCAAGGTGTACGGCCACCGCGATGTGAAGCTGCTCGATGGCGGCCGCAAGAAGTGGGAGCTGGACTCCCGGCCGCTGACCGATGAGGTCACCAGACGGCCCCGCACGACCTACACCGCCGGCGAGCCGGACACCTCGATCCGGGCGTTCCGCGACGAGGTGCTGGCCGCGATCGGTGAGAAGAACCTGGTCGACGTGCGGTCTCCCGATGAGTTCGCCGGCCGGCTGCTGGCGCCGGCACACCTGCCGCAGGAGCAGTCTCAGGTGGCCGGGCACATCCCGTCGGCGATCAACGTGCCGTGGTCCAAGGCGGCCAACGACGACGGCACCTTCAAGTCCGACGACGCGCTGCGCTCGCTCTACGGCGGCGCGGGGTTGGACGACTCCAAGGAGACCATCGCCTACTGCCGGATCGGGGAGCGCTCGTCGCACACCTGGTTCGTGCTGCGCGAGTTGCTCGGCCACCGGTCGGTGAAGAACTACGACGGATCCTGGACCGAGTACGGCTCGCTGGTCGGCGTTCCCGTCGAGAAGGATGTCTGAGATGTGCGGCGCGCCGGACCAGAACCGCGACCTCGCCGGCGTCGACCCGGCCAAGGAAACGGTGATCCAGGGAGTGGTGACCGCCGCCGGGGCACCGGTGTCGGAGGCGTACGTCCGGCTGCTCGACTCGACCGGTGAGTTCACCGCCGAAGTGGTGTCCTCGGCCAGCGGGACGTTCCGCTTCTTCGCGGCGCCGGGCGACTGGACGTTGCGCGCGCTGTCGTCCCGGGGGCGTGGCGAGGTGGGAGTGGCAGCCGGCGTCGGTGTCACCGAGGCGACCCTGCCCTTGTCCGCCTGACGCGGCGCGGTCTTGCTGTCTAACCGGCGGGGCTCACGCCACAGCCGAGATGTGATCAGGATCGTTCTGCTCTGAGTACAGCTCGGTCCGGCCGTCCGCGTACACGAGGAAGACGCCGAAGCGTCGTCGGCCAAGCGGAACGAGGCACTCGGTCACCGGCGTGTCGTCGGGGAGGCCGCGGAACCTGCGGCTCGGATCAGCCGGATCGGCCGCCCCGCGCGCCAGCACCGGCCGGGGTCCGGCCGACCGAAGCTGTTCCAGCGTCACCCGCGCCGTTGCTCGTACATCGGCGAAGTGCCGCGAGCAGGTGGACTCAGCGCGGGGGCTGGGTGCCGCGCCGGCGTCGCTCGTGCCGGTGGTGGCGACTAGGACGGCAGCCGCAGCGCACAAGCGGAGCATCATGCCCATAGGACGCAGTGTGCCACCCACGCCGTTCCGGGGCGCCCAAAAGTTCCGCCGGCCGATAGCCTGACCATGTGCTCGGGACCGGCTATGTCGTCGTCCTGGTGCTGGGGTTCGGCGCACTGGCCGCGTTGTGCGGCTATCTCGCCTACAAGCTTTACCGGCAGCGGCCCAGATGACCGATCCCGGCTATCCGTACGCGGAGACCGACGACCTGCGGAGCGGCCCGGACCTGCACCCGGCCTTGCTCCCGCTGCTGCCGCTGGTCGGCCGGTGGCGGGGGACTGGCACGGTGGAATACCCGACGATCGAGTCGCGGGAGTACGCCCAGGACTTGCGCTTCAGCCACGACGGGCGGCCGTTCCTGGCCTACCGGTCGCGGTCGTGGATCATCGACGCCGACGGGCGCCCGGTGCGGCCGGCGGCCCGCGAGGTCGGCTGGTGGCGGCCGCAGCCCGACGACAATTTCGAGGTGCTGCTCGCCCATCCCACCGGCATCGTCGAGGTCTACTACGGCCGGGTGGACGGCACCCGGTTCGAGTTGGCGACGGACGCGGTGGTGCGGACGGCCAGTGCCAAAAAGGTCACCGCGAACACCCGGCTGTACGGCATCGTCGACGGTGCTCTGCTGTATCGGGCCGACATGGCCGCCGTCGGCCAACCGCTGCAATCACATCTCGCGGCACGGCTGGTGCGGGCATAGGGCTGGTGCGGGCATAAAGCGACCCCCGGGCGCTTCCTCGACCGCACCCCGCTGAGGGAGAGCGACCGAGGGCCGGCTGGACGAGTTCCGGCGCCCGGAGGTCGGGTGACTGTCGGGGTGTACGCCGTGCGCCGTTCTCGCGGCGCGCCGGGATCATCCCGAGTCCGGAGTACGCGGCTAGCGGACAGCCACCTCACGAGTCCAAGACATATTCAACGCTGGACCACCTCCCTCCTCGTGTATGCCCGACCGTACGTCCCGTCGGTGCGGCTCGCAACGGGGTTGGTCAGCTCAGTTCCAGCGTGTCGCGGATCGCCGCGGTCAACCCGGCGTCGCCGCGTGCGCGGCCGTCGATGGAACGCACGGCGGCGACCCCGCGGACCGACGAGAGCAGCCATACCGCGTCGGAGGCATGCAGGTCGGCCAGGGTCGCCAGCCTCGCAGTCACCTCGAACCCGGCCGCCGGCGCCCGCGCGAACAGCTCCGCGACAGTGGTGCTGGCCAGGATGCCGGTGGCGGTCGGGACGGTCTGCAGGGTCGAGCCGACCGCCCATACCACGCTTGAGGTCGCGGCCTCCAGCACGTCGCCGTCTATCGACAGCCAGAGCACGTCGTCCGCCCCACCGTGCCTGGCCTCGCGCCCGGCCGCCATCGCGACCGCATATGACGTCGACTTGACCCCGCCGAGCAGCCACGGCGCGTCCCGGCGCAGCTGGGTGGGCACGCCAAGAGTGCGCGTCACGACGGCGATCCCGTCCCGGCGCTGGCGGACGATCTCGGCCGGCACCGGCGCCACGGTCGCAAACGCCGTGGGCGGGCCGCCGGCCTCCGGCCCGCGGGTGCACACCAACCGAAGCACACCCTCGGTGTCGGCTTGCCAGCGCCCCAGGACGGTGCCTACGAGGTCGCGCCACTCCCGCGCCGGCGGCGCCGGCAGGTCCATCCGCTCGGCAGAAACGGCCAGTCGGGCCAGGTGTGCCTCGAGCAGCCAGGCCGCGCCGTTGCGGACGAGGAGGGTTTCGAAGATCCCGTCGCCGCGCAATACGCCGAGATCATCGGCACGCAGGATCGGCTGGCCGGCGTCGACCAGGCCGGCCCCCATGAGGGCGACCACCCGTTCGCTCACCGCGGGAGCGTATCCACAGTTACGCCGGCCTTCATTGCTGCGCCCGGGCCTGCGATCGAGCATCGACGCGTGCGCGACCACATTGTCGACGGCATCGTGGTGGAGCCTGCCCGGTTGGCCGGCGCCGCCGCAGCGGTCCGGCAGGCCGGCCAACCGCTGGCCGCGGCTGCCGTGGAGGTGGCCCGCTCGGTGGACGACGCTGCCTCCGCGGCGGCTGGTTCGAGGACGGCCGCTGCACTGGCCGAGTTCGCGGCCGGCGCCGGGCTGACCCTGCGGTCGCTGGCCCTCGGCGTCGACTCGCTCGCTGCCGCCCTGCGGGCCGCCGCCGCTCACTACGTTGAGGTCGATCACCTGATTGGTGGTCCATGATCTCGGTCACGCCCGGCTTTCCCGCCGCCGGGGACGACCTCGCCGCCGGCGGGGCGCGGCTGCATCACGCGGCGGCCGCTGTTGCCGGCGCCGGCGAGGCCGTGCGGGTCGAGGCGGCCCGGGCGCTCGGCGGCAGCTGGCTGGGTGCCGCGGCTACCGCCGCGCACGCGGCCGCGGCCTCCCACTCGTCGCTGGCGGTCGAGGTCGCCAGCATCCTCGGCCGAGCCGCGATCGCCTTGGCGCGGCTGGGCATCGAGGTGACCGACGCGCGTCGCCAGCGGGCCCGGGTCGTGGCCGAGGCGGCCTGTTTTGGCTGGCGGGTGCACGGGGACTTCCTCTGGCCCGCTGCGCCGGGCCCGTTGCCCCTGCTCGGGCAGCACCTGGTGCCCCAGCTCGCCGGCATCCGCGGCGCCGAGGAGGCGGCCGACGCGGCCGCCGCCGGGGTGATCCGGACGCTGACCGCGGCGCTGGCATCTCTTCGCCGGCGGGCCGCCCGGCTGGGTGTCGTAGCTCTGGTCGATCCGGTCCAGATGTTGCTGCTGGAGCGACTCGGGCTCGCCGGCGCGGCGAGCACGCTGACCTTCGCTGAGATCGTCCACCAGTTGCGCGAGTTGCTGCCCGCCGGCGACCCGGTGCGCATCCGCGCGTTCGTCGAATCGCTGCCGGTGCCGATGCGGCAGCGGCTGGCCAAAGCGTCGCCCGAGCTCGTGGGCGGCACCGACGGGATGCCGCCAACCCTTCGGTACGCGGCCAACCGTGTCCTCATCCAGCGCGCACTGGCCGCCGCCCGGCAGGCGGGGGAAGCCAGCCTGAGCCATCTCCTCGCCGGCTGGCTGGCCCGACCAGACCGGCAGTACCTGCTCGTCGACCTGGCCGGCGGCCGGATCGCCGAGGTGTTCGGCGACCTGGACCGGGCTGCCCATGTCGCCGTTGTCGTGCCCGGGATCCTCAACAGCCTGAGCAATTTCGACGCCTCGGACGGGTTCGCGGCCAGCGTCCGGGGTCTGCACGAGCGGGTGGCCCGGTCGGCCGGCTGTGGCGTCGCGACGATCGCCTGGATGGGCTACCCGCCGCCCGGCCTGATCGGCGCGCCGTTCGCCGGCGATGCGGTAGAAAGGGCACACCGGCTCCGCTACCTGGTGGCCGGGTTGGTGTTGCGGGCCGGGGTGACCACGACGGTGGTGGCGCACAGTTACGGCACCCTGCTGGCCGGCCGGGCGCTGTCCGACGGTCTGCGGGTGGACTCGGTGGTGCTGCTGGGCAGTCCGGGCGTGGGCGTGCTGACCGCCGCCGGTCTACAGGCCTTTCCCGGCACCCGGCTCTACGCCGCCCGCGCACCGTTTGACTACGTGGGCTGGTCGGAGAACTTCGGCCGGGACCCCACCGACAGCCGGTTTGGCGCCGTCCGGATCGCTACAGGAGCTCCCCGTGCCCCCGGCCCACGGGGGCACAGCCAGTACTTCTCCGGTGACACCGAGAGCACCCGCAACCTTGCCCGGATCATCAACGGCCGCTACGACGAGGTGAGCGTGCACCCCCCCGAACCCCTCGAGTCGCTCGGGCACCTTGCCGCCGCGGGCGTTACCGCCCTGGGCGACGGCGTGCAGGCGGCGCTGGCCCAGGGCACCAGCGACCTGACCTCCCTGTTGCCATCGGCGCTGGCCGGCCCGTTGGCGGCCACCGCGGAGGCCGAGCAGCGGCTGATCCACCTGGAACGCCGGCGAATGGACCCGGACCTCTACCTCGACATCACCGACGACGAGTGGGCCGCGCTGCACGAACGGTGACGCACCAGATCGGGCTAACCAGGAAAGCTCCGCACCGCCCGATCTAGTTCTTATGTGCGAGCGCCTCGAGTGCCGAGCGGTGGAACGGACGATGATGGCCGCGCTACGCAGCAGGCTACCGATCACCCTGCTGCTCGACCTCACGATGCCGGGCGGTCCGCATTCAACCGAGATCGCACGGCAGGAGCGCGCTCCGCTGCCCTCGGCAGCACCTACCATCGGTGGGTGTGACGGCCGGTCCACTGCAGAGTCGCCTTCGGGCGCGGGGATACCGCATGACGCCGCAGCGCCAGTTGGTGCTGGACTCCGTACACACGTTGCGCCACGCCACCCCGGAGGAGATCTGCGCCGACGTAAGGACCCGCGCCGCCGGGGTTAACATCACCACCGTTTACCGGACCCTGGAGTTGCTCGAGGGTCTCGGTCTGGTCACCCACACCCACCTGGGACACGGCGCCTCCACCTATCACTCGGCCGGTGAAGAGCAGCACGTGCACCTGGTCTGCCGTGACTGCGGCGAGGTGGCGGAGGCCCCCCCCACGCTGATCGACAGCGTTGTCGGCGAACTGCTCGCTGAGCGCGGTTTCACCGTGGACGTGAGCCACTTCGCGATCTTCGGCGTGTGCTCACGCTGCCGCATCGAACGTGACGGTACGCACTGATGCCCTACATCTCACCACTGCTGCGCTGGCCGGACGCCGTCAGCGCCGCGGCACCGGATGCCGGCATCGCAATGCACTACGGCGATCCATTCGGCGAGCAACGAGCCCTGGTCGAGCACACCGGCATGGTGGACCGCAGTAATCGCTGCATCGTCACCATCGCCGGCGCCGATCGGCTGACCTGGTTGCACAGCCTGAGCACGCAACACCTGACCGACCTGCCGGCGTGGCGCGGCGCCGAGGCGCTGATCCTGAGCCCGCATGGGCACATCGAACATCATCTGGTCCTGGCAGACGACGGGGTTACCACGTGGCTCGACGTCGAACCCGGCACGGCCGACGACCTGTTGCGTTTTCTCGACACCATGCGATTTCTGCTCCGGGTCGAGCCTCGTGATGTCAGCGAGCACTGGGCGGTGCTGTCCCTGGCCGGACCGTCCACTTCAGACACATTAGACAGCGCCGGCATCGCCGCTCCTGCCGGCGTGTTCGACGTGCGGCCGCTACCAGGTGGTGGTCTCGCCCGGTCGATGCCTGCCGGCACCGGCTGTTCCGTCGACCTGCTGGTCCCCCGAACCGGTCTCGAAGCGATGGCGGATCGGCTGCGCGCGGCCGGTGCCCGCCCGGCCGGCATGTGGGCATACGAAGCTCTGCGCGTCGAGGCCAAGCGGCCCCGGGTCGGCCGGGAGACCGACCACCGCACCATCGTCCAGGAGGGGGGGTGGCTCGAGGCCGCCGTGCATCTGGACAAGGGCTGCTACCGCGGCCAGGAGACCGTTGCTCGGGTTCACAACCTCGGCCGGCCGCCCCGCCGGCTGGTGCTTCTCCACCTCGACGGCTCGGCCGACACGCTGCCGGCCCACGGCGCGGTCATCTCGCTGGCCGGCCGGCCGGTCGGATTCGTCGGCACCGCGGCGCGCCATTACCTGCTCGGCCCGATCGCCCTGGGACTGGTCAAGCGCAACACGCCCGACGACGCGCCGCTGCGGGTCGACACACTCGACGCTTCCATCGACGCTGCCTGAGGGTGTGGGTCCCCCAGAGCGAAGTTCCATGTCACGATGCGGGCATGGCCGGCACCCTGATCACCGTTGCTCCCACCGGCGCAGAGGCGGCGAAGGCAGATATGCCGGCCCTGCCGGTGACGCTGTCTGAACTCGTCTCGACCGCCCGGGATTGCGCGGCTGCCGGGGCGGCGGTCATCCACGTACACATCCGCGGCGAGACCGGAGAGCCCACTCTTGACCCGGTGCGGCTGCGCGACACCGTGCAGGCGCTGCGCGAGCAGACGGATCTCATCGTGCAACTGTCCACCGGCGGCGCGGTTACCGACAGCGAGGCGGACCGGCTGCGGGTCCTCGACGCCGAGCCGGATGGGGCGAGCTGCTCGATGGGGACCGTCAACTTCGGCACCGACGTTTTCCTCAACCGGTGGGACTTCATCGTCGCCCTGCACCAGCAGATGCAGCAGCGTCAGATTGTGGCCGAGTACGAGATCTTCGACCTGGGCCAGCTCGCCACCCTGCAGCGATTGCTCGACAAGCACGGCCCCCCGTACGGCGAGCACGTCCACTGTGACCTGGTCATGGGCGTGCCGGGCGGTATGCCAGGCACCGCCGCCGCGCTCGTCGCAGCGGTACACGCTCTGCCGGCCGGCGCAACGTTCAGCGCCACCGGCGTCGGCCGCAGCACCATGCCGGTCGCGCTGGCCGCCCTGTCCGCCGGCGGCCACCTTCGAGTGGGCATGGAGGACACGCTGACCTACGCTCAGGGCCAGCCGGTGGAAAGCAATGCTCAGCTGGTCGCCCGGGCCGCCGCGCTGGCACGGATCGGGCTGCGGCCGCCGATGGCGGTGCAGGACGCACGGACGATGCTCGCAGTCTTGGACCGCCGGCCCGCCACGGCCGGCACAGCAGGACGGGATTCCGCTCGATGACTGACTTCCTGCCCGGTGGTAACCGGCGCATTGACCGGGTGCTTGCCCCCGACTTCGTCACCGCTCTCGGGCAGCTCCCGATGCCGGAACTGCGCGGACGCCGGGCCGAGGCTGAGCAGGAGGAGGTCGACCTGTCCTTCCTGCGGCGCTTGCTGCACGGCCGGATCGACATCGTGCGGGCCGAACTGCGCCGGCGCACGGGCAGCCCCGACGACAGCCTGGTCGATCACCTGGCCGAGGTGCTGGCCGAAAATCTGGCCGGTCAGGCGCACGGCCTTGGCCGTCACACCGCCGTCGAGCCCTCGCGGGTCGACACCCACCGCCGCCGGGTGGAGCGCTTGGTGGCCGATGTTGACATGACCAACCTCGGGCAGCGGACCGACGAGGAGTTGCAGCGGGCGCTGGAGGCTTACCTGACCGAGGAGCGGGGGGTCTCAACACAGCGTCGAGCTGTGCAGGCGGTAATGGACCAGTGCAGCGCCGAGATCGCCCGGCGCTACCGCGACGGCGAGGCCGACGTGTCGGCCCTGCTCGAGGAACGACCCTGAGCGCCGTCCTCGCACAGGTCGTTCGGTCCGGATTCGTCGAGGCCGAACACCGCGGGTCGGTACTGACCGTGGGCGCCGACGGCACGGATGTGCTCGCGCTTGGCGAGGTCGATACACAGGTCTTCCCGCGATCGTCGAACAAGCCCATGCAGGTCGTCGGGATGTTGCAGTCGGGGCTTGCCTTGCCCGAGGCCGACCTCGCGCTCGCGGCTTCGTCGCATTCGGGGGAGGAGAAGCACGTCAGCCGGGTACGCGAACTGCTGCACCGCGCCGGCCTGCCCGAGTCGGCCCTGGGTTGCCCGCCGAGCCTCCCCCTGTCCGAGGACGCCGCGGCTTTCATCTTGCGGGCCGGTGGCGGCCCGTCCCGCGTTCAGATGAACTGCTCGGGCAAGCACACCGCCATGCTGCTGACATGTGTCGCCGCGGGCTGGCCGACCGACGGCTATCTCGACCCGGATCATCCGCTGCAGAAGGCGCTACTGACGGCAATGGAGGAACTCACCGCTGAGGACGTCGCCGCTGTCGGCGTCGACGGTTGCGGCGCGCCTGTTTTTTCCGCGTCGCTGCGAGGGCTCGTTCGCGCTTTCAGCACGATGGTTCTGGCCGCACCGGGATCCCCGGAGCGGGCGGTCGCTGACGCTATGCGCGCCCATCCGGATCTGGTCGGCGGGACCGGACGCGACGTCACCCGGCTGATGGCCGGCGTGCCGGGCCTGCTTACCAAAGATGGCGCCGAGGGGGTCTACGTCGCCGCCCTGGAATCCGGCGCGGCAACCGCGGTGAAGATCGATGACGGAGCAGGCCGGGCCCGGATGCCGGTGATGGTCCGTGAACTCCGCCGCCTCGGCGCCGAGGGCGCCGTTCTGGACGAACTGGCCGAGCTGCCCGTTCTGGGCGGCGGCCGGCCCGTCGGCTCTGTTCGTGCGACGCCCTGACGGCGCGCGACTGCTAGCTGGCTGCTTGCAATAGCAAGCACCTCCTTGTACGGTGAGAAATATGCAGCCCTTGCGGAATCTCGGCGACTACATCCGGGAGCAGCGCAGCACATCGCAGATCTCGCTGCGTCAGCTGGCCGTGGCTGCCGGCGTCAGCAACCCGTACCTGTCCCAGATCGAGCGCGGGCTGCGCAGGCCCAGCGCCGAGATCCTGCAGCAGATCGCCAAGGCGCTACGGATCTCGGCCGAGGCGCTCTACGTGCAGGCGGGGATGCTCGACGAACGAATGAGCGGCACCGAGGTTTCCACCGCGGTGCATACCGACCCGCGGCTGTCCGAACGCCAGAAGCAGGTACTACTGGAGATCTACGAGTCCTTCCGTAACGAGGGGCCCCCGCCAACCAAGGCGCCGGTCAAGAAGACGGCGGTCAAGAAGACGGCGGTCAGGAAGCCGGTGGCCAGGAAGACCTCGGCCAAGAAGGCTCCGGCCAAACGCCCCGCCAAACGCACGACTCCCACACGTTAGGAGATCGGTTATGCCGAACACTTCCCTGCCCAAGCCGCTCTATTTCGCGGCCGGCGCGACAGACCTCGCGGTGGAGAAGCTCCGCGAGATTCCGGCTGAGTACAAGCGACTGCAGGACCAGGCACGGCAGGTCGACGTGGCGACCGTCCGGGCTGCCGTCGAGGACTACTCGATGAAGACATCCGGCAAGGCCGTCGAGGTCTACGCCGACCTGGTGTCCCGCGGCCAGCGCTTGTTGAACAGCATTCGCCGTCAGCAGGCCACCCAGCTGCTGACCGATCAGTTGGCAAGCACACGTAGCCAGGCCAAGGCCACGGCCACCACGGCACGCAAGAGCGCCACGCAGACCCGTACCCGGGCGAAGGCCACCACGACTTCGGTCCGCAAGTCGGCCACCGCCGCGCGGCGCGCCTCCAAGTCTGCGGCCCGCAAGGTCGGCTGAGCGCGCCAGTCACCCCGTACGCTGCGGGAATGAGGTTCCTGCAGGTCCCGGGGCTGATCGGGCAGGGGTTGCTCTACGCAGCACTGCTGCTGCAGGGATTCGCGTTCGTCCACTGCATGTTCCAGCGTGCCGATGCGTTCCCGGCCGCCGGCAAGTGGACCAAGCCGGCCTGGGCGATCCTGACCGGGCTGGCGATCGTGCTGACCTTGCTCAGCGGCCCGCTGAGCTTCCTGGCGCTGGCCGGCATCATTGCCTCGATCGTGTATCTCGTGGACGTCCGCCCGGCGGTCCGCGAGGTTTCCGGCGGCCGCGGCGGCTCAGGCGGGCGGGACACCGGGCGCTGGTAGCCCCGGTTCCGGACTTTCCGGCCGGCGCCGGCGGGGTACGGTCTGCGCCATGGCCAGCGAGAAACACGGTCGTACCCTCCGGATGGAGCTCGCCGACCCCACCCTCCGGGAGTGGGACGCCACGGTCCTCGATGCCGGTCCGGATGGCATCGTCCTGGATCGGTCGGCGTTCTATCCGGGCGGTGGCGGTCAGCCGCCGGATGCCGGCGTGCTGCTGTGGGGCGGGGTCCAGACCCGGATCGTGGGCACCCGACGTGGCGAGGACCTGTACCTCCTGCCGGACCAGGCCGACCCGCTGCCCGCACCCGGCACGCCGGTCCGCGGTGCCGTCGAGGACGAACGACGCACCGCCCTGATGCGCACCCACTCCGGCTTGCATCTGCTGGCCGGCGTGGTGTTCCGCGACTTCGGCGCGCTGGTGACCGGCGGCAACATGGAGCCGCTGGTTGCACGGATGGACTTCGACCTGCCCGATCTGCCGCCGGACTTCAAGCAGCGGATCGAGGACGCGTGCAACATCGAGGTGGCTGCCGACCGCAGGATCGACGTGAAGCTGCTGCCGAGGGACGACGCGATGCGAATTCCGGACATCATCCGTACGGCCGCCAACCTGCTGCCACCGGATCTTTCCGAGGTGCGGATCGTGGACATCGTCGGGCTGGACACCCAGGCCGACGGAGGCACCCATGTCGCCTCCACCCGGCACATCGGTCGGTTGGAGGTCGTCAAGGTGGAGAACAAGGGCAGAGCCAACCGCCGGCTGCGCGTCCGGCTCGGGTAGCCGTCACAGGACCCACACCCGACCCACACGCGGGGGCTGTAGCCGGCGCAGCGCGGCGGGTTAGGCTTTGATCATGCAATCCCAGCCGGCGAGGCGCGAAACAATCCGGTCGCTGGCCGGTGAGCTCACCCGCGCCGGCCTCCGGTTGGGGGGCCTCGGCCTCGTCGCCATCGGCCTCAGCGGCGTGGTCGCAGCCGTGTTCGGCACATCGTTCGGTCAGAGCTTCGTCGCGGGAGACCAGCCGGGCCTGACGTACACCGCGGCGCGCTGCGCCGACTTCAAGGAGTACGCCCCGCACGCCCGATCGTGCGAGCAGGCCGCCACCACGCACCACTACGGCGAGGTGGTGGACTACCGCTTGGCCGCCGGCGTCCTGGGGGTGCTGGCCCTGCTCGTCTGGTGGCTGCTGCGCCGCCGGCACGCCGGGCCGTCGACACTGCCGGAGACCTTCGAGGTGACGGTCGCCACCGTGCTCTTTGGACTGGCCGCCGGAGTCTTGCTGCTGCAGTCGTTGGGGACCAGCCTCGGTGGTGACAGCAGCGGCGTGGGCGGGCTGCTGTCCGCCGGACTGGTGTCGGCGGTCGCCGCCGGCTGGTCGTCCGTGATCCTGGTGCGCCGGCTGCTCGAACTCCCCGACGGGGTCAGCGGCCAGGTGGGTGCAGCATGAGGACCGACGGGTCGCCGACGTAGACCCGCTCGCCGCGGAACAGCCCGGCTTCGGGATCCCACGGGAAGAAGATCTGCACGACGAAGTCGATCCGCTGGCCGCTGGCCGGCCAGCCACGCCACGGCTTGGCCCAGGTCGCGCTGACGTCGGCCTCTTCCCAGACGCCCTGCGGACCGATCACGATGTTGGACAGATCAAAGCTGATGTCGGGGAACGCATTGAGGAGCTCACCGTAGAAACGGGCTGCACCCTCGTGCCCGACCCAGCGGTTGCGACTCTGCGGGAACTCGTACACGCAGTCGCTGGTCAGCGTCGCGATCAGCCCCGGCAGATCGCGGGCGTCCTCGGCGATGGAGTGCGCCTTGTAGAGATCGCGGATCCGGGTGTACTCGGCCGGGTCTACCTCCCGCCGGTACGCCGCCAAGATCCGGTCGTGTTTTGCCGCCACCGGGCCTCCTTTCAGCCTGTCCGCAGCGCCTCGAAGCGGGCCGGGTCGCCCTCCACGGCCAGCGCCGAGGGCGCGATCCGGCCCCAGAGCGCGAGCATCAGATCCGAGGCGGTGCCGGCCACCCCGGTCTGCGCCTGGGCGGCACCCTCGAGCACGGTCTTCTCGTCGAGCAGGGTGATTCCCTGCGGGCGCAGCCGGACCAACCAGCTTCCGCCCTCGTCGGTGGCACTGAGGCGGACCAGCCCGAGGGCGCCGTTGCTCACGGTGCCGCGGCCGGCCGGCAACCAGGTGTCGAGCACTTCGCTGATGCCGTCAGCAGCCAGTCGCGTCTCGATCGGCTCGGCCAGACCGCCGACCAATTGGGCGTCCCAGCGGTGCACCGCGGTCTCGTGCGCCATCCGGCGCGGCCAGAATGCGGCGACGGCCGGCCGGCCCGCCCAGTTCCACGCCGGCGCGTCCGGCTCGATCCGCTCTATGGCCGTCATCAGCGGGCCGAAGACGCGGTCGAACCACTCCCGGACGTCGCCGGCGCCCGGCTGTTCCTCCTTGCGCCCCGGCCGCTCACCTGCAGACTCCAGAACGAGGCGCACCCAGTCATAGATCTTGCCCAGATGCGCTACCAACTGCTGGACCGTCCACTCCGGACACGACGGCACCGTGGCCGTCAGGTCCGCCTCGCCGACCGCGGATCTGAAGGCGCCGGCCTGCTGGCGCAAGGCCGCGACCAAGAAGTCCGGGGCCAGATCATTCGGCTGTTCCATGTAGCGCAGCCTAGAGTTGGCCTCCGTGCAGCACGAGTCCCAGGCCCCGCTCGCGCCGCTGACCACGCTGCGTCTGGGCGGCCCGGCGACGACGCTGGTGACCGCGACCAGCTCCGATGAGGTCATCGGTGCCGTGGCGGCCGCAGACGCCGCCGGCCAACCGTTGCTCACGCTCGCCGGCGGCAGCAACGTAGTCATAGCCGACGAGGGTTTCCCCGGCACGGCTGTGCTGGTGCGCAGCAGGGGGATCGCGGTGCTGCGTGACGGCAGCGGTGCGGTGCGGGTGACCGTACAGTCCGGCGAGCCGTGGGACGCGGTGGTGGCCCGTTGCGTTGCGGACGGATTGGCCGGCGTCGAGTGCCTGTCCGGAATCCCCGGATCGGCCGGCGCGACCCCGATCCAGAACGTCGGCGCGTACGGGCAAGAGGTGGTCGAGACAGTGGCCTCCGTGGGGGTGTACGACCGGGTGGCGGGCTGCCGCAGCGATCTGGCGCCGGCCGATTGCGGCTTCAGCTACCGGCACAGCCGGCTCAAGGACACCGACCGCTACGTAGTGCTGGACGTGACCTTCACCCTCTCCGCGGAGCGGCTGAGCCGGCCGGTGCGCTACCCGGAGCTGGCCGCCGCGCTGGACCTGCAGGTCGGCGAGCGGGCGCCGTTGATCGAGGTCCGGCAGGCCGTGCTCGGGCTGCGCCGGCGCAAGGGCATGGTGATCGACGCCGGCGACCCCGACACGGCGAGCGTCGGGTCGTTCTTCACCAATCCGGTGTTGTCGCCGGCGGCATTCGACGCGCTGGTCGGCCGGGCCGGCGAGAGTCCGCCGCACTGGCCGGCCGGCGCCGGCCGGATCAAGGTCTCGGCGGCCTGGCTGATCGAGCGGGCCGGCTTCGCCCGGGGGTACGGCGCCGGCCGAGTCGGCATCTCGACCAAGCACACGCTCGCCCTGACCAATCGCGGGAATGCGACGACGGCGGAACTGCTGGCCCTGGCCCGCGAGATCCGCGCCGGGGTCAGGTCGGCCTTCGGCGTGGAGCTGGCGACCGAGCCGGTGCTGATCGGCGTGGCGCTGTAGGCAGCCTGCCCCGAATCGTCCGCGGAACCGATGGTCGGGGAAGATGCGGAGCGGTGGGCGGTGTTTGCCCCTCACGAGGTCCGGCGAGGAGGCGGTGTGGTCGCGGCGAAGGCAGCGCGGTTGGTGCCCTCCCCGCCGCTGCCCCGGCGCATCGCCACGCTGTCGGTGCACACCTCGCCGCTCGACCAGCCCGGAACGGGTGACGCCGGCGGGATGAATGTCTACATCGTCGAGGTGTCCCGGCGACTCGCCGAAATGGGGGTCGAGGTCGAGATCTTCACCCGGGCGACCTCGAGCGAGCTGCCGGCGACGGTCCGGCTGGCCCCGGGCGTGCTCGTCCGCCACGTCACGGCCGGCCCGTACGAGGGTCTGGGCAAGGAAGACCTCCCCGCCCAGCTGTGCGCCTTTACCAGTGCGGTGCTGCGGGCCGAGGCGCTGCACGAGCCTGGGTGGTACGACCTCATCAGCTCGCACTACTGGCTCTCCGGCCAGGTCGGCTGGCTGGCCAAAGATCGCTGGGGAGTGCCGCTGGTACACACCTCGCACACCCTGGCCAAGGTGAAGAACTCCCTGCTGGCCGACGGCGACACCCCCGAGCCACGGGCCCGGGTGATCGGCGAGGAGCAGGTGGTCGCCGAGGCCGACCGACTGGTGGCGAACACCGCTCAGGAGGCCCGGGCGCTGGTCGATCTCTACGGCGCTCGCGCCGAGCGGGTGGTGACGGTCGCACCCGGTGTGGACCTAGAGCACTTCCGGCCGGGCGAGGCGTCGGTCGCGCGGACCAGACTCGGCATCGCACCCGATGCGGTGGTGCTGTCCTTCGTCGGGCGCATCCAACCGCTCAAGGCCCCGGACGTGCTCCTCCGGGCGGCGGCGGACCTGCTGGAACGCGAGCCGGCCCTCCGCACCCGGCTGCTCGTGGTGGTCTGCGGTGGGCCCAGTGGCACCGGCCTGGACCATCCCGAGCGGCTCTCCGAACTTGCCGTCGCCCTGGGGCTGTCCGACGTGGTGCGCTTCGAGCCGCCGGTGGACATCGACCGGCTCGCGGACCTGTACCGCGCCTCCGACGTCGTGGTGGTCCCGTCATACAACGAGTCCTTCGGCCTGGTAGCGCTCGAAGCGCAGGCGTGCGGCACCCCGGTCGTCGCGGCCGCAGTCGGTGGTCTGCAAACGACTGTCCGGGACGGCGTTAGCGGGCTGCTGGTCGAGGGCCATGACCCCACCGACTACGCCGCAGCGATCCGCCGGCTAGTGCATTCTCGCAATCTGCATAGCGTGCTCGCCCGGGGGGCTGTGGCCCACGCGCAGGAGTTCTCCTGGCAGCGCACCGCCGATCGGCTGCTGGCGACCTACCGCGACGTCCTGGCAGAGAACGCGAAGGCGGTGAGGATGGTGGACGGCATCGCGCTCGCCCGGTGAACACCGACCCGTCGCCGGCGGCCCTGGATTCGCTGATCAGGTCCACATTGGACGAACGCGAGATCGAGTACACCCGGAGCGGTCCGGGCGCTTATCTCGTCAAGCTCCCCGGTACGCACAAGCTCGCGACCATGTGCTGGCTGGTGGTCGGCAGGCATGCGCTGCTCGTCGAGGCGTTCGTGATGCGCCGGCCGGACGAGAATCGCGAGCGGCTGTACGACTTCATGCTCCAGCGCAACGCCCGGGCGTACGGTGTGGCATTCAGTGTGGACGCCGCCGGCGACGTGTATCTGGTCGGCCGGGTCGCGCTGCACGCGATCACCGCGGAGGAGATCGACCGGCTGCTGGGCAGCGTGCTCAGCTACGCCGACGACAACTTCGACGCCATGCTGGAAATCGGCTTCGCCACCTCGATCCGCAAGGAATGGGCCTGGCGGGTCAAGCGCGGGGAATCGCTGGCCAACCTGGCTGCCTTCGCCCGCTTCGCCGACCCGGACCGGTGAGCCCACCGCGAGGTGCTCGCGCGCGTTTGACCTCCGCCGGGCCGGGCACCCACGTGTGTTACCAGACCGGAAGGGTGGCCAACTATGCAATTCGACAAGGCACAACTCCTGGAGATGCTGCGAGCACGCGGCGATCATCAGACGGCGCAACAGGCCGACGGTGAGCTTCCCGACAAGGTGGACACCGAGGCGCACGCCGGTCTGCTGCAGAAGTTCGGG
>JALZAK010000154.1 GCA_030948385.1 Actinomycetota bacterium
GGTCTTCGGCAGGCCCGGCCTCGGCCGGCGGCGCGGTGTCCTGGCCCGCGTCGGTCGCAGCAGCGACAGCGCCGCCGCGGGTCCGCACCCGCTCCCGCGAACGCCGTCGCGGTGGCCGTTCACTGTCATGGGTCACCCGCTCGCCCTCGCGCCCGGCCCGGTCGTCCTCACGGGGCCGGCGCTCGGAGTCACGGGGCCGGCGCTCGGAGTCGCGCCCGCCGGGGCGCGTGCCCCGGGACCGCCGACCGGTCTCGCCGATGTCCTCGACCGCCTCGGCCTGCAGGCCGGCGCGGCTGCGTTGCGAGCGTGGGAGGGTCCCGCGGGCACTGGTCGGGATGCCCAACTCGGCGAACAGATGCGGTGAGGTCGAATACGTCTCCGGCGGGTCCGGGAACGGCAGGCCGAGCGCTGCGTTCACCGACTGCCAGCGCGGCACGTCGTCCCAGTCGACGAACGTGACGGCGATGCCGTCCGCGCCGGCTCGCCCGGTGCGGCCGATCCGGTGCAGGTAGACCTTCTCGTCCTCGGGGCACTGGTAGTTGATCACGTGGGTGACATTGGCGACGTCGATTCCGCGGGCCGCGACGTCGGTGGCGACCAGTACGTCGATCTTGCCGCTGCGGAATGCCCGCAGTGCCTGCTCCCGGGCGCCCTGGCCGAGGTCGCCGTGCACGCCGGCCGCGGCGAACCCGCGCTCCACCAGGTCGTCGGCGACCTTCTGGGCGGTCCGCTTGGTCCGGCAGAACACCATCGTCAGTCCGCGCCCCTCCGCCTGCAGGATCCGGACCAGCAACTCGGCCTTGTCCATGGCGTGTGCGCGGAAGACGTGTTGCGACGTGGTGGGCACCAGCCGGCCCTCGTCGGGGTGTTCGGCGCGGATGTGCACCGGCTGCTTCATGAACGCCCGAGCCAGGGCCACGATCGGGCCGGGCATGGTGGCGCTGAACAGCATCGTCTGCTTCTCGTCGGGCACCAGGGCAAGGATTCGCTCGATGTCCGGAAGGAACCCCAGGTCGAGCATCTCGTCGGCCTCGTCGAGCACCAGGACCGACACGTACCCGAGGTCGAGATGTCCCTGCTTGGCCAGGTCGATCAGCCGGCCGGGGGTGCCGACCACGATCTCGATCCCCTTGTGCAGCGCGTTGACCTGCGGTTCGTACGCCCGGCCGCCGTAGACGGCGAGGGTGCGTACGTGGCGGAACGCGCCGGCAGTGGCGATGTCGCGGGTGACCTGCAGGCACAGCTCCCGGGTCGGCACCACGACCAGGGCCTGCGGCTTGCCGCTGCCGCCCTCGGCCGGGCCGAGAATTCGCTGCAGGATGGGGATACCGAAGCCCAGGGTCTTGCCGGTCCCGGTGCGGGCCTGGCCGATCACGTCGCTGCCGGCCAGCGCGATCGGCAGGGTGAGTTCCTGGATCGCGAACGCCCGGGTGATCCCGACCGCCTCCAGCGCCCCGACCGTCTCGGGCCGGACGCCGAGGTCGGCGAACAGGGGGTCCTGCTCCGTAACGGGGGCCTTGGCCGCCAGCGGCTCGGCCGTGTCGATGTCGACCGCGTCGTGCTCGGTCAGGTCGCTGATTTCGAGTTCAGGGGTGCTCAACTGGGTGTGCCTCTCTCGGACGCGCCGACGAGGCTTTGGTGCTCAGGAGCCGTCAGCGCACATTGCCGGCGGCCGCGGAAGTCGCGCCGCCACACCGTCATCCTACGTCACCGGCCGATATGGTCCCGGTCGTGTATCTCCCGCCGGTGCCGGCCGGGCCGCCGGATCAGGCTGCGGTGGTCGACGTTCTCGGCGTGTTGGCGTACGGCGAGCTGACCGCATTCGACCGGCTGGCCACCGACGCCCGGCTGGCGCCGACGATGGCCGGACGGGCCGCGCTGGCCGACATGGCCGCGGCCGAACTGCATCACTTCCGTCGGCTCGCCGGCCGGCTCCAGGAGCTGGGGGTCGATCCCGAGCAGGCGATGGCGCCGTTCGTCCGCCCGCTCGACGCCTTCCACGACTCCACCCGGCCGGCGGACTGGCTGGAGTCGCTGGTCAAGGCCTATGTGGGTGATGGGATCGCGGCTGACTTCTACCGCGAGATTGCCGGCGCACTGGACGAGCGGACCCGCGCCCTGGTCCTGGAGGTGCTCAGCGACACCGGGCATGCCGAGTTCGCCGTGCGGGAGGTACGGGCGGCGATCGCCGCCGACCCGGTCGTGTCCGGCCGCTTGGCGCTGTGGGCCCGCCGGCTGTTGGGCGAGGCCATCTCGCAGGCGCAGCGGGTGGCCGCCGAACGGGACGCGCTGATCATGCTGCTGGTGCAGGGCTCCGGAGGGGACTTGACCGGGGTGGCCGCCGTGATCAAGAAGTTGACCGCCGCGCACGCCGCGCGGCTGGCCGCCCTCGGCTTGTCGGCCTGAGCCTCAGCGGCGGCGGCGGCGGCGGCCGGTGGTCCCCTCGACGACCATGACCAGCGCGGCGGCGACCAGCACGGCGACCACGAAGCGACCGCCGCTGCCGAAATGGAACAGCTCCTTGCCGAGGTAGCCGCCGGCAAGAGAGCCGGCCACCCCCACCAGCATGGTGCGGATGAAGCCGATCGGCTGCCGGCCGGGCACGACCAGGCGGCCCAGTAGGCCGACCACGAGGCCGGTGATCAGCAGACCCAGGATGCTGCTCAGCATGGCTAGGGAGCGGAGAAGCCGACCCGCCGAGTCTCGGACTCGGCGATCTCGACGTAGGCGAGCTTGTCGGCCGGCACCACGACGCGCCGGCCCTTCTCGTCGACCAAACTCAGCACCCCGGACTTACCGGAGAGCGCCTCGCTGACCGCCTTTTCCACTTCGGCGGCGGTCTGCGTGCTCTCGACGGTGAGCTCCCGGGCCGCGAACTGCACGCCGATCTTGACCTCCACGCGGTGCCTCCCTGGCTGGCCGTCGTCGGCCTCGCATTCAGGCTAGTGGAGCTCGACCGGCGCGTCGGCCGGCCAGCCTGCGCTGTGCGCGAACGTGGCGGCTACGACTGCCGCGGAAAGCCCGAGATGCCGCGCCAGGCCAGGTGCGACAGCAGTCGTACGGCGTCGTCCTTGCTTACCGAACGGTCCGTGTCGAGCCAGTAGCGGGCGCTGACCTCGGAAATCCCGATCAGGCCGATCGACAGCAACTCGGCCTGGTCGCGCGGCACCCCGGTGTCGGCCGCGATCGTTTCGGCCACGGCCAGCATGCAGGCCCGGGAGAACCTTTCGACTCGCTCCCGGACGGCGCTCTCGTTGCGCAGGTCGGACTCGAACACGAGGCGGAACGCCATCCCCTCGTCGACGAAGTCGAAGTAGGCGGCTATCGCCTGCTGTACCCGCAGCCGGTTGTCGGTCGTGGTCTGCAGCGCAGTGCGGACGCGGGCCAGCAACTCCTCGGCGGCGCTGTCGAGCAGTCCCAGGTACAGCTCCAGCTTGCCAGGAAAGTGCTGGTACAGAACGGGTTTGGAGACGCCGGCCCGCTCGGCGATGTCGTCCATCGCCGCCGCGTGGTAGCCCTGGGTGACGAACACCTCCTGGGCCGCGGCGAGCAGTTGGGTGCGACGCACGGAACGTGGCATCCGGGAACCCCGCGGCTCGCCCGCCGTCTCCGCCGGGCGGTGGACGGTCACGTCAACGCCACTCGTCCTCGTCGACCGGCACCGCGCGGTCCTGCTCGTACGCGTCGGCGGGATCGACGTCCTCAGCGTGGGTGCGGACCTCGTCCTCGTCGTCGTCGGCCACGACAGCGAGCCGCTGCTCGGCCGCGTCCTCGAGTGGAAAGTCGGTCATTCTCGCCCTCCCTGGACCTCGGCGGCTAGCCTACGCAGCGGCGGCTCCAGCACCTCACCCCACGTGGGGAAGGCGTGTACGACGTCGGCGTACAGCCGCAGCGGCACCTGCGCCCGGATGGCCAGGGTGGTCTCGGCCAGCCAGGAGTCGGCGCCCATGCCGATGCCCGCTGCGCCGACCAGGACCCCACGGGCGCGGTCGGCGTACAACTCGACGCGTCCACCGTCGGACACGTTTTCGGCAAAGCCACGAGCGGTGTTCGCGACCTCGCCACCGTCGACGGCAAGGTCGATTCCCTGCTGCTTCGCTGTGTCCGGGGTCAGGCCGACCGCGTACACCGCAGGGGAGGTGTAGACCGCCCGGGGAATGGCTCGCAGGTCGACGGCCGCCGGCCGGCCCAGCAGGACCTCGGCGGTGACCCGGCCCTGGTAGTTGGCCGTGTGCGTGAACGGCGCCAGGCCCGTGACGTCCCCGATGGCCCACACGTGATCGACGCCCGGCACGCGGCAGGAGTTGTCTACCTCCAACGGACCGTCCGCTGCCAGGCCGAGTGATTCCAGGCCGATATCGCGCACTGCTGGGCGCCGGCCGACCGCGATGAGCACCCGGTCAGTGTCCACATGCGACCCATCAGCCAGCTGAAGCACGCCGGAGTCCACCCGCTGCAGCGACGCACCCAGCCGCACGTCGATTCCCTGGTCGCGCAACGCCGCGGCCAGGGCCACCCCGACGAACTCAGGTTCCGCCGCCAGCAACCGGTCCAGGGCCTCGACCAGGGTGACAGCGCTACCCAGGGCGGCGTAGGCCTGGGCGAGCTCGCAGCCGACCGGGCCGCCGCCGAGGACGGTCAGCCGGCGCGGCAGATCGGGCGAGCTGAGCGCCTCGTCGCTGGTCCAGGTGGGGGCCGAGTCCAACCCGTCGATCGGCGGGACGACGGGAACCGAGCCCGTGTTGATGACCAGGTCTGTCCAGCCGATCTCCCGATCGCCGACCTTCAGCCGGCCGGGCCCGTCGATCACGCCGTGACCGCGCAGCACGGCGATGCCCAGCCCGGTGAGGCGTTCCTCGACGGCGCTGTCGTCGCGTTGCTCGGCCACCTCGTCGCGCCGGCGGACCGCCGTTGCCCAATCGCTGCCCTCGCGTGCCTCGTGCAGGAGCGCCTTGCTCGGCATGCAGGCGAAGTACGGGCACTCACCGCCGAGAAGTCGCTTCTCCACGATCGCCACCCGCCGGCCAGCTTCGGCCAGCGGGGGGGCAAGTACCTCAGCCCCGGAGCCGACCCCGAGGATCACCACGTCGAATGTCTCGGTCACCAACGGATCATTGCCGACCCGCCGGCGCCGGCGCCAGCAAAGGTGGCCAACCGGGTGGAACCGGCAGGGGGCCGGTCGCGTCTGACCGGCATGACAACCACCCTCCCTTCAGGCCGATCAAGGACGGATGGTCGCCCGTGTAGATCAACTAGCGACCATCTGCCCTTGATCGGCCGGCCGGGTCTGGTCCTCGCGGCCGTCGGGCTCGCTGCCGTGACCGGGTGCGCGCCCTCGGCCACCGCTGGAGCCGGAGCGGCCAAGCGGCCGACGAGCGTCACGCCGATAGCCGGGCATCCCGCTGTACTCCGCTGCCCCGCAACCCGGCCGCACGCCGAGAACACGATGGTCGATTACGTCGACTTCGTCATGCTCGGGGGTCGGGAATACATCAGTGCGGGACCGCCGGCGACCATCCCCACGGCCATGCTGGGGGCACCGGTCGGCAGCGTGCGCTGCCAACTCGACAAGATCAAACCGGCGGTCGACTACCGCAGCCGGGACGGCGACGCCGCGATCCTCCCCGCCGGCACCAGGCTGTACGCGGTCCGCGGGTACCCCGCGTCCTTCCGCCTGGCCGCGGTCGCCCGCGGCCGCGCCCGACTGTATGAAGTGGACACCGCTCCGGCGGCGCGTCGCGGCGTTGACCTGCTCCCCCTTCGTGGACTGGTCACCCGGATCACCGTGCTCCGCGATTCGGGCAACGGCAGCAGCAAGATCATCACCCTCGGCGTCGTCACTGACCCAGCGCAGATCCGCGCCCTCATCGACGCGTTGTTGGCTGCTCCCGTCAACCAGAAGGTCCAGCCGCACAGCTGGCCGCCCCTGCTGTTGAGCTTCAATCTCCGCGACGGCACAACCGTGCTGCGGTCCTGGTACGTCAAGGACGCGGAGGTGTCCCGCGGGATCAAGGCCCCGCCGTCCTTCACCGCAGCCCTGCTACCACGCTCGAGCACGGCACCCTGAGCCCGATCAGGGCTCGCGAACGATCCGGGCCGGGTCGACCTCGGGCCGCAATCGCCGGAACACCGGGTGCCTGATCCGCCCGTCCGGCGTCCACTCGCTGAAGCGCACCTCGACGACGAGCACGGGCTCGCACCACACCGCCTCCGCGGCCTGCTCGGCTGGAACGCCGGCCGCGAACGGGCTGGTCGGTCGGCGTATCGCTGGCAGGATCTCGCCGAGGGCGTCGACGACGGCGTCGGACAGACCGCTGCCGACGTGCCCGGCGAAGGTCAACCGGTCGGCCTGATAGGTGCCCAACAACAGTGACCCGATCTGCCCGTCGCGGCCACCCGACCCCGGCTTGTAGCCACCCACGATCAGGTCCTGCGCCTTGGTGTGCTTGACCTTGACCCAGTCGCGGCTGCGCCGGCCGGCCTGATAGCTGGAGCTCAGCCGCTTCGCCACCACTCCCTCCAGCCCCTGCTCGATGCTGGCCGCCGCCGTCGCGTTTCCGTCGTCGAAAACGGGCGGGACGGCCCAGTGCGGGCCGTGCAGCTCCAGGCGCTCCAGGGTGGCCCGGCGCTCGGCGTACGGGCGCTCTTGCAGGTCCACTCCGTACAGTCGAAGCACATCGAAGACGAGCAGCGTGACCGGGCTGGTCCGGGCGAGCGACGCGGCTTGGCCGCCTCTGGTGTGCATCCGCGATTGCAGGGCGCCGAAGGAGGGCCGGCCTTCGACAAGGGACACGATCTCCCCGTCGAGCAGCGCATCCTCGACCTCGCCGGCGAGCCCGGCCAGCTCTGGATAGCCGGCGGTGACGTCGTTGCCGTTGCGGCTGGTGATACGCAGCCGGCCGGCCGAGATGTCGAGCAGGGCGCGCACTCCGTCCCATTTGAGTTCGTACGCCCAGTCGTCTCCGTGCGGCAGGGCGCCGGTGGTCGCCAGCATCGGCCGCACGGTCGCCATGCTGGCTATGATGACCGCCTCAGCCGGGAAGGACCATGATCATGCGGTCGATCTGGAAGGGCGCCATCTCCTTCGGCCTGGTCAGCATCGGGGTCAAGCTGTACTCGGCGACGGAGGAGCGAGATGTCGCCTTCCACCAGGTGCATCGCAGCGACGGCGGCCGGATCCGCTACAAGCGGATCTGCCAAGCCGACGGCGAGGAGGTCTCCTACGGCGACATCGCCAAGGGATTCGAGCTGCCCGGTGGCGAGATGGTCGTGCTCACCGACGACGACCTGGCCGACCTGCCGCTGACCACCAGCCGCGCCATCGACGTCCTGACCTTCGTCCCGCTCGAGCAGGTCGACCCGATCTACTTCGCCAAGAGCTACTACCTCGAGCCGGACAAGGGCGCCGGGAAGCCCTACGTCCTGCTCCGCGATGCTCTCGCGCAGTCCGACCGTGTCGCGGTGGTCAAGATCGCGTTGCGGCAGCGGGAGTCATTGGCCACCCTGCGGGTGCGCGACGACGTACTCGTGCTCGAGACGATGATCTGGCCGGATGAGGTTCGGGCAGCCGAGTTCGGCTTCCTCTCCGAGGAAGTTGCGGTGCGGCCGCAGGAGTTGGCGATGGCGCAATCCCTGATCGACAGCATGGCCGGCGACTTCGACCCGTCGCAGTACTCCGACGAGTACCGCGAGGCTCTCGAGCAGGTGATCGCGGCCAAGGTCGAGGGACGCGAGATCGTCGAGCCCGTCGATCAGGAGGTAAAGGCGCCGACCGGCGTCGTGGATCTGATGGCTGCACTGCGGGCCAGCGTCGAGCGGGCCAAGCAGACGCGGGGTGACGGTGCCGACCGGCCGGCGGTACGAGCTGCTCCGCCGGTCAAGGAAGCCACCGCCGGATCGCCGGCAAGCAAGGGTCGGGCCGGCCGCACCGTCGAGAAGGCGCCGGCCAAGAAGGCGATCAAGTCGAACGGCCAGAAGGCAGCGCAGAAGGCAGCACAGAAGGCGGTCCAGAAGCCGGCGAAGAAGGCCGCCACCCGGCGCACGGCCTGACCGGCGCGCTCCCGTACGGTCGCGGCGTGCTGTGTCTTCAGGGAGGCGCGGAGTTCGGCGCGGCGTGCACCAGCATGGACGCCGAGTTGCTCGAGCGGGTCAACGGCCGCGGGCCGGTCGTGCTGCTGCCGCTGGCCGGCGCGCCGGGCCGCGAGTACGCCACCGCGGCCGCCAATGGGGTGCGGCACTTCGGTGCTCTCGGTGCCGACGCCTACGCCGCCCCTGACGCTCGCAGCGACCTCGCCGGCGCGCTGGCCGCAGTGCACGGGGCCGGTCTTCTCGTGCTGCCCGGAGGCTCGCCGGCGCGCCTGCTGTCGGCCTTGACGTCGACGCCGCTGGGGGAAGCACTGCGCGGCCACCTTGATGCCGGCGGGTCGGTGATGGGCGCCAGCGCGGGAGCCATGGTGCTGTGCGAGCACACGGTCTTGCCCGGTGCCGCGGCTCGGCTGGTCAAAGGGCTGGGGATGGTTGCCGGCGCGATGGTCGTGCCGCACTACACCGGCCCCTCGCCGTGGGAGTCCTTGGCGCCGGCCGGGGTCGTCGTGCTGGGCCTGCCCGAGTGCTCGGGTGTTCTGGTCGAAGGGTCGGCGTTGACCGCGGTCGGGGCGCAGGCTCCGACGGTGGCGGGTCGCCGTCTGCCCCTGGGGACATCGAGAATGCTCGGGTGAAGCGGGCCGCCCTCTCTGACGTCGCGCTACCGCCGCTGGATGTCACCCGGCCGCCGTGGCCCGGCGAGCCGGTCATGCTCGACGGAACGGCGACTTACCTGCGCTCCACCCCGGGCGCACCCGGGGCCGAGCCGGCCCTCTACATACACGGGCTGGGCGGTTCGTCGACGAACTGGACCGACCTCGCCGCCCTGTTGCGCAGCCGGCTGGCCGGCGAGGCGTTGGATCTACCCGGGTTCGGGCACAGCGACCCCGCTCCCCGCGGCGGATACACGCTGCCGGCGCTGTCCCGCCGGGTGGCCCGGCTGATCGAGCACAGCGACCGCGGCCCGGTGCACCTGTTCGGCAACTCCCTCGGCGGGGCGATCGCAGTGCACCTTGCCGCGACCCGGCCCGAACTCGTCCGCACCCTCATCCTGATCTCGCCGGCGATGCCCAACCTGCGACCCAGCCGCGGCTCTGATCCGCTGCTGCCGCTGCTGCTGGTGCCGGGGGTCAGCACGGTCGCCGAGCGCCGGCTGGCCAAGTTGAGCCCCCGGCGGCGGGCCGAAGCAGTCATCGCGCTGTGCTTCGCCGACCCCTCCGTCGTGCCGGAGAACCGGCTGGCCGAGGCGGCGGCCGAGGTCGAGCGCCGCAACGCCGTGCCCTGGGCGATGGATGCGTTCGTACGCACCTTGCGGGCGCTGATCGGTTCCTACCTTGCGCCGGGACCGCGATCTCTGTGGCGGGCGGCCGGTCGGGTGAGCGCGCCGACCCTGATCGTGTGGGGTCGCCAGGACAAGTTGGTCGACGTCTCACTCGCCGGGCGGCTGGCCGGCACGATGCCCGACTCGCGGCTGCTCATCCTCGACAGCGTCGGCCACACCGCCCAGCTCGAGTCCCCGGTCCAGGTGGCGCGGGCCGTCCTGGCCCTGCTGGCCGAGACATGCGACGAGGCCGGCTCCCCCGAAGGGAAACCGGCCTCGCCCGGTCCTGCTAGTCCTTGAATGCGTCCTTGACCTTCTCGCCGGCCTGCTTGAGGTCGCTCTTGCTCTGGTCGGCTTGGCCCTCGGCCTGCAAGGAGTCGTCGCCCGTCACATCGCCGACCTTCTCCTTGGCCTCGCCCTTGAGGTTTTGGGCCTGGTTCCTCATCTTGTCTTCCGCGCTCATGAATTCACCCTCCTGATTGGATGCCGACACCGGTTTCCTGCCCGCAATTGCGGCGCGCCACACCCGGTTGGCGCCACCTGCTCGGGCGACATGGGAGCCTATGGGCGTGACGTCCCAGAGGAGCCCGGGGAGGGTGTCCGGCCGCCGCGCCGCCCGCCGGGCCCGGCAGCGGATGCTCCGCCGACGTCGCCGGACCGCCCTTCTCGCCCTGCTGCTGCTGGTCACCGCCGGCTGGGGGTGGCAGATGGTCAACCGAGGGCAGCCGGGCGCGGGGGCGAGCGTACAGGCGCGCACTCGCTCGCCTGTCTTGGGCGATGTCGGATGGTTGCAGCAGACGCCGGCATCGCGGCCGTCGGCCCGGCCATCGGCGCATCGCGACACGACACCCGGTTCAGACCGGTACGTCGACGCCGGAAGCGGCCGGCTGGTCGTCGCTGCCGGCACCAGCCGGGTGTACGGCTCGGGCCCGCTGCGGCGGTACATGGTCGAGGTGGAGTCCGGCATCGGTGAGGATCCACGGGCTTTCGCTGCCTTCGTCGAGAAGACCCTGGCCGACCCGCGCAGTTGGGGTCACGGCGGCGCGCTCTCGCTTCAACGGGTCGACTCGGGCCCGGTCGCATTCCGGGTCACCCTGGCCTCGCCGGCCACCGTCGACAAGTATTGCGCGCCCTTGGACACCAACGGCTACACCTCCTGCTACGACGGTAGGGGCCGCGCCATGCTCAACCAGGCGCGGTGGGAGACCGGCGTGCCGTTCTACGCCGCTGACATGACGACGTACCGGCAGTACATGGTCAATCACGAGGTTGGCCACGCGCTGGGCCACGGACATCAGCAGTGTCCCGGGCCGGGCGCGCTCGCCCCCACCATGCAGCAGCAGACGCTGGGCCTGCAGGGTTGCCGCCGCAATGCCTGGCCGTACCCCTGACCCAGGGGGAATCCGGGCGAACCATGCCGGGTTTGCCTGAGGGATGCCGTAGACAAAGGAGTTCGTCGTGCCGTTGCCACCACTGGTCGAGCCGGCCGCCGGGCTGTCCGTCGATGAGGTACGCCGCTACAGCCGGCACCTGATCATCCCCGACATCGCGATGGACGGGCAGAAGCGACTGAAGAACGCCAAGGTGCTGGCGGTGGGCGCGGGGGGTCTGGGCTCGCCGGTGCTGATGTATCTGGCCGCGGCCGGCGTCGGCACCCTGGGCATCGTGGACTTCGACACTGTCGACGAGTCCAACCTGCAGCGCCAGGTGATCCACGGGCAGAGCGACATCGGCCGTCCCAAGGCGCAATCGGCCCGCGACGCCATTCAGGAGATCAACCCCTACGTGCACGTCGTGCTGCACGAGGAGCGGCTGGCCTCCTCCAATGCGATGGACATCGTCGCCTCCTACGACCTCATCGTGGACGGCACCGACAACTTCGCCACCCGGTACCTGGTCAACGACGCCTGCGTCCTGTCGGGCAAGCCGTACGTCTGGGGGTCGATCTACCGTTTCGACGGGCAGGCCTCGGTCTTCTGGGCCGAGCACGGCCCCTGCTACCGCTGCCTGTACCCCGAGCCGCCGCCGCCCGGGATGGTGCCCTCGTGCGCCGAGGGTGGCGTGCTGGGTGTCCTCTGCGCCTCGGTCGGCGCGGTGCAGGCCACCGAGGCGATCAAGGTGATCACCGGTGTCGGCGAGTCACTCGTCGGCCGGCTGCAGGTCTACGACGCGCTGGAGGCGATCTGGCGCACGATCAGGGTGCGGAAGGACTCGGAGTGCCCGCTGTGCGGCAAGAACCCGACCATCACCGGGCTGATCGACTACGAAGAGTTCTGCGGCACCGTCTCGGGGGCGGCCGCGGAAGCGGCTCAAGGCTCGACGATCACGGCCGCCGAGCTTGCCGACCTGCTCGGCCGCGGTGAGCCCGTTCACCTGGTGGATGTCCGGGAGCCGGCCGAATGGGAGATCGTCCGGATCCCCGGAGCGGTGCTGATACCCAAGGACGAGATCATGTCCGGTCGGGCGTTGGCCGGCCTGCCGCAGGACAAGCCCGTCGTGCTCTACTGCAAGACCGGGGTCCGATCGGCCGAGGCGCTGGCTGCGCTCAAGTCGGCCGGCTTCCGCGATGCCCGGCACGTACAGGGCGGCGTGACCGCCTGGGCGAGGCAGGTCGACCACTCGCTACCGATCTACTAGCCCTTGGCTCCGCCCGATCACGTACTTGCCGCCTTCGGGGTCGGCCCGCCGGCGCGCCTGCTACCCGGGGGACAGCGAACCTCGTGGCGCGCAGCCGGCCTCGTGCTGAAACCGGTGGGCGACCTGGCCGAGGCGCAGTTTGTGGCCGACACGCTGGCGGTGCTGCCGGAGCAGGGATTCCGGGTGCCCCGGCCGGTCCGCTCGGTGGCCGGGTCGTGGGTGGTCGACGGCTGGTCGGCCTTCTCATGGGTGGCTGGCGCCGAGGCGGGCGACCGCTACGACGAGGTGATCAGCGCCGGCGCCGCCTTTCATCGTGCACTGTCCACATGGGAGCGGCCCAGTTTTCTCGACGGCCGGGACGACCCGTGGTCCTACGGCGACCGGGTGGCATGGTCGGAGCTCCCGGTCGAGGGCGACGAGCCGATGCTGCACCGGCTGGCCGCACTGCGCCGGCCGGTGTCGGCCCGGTCCCAGCTCGTGCACGGTGATCTCGGCGGCAATGTGCTGCTCGCGCCCGGCCTCGCGCCGGCGATCATCGACTGGCCGCCCTACTGGCGACCCGTGGTCTGGGCCACGGCTGTCGTGGCGGTGGACGCGCTCAGCTGGAGCGGGGCCGACCTGACACTGGTGGACCGCTGGGCCCACCTGCCGGAGTGGGACCAGATGCTGCTCCGGGCGGAGATGTACCGCTTGGCGACCAGAGAGGGCTTCCTGCGCCGTGGCGTCGACCTGACCGAACAGAACGCGGCGCACCGGGGGACCGTCGATGCGATCTGCGCCCGCCTGACCGCCACATAGCGCCGCGTGCTTGATCCCGCTTTCCGTACTGGAGTCACTACTGGGCGCATTCATGGTAGAAAGCGCACCAGCTTCCCGACGTGAGGAGTCCCGATGCGCTTTCGCCTACCGGCGGTGCCTGGTCGTGCTCTCGGGTACGGCGGGACCGCCCTCGCGCTCGTCGCCGTGCTCGTCGGGCCGGTCGGCACCGCATCGGCGGGCCGTGCCTGGGCGCCGGCGGCCACCGCGACCATCCACCCGGGCGTGATGACACACACCGCCGGCGCGCAGTGCACGGCCAACTTCGTCTTCACCGACAGCACCAGTGTCTACATCGGACAAGCCGCACACTGCGCCGGCACCGGTGCCCCGACCGCCACCAACGGCTGCACGTCGCGCTCGCTGCCGTTGGGTACCCCGGTCGGTGTCGACGGCGCCAGCAGACCCGGCACCCTGGTGTACAGCTCCTGGTTGACGATGCAGCGGCTCGGCGAGCGGGACCCCAACGTCTGCCCGTACAACGACCTGGCTCTGGTCCGGCTCGACCCCGCAGACGCGGGCCGGGTCAACCCGTCGATCCCGTTCTGGGGTGGCCCGAGCGGGATCGACACGGCAGGCACGACCGCCGCTGCCACGGTGGTGTCGTATGGCAACTCCTCGCTGCGCCAGGGCATCGCCGCGCTGAGTCCCAAGCAGGGCATCAGCCTGGGAGATGCCGGCGGCGGTTGGTCGCACTCGGTGCTGACCGCAACTCCCGGCATCCCGGGGGACTCCGGGTCGGCGTTCCTTGACGCCCAGGGCCGGGCGCTCGGCGTGCTGAGCACGGTGAACCTCGCCCCGCTGCCCGGCAGCAACGGAGTCGGAGACATCAGCCGGGAGTACGCGTACCTGCGGGCCCACTACTCGGGTGCGGTGACCCTTGCCGGGGGCACGGTGCCCTTCCGCGGGCCGCTGCTGTAAACCTGGTCGAGTGGCCGGCGCCCTTTCCGAGTTCGCCCGCCGGGTGCTGGACGCGGTGGACCGGATCCCGGCCGGGTCGGTGCTGACCTACGGCGACGTCGCGGACTGCGTGGGCGTCCCGGCTCCCCGCGCCGTCGGTGCGGTCATGGCCCGGTACGGGTCAGAGGTGCCGTGGCACCGCGTCGTCAACCGGGACGGCCGGACGCCGCCCGGGCACGAGGCAGAGGCAACTCGCCGGCTGCGGGCCGAGCGGGTGCCGATGCGGGGCGACCGGGTCGATCTCGCGCGGGCCCGCTGGGATGGCCGCTGAGGGTCGTACCCGAGTGGTTACATCGCAGCGTGAAACCCGCAGCGGCCTACCGTCTGGTGCCGGCCAGGCTCGATCCGCTGGCCGCGCCCGACCTCGATCCGGGCCAGCAGGCGGTCGTCGATCATCGCGGCGGCCCGTTGCTCGTCCTCGCCGGCCCGGGTACCGGCAAGACCACCACCCTGGTCGAAGCGGTTGTCGAGCGGGTCCGCCGGGGGCTCACGCCCGAGCACATCCTGGTCCTCACCTTCAGCCGCAAGGCCGCCGACGAGTTGCGCGAGCGCATCGCCAGCCGGCTCGATCGGACCCTGTCCGAGCCGGCGGCGTTCACGTTTCACGGCTTCTGCTCGGCACTGGTGTCGGCGTACGGCGACGCAGTGCCGCGGCTGCTGTCCGGCCCCGAGCGGCTGGTGCGGATCCGGGAGTTGCTGGCCGGCGACGCGGCCGGCGAGGGCACCACCCGCTGGCCCGCCGCGCTGCGCGGATGCTTGACCACCCGCGGCTTCGCCCAGGAGGTCGCGGACCTGCTCGACCGGCTGCGTGAGCGGGCCATGAGCGCCGCCGACCTGCGCGTTCTGGCCCGGCGCGCCGGGCGGGACGACTGGCGGGCAGCGGCGGACTTCTTCGACGAGTACGCCCAGGTGCTGCGCGGCCGGGAGACCGACTACGCCGAGCTGGTCACCGAGGCGGTGCGACTGCTGGAAACCGACCTGACCGTGCTGGCCGACGTCCGGGATCGCTACCGCGCCGTCTTTGTCGACGAGTACCAGGACACCGACCCGTCGCAGGAGCGGATGCTGCAGTTGATCGCCGGCGACGGGCGCGATCTGGTCGCCGTCGGCGACCCCGACCAGTCGATCTACGGATTCCGCGGCGCCGACATTTCCTGCCTGCTGGAGTTTCCCAGCCGGTTCGGCGGCCGGGCCGGGCCGGCGCCGGTGATCGCCCTCGACGTCTCGCGGCGGGCGGGTAGCACGCTGCTCGACGCCTCGCGGGCGGTGGCGGGCCGGCTGCCGGCGCCCGGCCTGCTCGTCGGGCAGCTGGCCGCCCACCGAGCTCTCCGCCCCGCCGGCGCGACCGTGCCCGGGGCGGTCACGGTGGCCCTCTTCGCGACGCAGGCCGACGAGGCCGCTGCCATCGCCGACCTGCTGCGCCGGGCTCACCTGGGGCAGCTCGACGGCGGCCGCCGGCTGGACTGGTCGCAGATGGCGGTGCTGGTGCGGTCGGGTATGCGATCGGTGCCGGTGCTCCGGCGTGCCCTGGTCGCCGCCGGCATCCCCGTCGCGGTGGCCGCAGACGAGGTGCCGGTGGCCCGTGACCCTGCGGTCGCCCCGTTGCTGCTGGCACTGCGGGCCGCCGACGATCCCAGCACGCTCACCGCAGGGGCGGTGTCTGCCTTGTTGCACTCGCCGCTGGTCCGCGCCACGCCGGCGCAGGTCCGCCGGCTGGGCCGCGCGCTGCGGTCGGTCGAGCGGGCCGCCGACGCCGGCTTCCCGCACCCGTCCGGGCAGCTGATCGCCGAGGCGGTGCGGGAGCCCGACCGGCTGGCCGGGCTCGGCG